>JAEYGD010000530.1 GCA_023402505.1 Actinomycetes bacterium
CTGACTGTGAGCATGGCGGGGTCGGTTCAGCAGTGGTGAGCTGATAGCTGGCAGCAGTGGGTGTGACTCTAGGCCTGACTGGCTTTGTGCCTTTGAGGGGACTTGTCCGTCTGCTGCTGCCGGCGCCGGCCCGGCGGGAGACGTTTGGCCTGATCAGGAGCTTGACCGCCAGTTAGCGGCTGGCGTGTCTCATCACAGTCCTGCCATCTCCGCACCGGACCGGACCTGTGCGTCCCCACGGTGAGGAGAGAACGCATGTCCATGCTGGCAGATCTGGTCGAGGTCGTCATCGGCGTCGACACCCACAAAGACACCCACACCGCCGCGGTGCTCGACACCCGCACCGGTGGGGTCCTCGTCAGGGCCACGGTGAGCACTGACCCGGACGGCTATGCCGAGTTGGTGGCTCTGGCCGAGCAGCACTCAGGGCTGCGGGCCTGGGCGCTGGAGGGCTCCGGCGGTTACGGGGCCGGCCTGGCCCGGCACCTGGCCGACGCCGGTGAGCTGGTCGTGGAACTGGACCGGCCGGTGCGACCGGCGCGCCGTGCCGGGGCGAAGTCCGACCCGATCGATGCCGAACGGGCCGCCCGCGACGCACTGGCCCGCACCCGCCTGGCGCAGCCCAAGACGGGACCCCAGCGGGCCGCGCTGCAGGCACGACTGACCGCCCGCCGCGCAGCCGTGGAAGCCAGCTCGGACGCCCAGCGGCAACTGCACGCCATAGTGATCACCGCCCCCGAGGTGGTGCGGGCCCGCTTCCGCGGCCAGAGCACCCGCCTCATGCTCACCACCGCCACCCGGCTGCGCCCCACCACCAACGCCGATGTCGAGGTGTTCACCTGTCTGACCGTGTTGCGGGACCTCGCTCGCCGCGTCCGCTTCCTCGAAGCTGAAGCCACCGCGCACGAGAAGGCGATCCGGACGATCGTGCGCTCCTGGCGACCGGACCTGCTCGACATCACCGGCGTCGGACCGATCGTCGCGGCCACCGTGCTCACCGCCTGGTCCCACCCGGGACGCTGTCGCAACGACGCCGCGTTCGCCATGCTCGCCGGCGCCGCCCCCATCCCGGCGTCCTCCGGCAAGACCGTCCGCTACCGCCTCAACCGCTCAGGCGACCGCCAACTCAACCGCGCCCTGCACACCGTCGTCCTGACCCGACTGCAACGCGACGAACGCACCCGCGCCTACGTCGAGCGCCGCCGCGCCCAAGGCAAAACCGATCGGGAGATCAAACGCTGCCTCAAGCGTTACGTCGCCCGAGACCTCTACCGACGCCTCGAAAACCCACCCCAGCCACTTGACGCGGCATAGGAGCGTCCTCCCGTCCTGACCGGCGCCGATGAGAGCGGTGTCCCAGGAGGCACCCGGCGGGTGGGACCCGGCGACCCTCCTGCCCTAGGCTTTCCGCTCATGAGCAGTGCCGCCGCCTTCTCGTACGCCCCCCTGCTGCCGACCGGCCCGGACCAGACGGAGTACCGCCTGGTCACCGACGAGGGCGTCGACGTCGTCGACGGCCCCGGCGGCCGCCGGTTCCTGACCGTGGAGCCGGCCGCGCTCACCGCGTTGACCGCCGAGGCGATGCACGACATCGCGCACTTCCTGCGCCCCGCGCACCTGGCGCAGCTCCGGTCGATCATCGACGACCCGGCGGCCTCGCCGAACGACCGGTTCGTCGCGCTGGACCTGCTGCGCAACGCCAACATCGCCGCCGGCGGGGTGCTGCCGATGTGCCAGGACACCGGCACCGCCATCGTGATGGGCAAGCGGGGCCGGCACGTGCTCACCGACGGGGCCGACGCCGAGGCCGTCTCCCGGGGTGTCTGGCAGGCGTACACCCGGCTGAACCTGCGCTACTCGCAGCTCGCGCCCCTGACCATGTGGGACGAGCGCAACACCGGCAGCAACCTGCCGGCGCAGGTGGAGATCTACGCCGAGGACCCGGACGGGCAACCGGACGCGTACAAGTTCCTCTTCATGGCCAAGGGCGGCGGCTCGGCCAACAAGTCCTACCTGTACCAGGAGACCAAGGCGCTGCTCAACCCGACGCGGATGATGCAGTTCCTGGAGGAGAAGCTGCGGCTGATCGGCACGGCGGCCTGCCCGCCGTACCACCTCGCCGTCGTCATCGGCGGCACCTCCGCCGAGTACGCGCTGAAGACCGCCAAGTACGCCTCCGCGAAGTACCTCGACGCGCTGCCCACCGCCGGCTCGCCGACCGGCCACGGCTTCCGCGACCTGGAACTGGAGGCGGAGGTGCTGGAACTGACCCGCAACTTCGGCATCGGCGCGCAGTTCGGCGGCCGGTACTTCTGCCACGACGTGCGGGTGATCCGCCTGCCCCGGCACGGCGCCTCGTGCCCGGTGGCGATCGCCGTCTCCTGCTCCGCCGACCGGCAGGCGGTAGCGAAGATCACCCCGTCGGGCGTGTGGCTGGAACGACTCGAGACCGACCCGGCGCGCTTCCTGCCCGACGTCACCGACGAGACGCTGGAGACCGAGGAGGTCGTCCGCGTCGACCTCAACCGGCCGATGGCCGAGATCCGCGCCGAGCTGTCGAAGTACCCGGTGAAGACCCGGCTGTCGCTGAGCGGCCCGCTGGTCGTCGCGCGGGACATCGCCCACGCGAAGATCGCCGAGCGACTCGACGCCGGTGAGCCGATGCCGGCCTACCTGCGCGACCACGCCGTCTACTACGCCGGACCCGCGAAAACCCCCGAGGGGTACGCCTCCGGCTCCTTCGGCCCGACCACGGCCGGCCGGATGGACGCGTACGTGGAGAAGTTCCAGGCCGCCGGCGGCTCGCTGGTCATGCTCGCCAAGGGCAACCGATCCGCCCAGGTCACCCGCTCCTGCGGCACGCACGGCGGCTTCTACCTCGGCTCCATCGGCGGCCCGGCCGCCCGGCTCGCCCAGGACTGCATCAAGCACGTCGAGGTGCTCGAGTACCCGGAGCTGGGCATGGAGGCGGTCTGGAAGATCGAGGTGGAGGACTTCCCCGCCTTCATCGTGGTCGACGACAAGGGCAACGACTTCTTCGCCGAGGTCACCAAGCCGGTCCTCACCGTCGGCCGGCGCTGACCGACATCGGTGCGCCCGCCCGCTGGGGTGAGCGGGCGCACCGCCCCCGTCGGATGCCGTCACCGGCAACCCGGAACGAGTGTCGGACCGGCCCCTGTCGATCCGCTCTCAGATCGCTATCGTCGCCGCTCGGCGTTCTGTGACCAGGGGGCTACGCTGCTGGAAGTTGCATGACGACCACGGCCGGGGGCGGAGATGCGGTTCGGGATCCTGGGGCCCCTGCGGGTCGGCGGCGGCGAAGCCACCGTCACCGCGGGCCGGGACCGCACCGTCCTCGCGCTGCTGTTGCTCCGGGCCGGCCGGGTCGTGCCGGTGGACGAACTGGTCGACGCGGTCTGGGAGGAACGGCCGCCGGCCACCGCCCGGGCCCAGTTGCAGACCTGCGTGTCCCGGCTGCGGCAGCGCTTCACCGCCCTCGGGCTCCCGCAGGAGCTGATCGTCACCGATCCGGTCGGCTACGGCATCCGTACGGGGACCGGTGACCTCGACGCCGAGGTGTTCGGCCGGGAGGTGGGCGCGGCTCGGGCGGCGGTCGCCGCGGGCCGGCTCACCGACGCCCGCCGGCATTTCCGCGCAGCCCTGGCCCTCTGGCGGGGTCCGGCGCTGAGCGGGATCACCAGCCGGAGTGTCCGCCGGCGGGCGCACGCCCTCGACGAGCAGCGCCTCACCGTGCTGGAGGAGTGCGTGGACGTCGAGCTGCGGCTCGGTCACGCCGCCGATCTCCTGGCGGAGCTGAGCGAGGCGGTGGAGCGGGATCCGCTGCGGGACCGGCTGCGCGGTCACCTGATGCTGGCCCTCTCGGCGGTCGGCCGGCAGGCCGACGCCCTCACCGTCTACCGCGAGGGCCGCCGGCTGTACGCCGAGGAGCTGGGCATCGAGCCCGGCGCCGCGTTGCAGGAGCTGCACCAGCGGGTGCTCGCCGGTGACCTCGCCCTGGCCGGCTCCCCGCGGGCGGCGGCCGCACCGGTCCGGGCCCTGCCCCGGGCGATCAACGACTTCACCGGACGCGAGGACACCCTGGCCCGCCTGCTGAAGGAGATCGAGCAGGACGACACCCGGATCCAGGTCGTCGACGGCATGGCCGGCAGCGGCAAGACCACCCTCGCGGTGCACCTGGCGAACCGGCTCGCCGACCGTTACCCCGACGCGCAGCTCTTCATCGACCTGCACGGGCACAGCGAGCGGACCCCGCTGTCCCCGACCGCCGCGCTGGCCACCCTGCTGCGCCAGTTGGGCGTGCCGCCCGAGCGGATCCCGGTGGACGTGGACGACCGGCTCGCACTGTGGCGGACCGAGCTGTCGGGGCGCCGGGCGCTGGTGCTGCTGGACAATGCCGCGAGCGCCGACCAGGTGGCGCCCCTGCTGCCCACCGGGTCCGGCTGCCTCACGCTTGTGACGAGCCGGCGCCGGCTGGTGGGGCTCGAAGAGGGCCGGCCGTCCTCGTTGCCGCTGCTCGACCCGGACGAGGCGGTCGAGCTGCTGGGCCGGGTGGCGGGCGCGGACCGGGTCGCGGCCGAGCCGGAGACGGCGGCGGAGGTGGCCCGCCGGTGCGGATACCTGCCGCTGGCCATCCGGCTCGCCGGAGCCCGGCTGGCCAACCGTCCGGGCTGGCGGATCGCCGACCTCGTCGACCGGTTGGCCGGTGCCCGCGACCCGCTGGCCGAGTTCGTGGCCGGGCAACGTTCGGTCGGCGACGCGTTCGCCCTGTCGTACGCGCAGGTGTCCCCGGCCGCGCAGCGGCTCTTCCGGCTGCTCGGCCTGCACCCCGGTGTCCGCTTCGACAACACGGTCGCCGCGGCGTTGACCGGGTTGCCGCTGCCCGAGGCACAGGACCTGCTCGACGAACTCGTCGACGCGCACCTGGTCGACGAGCCCGAACCGGGCCGGTTCCGCCTGCACGACCTGGTCCGCGAGTACGCCCGCCGGCTCCTCGGTGAACCGGAACTGCGGCCCGCCCTTGAGCGGCTGCTCGACCATCACCTGCACGTCGCCGCCGCGATAAGCGCAGAGGTCGAGACGAGTGTGGGCCGGGTGCTGCTCAACCTGCCGCCGGCACCGCGACCGGACCTGGTGACCGTGGCCGCGCAGGGCATGGCGTGGTACGACGAGAACCGTGCCGTGCTGACGGCACTGGTCCGGCTGGCCGAGGAGACCGGGTTCCTCCGGCGCTGCTGGCAACTGGCGCGGGCCTCGTGGCGCGCCAACTTCGACCGCGGTCACCTTGACGACCTGATCGAGACGCACACCGTCGGCTTGCGCGCGGCCCAGCGGCTGGGCGACGACGACGCTGTGGCGATCATGCTCAACTACCTGTCGTCGGCCCACTTCCGGCTCGCGCGCCTGCCGGAGGCCATCCAGCTCGTCACGACGGCGCTCGACCTGCGGCGTCGACTCGGCCAGGCGAACCAGATCCGGGTGAGCCTGTGGAACCTGGGCAGCCTGCACGGCGCCAACGGCGACTTCCGGCAGAGCAGGGAGTGCTTCGACGAGGCGCTCGGCATGACGCAGGAGACGGTCGAGTTGGTCAACATACTCAACAACCTCACGTACACGCTGCTGCACTGGGGGCGCTACGAGGAGGCATTGCGGACCGGCCGGCAGCACCTGCTGATGGCGCGGCAGCTGGGCGACCTGAGACACCTGTCGCGGGCCGTCGGGCACATCGGGGTGATCCGGCACCGGATGGGAGATGTCGAGCCGGCTCGGCGGCTGCTGCGGGCGGCGCTCCTCATGAAGCGCCGCTTCGGCAATCGATACGGGGAGGGCGAGGCGCTCAACGAACTCGGTGTGCTGGAGCGGGCGGCGGGTCGACCGGAGTCGGCCGCGACGCTGCATCGGGAGGCGCTGGCCGCGACGATCGACGCGGGCGACCGGATCGCGCAGTGCGCGTCGCGCAACCTGCTGGCGCGGGCGATCCTCGACCAGGGGGACGTCACCAGCGCGCTGGACCTGTTCCACCGGGTGCTGCGCGACGCGACGAGGATCAACCACCGGTACGAGCAGGCCCGTGCGCTCGACGGCATCGCCCGGTGCCTGCGTGCCACGGACCCGACGGCCGCTCGCGCCCACTGGACCCGGGCGCTCGCGCTGTTCCGCCAGGTGGAGGTGCCGGAGCGGCACGAGGTGGAGCGGTTGCTCGCCGACCTGGGCTGAGCGGCTCGCCGCGAAAATCTGCACACCGGCGGGGCGCGCGGCAGGATGGTACGCGTGACGACTCCAGAGGCGACGGGCTACCGGATCGAACGCGACTCGATGGGCGAGGTGGAGGTGCCGGCGGAGGCGCTGTGGCGGGCACAGACCCAGCGCGCCGTGCAGAACTTCCCGATCTCCGGCCGGGGGATAGAGCCGGCCCAGATCCGGGCGCTGGCCCAGATCAAGGGCGCCGCTGCCGAGGTCAACGGCGAGCTGGGTGTCATCGACGCCGACGTGGCGGCGGCGATCGCCGCCGCCGCCGCGCACGTGGCCGACGGCGGGTACGACGACCAGTTCCCGGTGGACGTCTTCCAGACCGGCTCCGGCACGTCGTCGAACATGAACACCAACGAGGTGATCGCCACGCTGGCCGGCCGGGAGCTGGGGCGGGACGTGCACCCCAACGACGACGTGAACGCGTCGCAGTCGAGCAACGACGTCTTCCCGTCCTCGATCCACCTGGCCGCCACCGAGGCCGTGGCCGGTGACCTGCTGCCGTCGCTGGCGCACCTGGCGCAGGCCCTGGAGGGCAAGGCGACCGAGTTCGAGACCGTGGTCAAGGCCGGGCGTACGCACCTGATGGACGCCACGCCGGTCACCCTGGGGCAGGAGTTCGGTGGGTACGCCGCGCAGGTCCGGTACGGCGTCGAGCGGCTGGAGGCGGCGCTGCCCCGGCTCGCCGAGCTGCCGCTGGGCGGCACCGCGGTGGGTACCGGCATCAACACCCCGCTCGGTTTCGCCGCGAAGGTGATCGAGAAGCTGCGCGCGTCGACCGGGCTGCCGCTGACCGAGGCGCGCAACCACTTCGAGGCACAGGGTGCCCGGGACGCGCTCGTGGAGACGTCGGGGCAGCTGCGTACCGTCGCGGTCGGGCTTTACAAAATGGCCAACGACATCCGTTGGATGGGCTCCGGCCCGCGCGCCGGCCTCCGGGAGCTGCGCATCCCCGACCTCCAGCCGGGTTCGTCGATCATGCCCGGCAAGGTCAACCCGGTGGTCGCCGAGTCCGTCCGCCAGGTCTGCGCACAGGTGATCGGCAACGACGCGGCGGTGGCGTTCGCCGGCTCGCAGGGCGACTTCGAGCTGAACGTCATGCTGCCGGTCATGGCCCGCAACATCCTGGAGTCGATCAAGCTGCTGGCCGCGTCCAGCCGCCTGCTCGCGGACCGCTGCGTGGTCGGCCTGGTCGCGGACGCCGAGGTCTGCCTGGCGTACGCGGAGGGCTCACCGTCGATCGTCACCCCGCTCAACCGTCAGCTCGGCTACGACGAGGCCGCCTCGATCGCCAAGGAGGCCCTCGCGAAGCAGATCTCCATCAAGGAGGTGGTGATCGCGCGGGGCCACGTGGACTCCGGGAAGCTCACCGAGGAGCAGTTGGCGGAGGCGCTGGACCTGCTCCGGATGACCCATCCCTGACGGTTCGCGGCCGTCAGCCCCGGGCGGCGGCCTTGCGGGCCCGGTACGCGGTGACGGCGGCCCGGTTGCCGCAGCCGGCTTCGCAGAACCGCCGGGAGCGGTTCCTCGACAGGTCGACCAGCACGTTGTCGCAGTCGGGGTGGTCGCAGATCCGTAGGCGGCTCAGCTCCCCGCTGCGGACGAGGTCCGCGATCGCCATCGCGGCCTCCACCGCCATCCGGACGGCCAGTGGCGCGTCCCGGGGCACGGCGTGGAAGTGATACGGCTCGTCGTCGTGTGTGATGAGCTGCGGCAACGCGTTGTTCTCCCGGAGCAGCCCGTTGACGATCGCCACGATCTCGTCGGTCTCGGCGTGCCAGATCCGGCGTAGCCGCGGGCGCAGCGCGTGCACCGCCCGCAGTTCCGCCTCGGTGTGCTCGTGCCGTCCGCTGTAGGCGTGCGCCACGAAGAACCCGTCCAGCGCGGCGACGTCGGGCAGGGCCTCGCCGTCGCTGCTGTCGGTGTTGACCAGCGCGGCCACCGCGGTCAACGAACATTCCGTGTCATGGGCAAAAAGCAACTTGACTCCTGTCAGGGCGACGCATAGCGTCATGGGCGTACCCATAGTTTGCCCATGATGGGCGCGGTCGCCAAGGAGAGCCCGATGCGCCAACCACACGTCGGCGGTGCCGGCCTCGCCCTGGCTGTCTTCTCCGCGCTGACGTTCGCCACGTCCGGGACGTTCGCGCGGTCGCTCATCGACGCCGGCTGGTCGGCCGAGGCCGTGGTCGTCGTACGCGTCGGCCTGGCCGCCCTGGTGGTCGCGCTGCCGGCGGCGCTGGCGCTGCGCGGGCGCTGGTCCGTGCTCCGGCGCAACCTGACGTCGGTCGTCGTCTTCGGACTGCTCGGCGTCGCCCTCGCGCAGGTGTGTTTCTTCAACGCGGTGCGGTACCTGCCGGTCGGCGTGGCACTCATGCTGGAATACCTGGGCATCGTGGTGGTCGTCGGATGGATGTGGCTCGCGCACGGGCAACGCCCCCGCCGGCTGACCGTCGCCGGTTCGGTCGCCGCCCTGGCCGGGCTCGGCCTCGTGCTCGACCTGACCGGCGCCGGCCGTCTCGACCCGGTCGGTGTTCTCTGGGGCCTCGGCGCGGCGATCGGACTGGCCGGCTACTTCGTGCTCGCCGGCCGGATCGACGCCAACCTGCCCTCGGTGGTCCTGGCCTCCGGCGGGATGGCGGTCGGCGCGGGCGTGCTGCTGCTGCTCGGGTTCGTCGGCGCGCTGCCGCTGCGGGCCACCTTCGGCGCCGTGGACTTCGCCGGGCAGCGCACCAGCTGGCTCCTGCCGGTGGTCGGGCTCGTGTTGGTGGCGGCCGTGATCGCGTACCTCGCCGGGATCGCCGCGGCCCGCATCCTCGGTGCCCGGCTGGCGTCCTTCGTCGGGCTGACCGAGGTGATGTTCGCGGTGCTCATCGCCTGGCTGGTCCTCGACGAGCTGCCCACGATCGTCCAGCTGCTCGGCGGCGCGCTGATCGTCGCCGGGGTCGCACTGGTCCGCCTCGACGAGCCGCGCGAGGCTCCCGCAGCGACGGCCACGCAGGAACCGGTGCTCGCCACCGAACGCTGAAACCCGGGTACGGCCGGGCCCGTCCTGAGGTGTCCACCATGACGGATCTGCCGGTCGTGCTCGCCGCTCTTGCGGACGAAGCCGATCTCTCGGGTGTTATGGGATAGGTGTCTGGCGGAAACGGTTCGGGTGTTGTTCGATGGCGCCACGTCCCTCAACGAGAGGATCCGATGTGGTGAGCAAGCGTTTCACCGCCGGTGCCGTCGCTACCGCAACGGCCCTGGCACTGACGGTGACCGGGCTGGGCGTTCCGGCGGGTGCCGCGCCGACCAGCGCGCGGACATTCACCGTCGTCGCCGAGGACGGCGTCACCGCCGACGCGGCCATTGCCGCGATCAAGGCGGCCGGGGGCACCGTGGTGTCCCGGACCGACGACGTCGGCCTGTTCCAGGTCACCAGCGAGCGGGCCGACTTCCAGGCCCGCGCGGCCTCCGCCTCGGCCCTGGTCGGCGCCGCCGAGCAGAAGGCGATCGGCCGTAAGCCCAAGCTGGACCGCGTCGAGCAGGAACACCTGCTGGCAGCCGCCGGCGCCAAGGGCGCGGGCGCCCGGCGGGGCGCCAAGATGGACCCGCTGGACGACAAGCTCTGGGGTCTGGACATGATCCGGGCCGACAAGGCCCGCAAGGTCGAGCCGGGTGACCGGCGCGTCACGGTCGGTGTGCTCGACACCGGGGTCGACGCGAGCCACCCGGACATCGCGCCGAACTTCGACTGGAAGCTGTCGCGCAACTTCGCGCCGGACATCGCCGAGGTGGACGGCGAGTGCGAGGTGCCGAGCTGCGTCGACCCGGTCGGCACCGACGACGGTGGTCACGGCACCCACGTGGCGGGCACGATCGGCGCCGCCGCCAACGGCTTCGGCCTCTCCGGCGTCGCCCCGAAGGTCTCCCTGGTGGAGCTGAAGGGCGGCCAGGACTCGGGCTACTTCTTCCTGGAGCCGGTGGTCAAGTCGCTGCTGCACGCCGGCAAGGCGGGCCTCGACGTGGTCAACATGTCCTTCTACGTCGACCCGTGGCTCTACAACTGCACCGCCAACCCGGCCGACTCGCCGGAGCACCAGGCGGCGCAGCGCGCCACGATCACGGCGATGAAGCGGGCGCTGAACTACGCCCACAACCGGGGCGTCACGCTCGTCGGGTCGCTCGGCAACAACCACGAGGACCTGGGCAACCCGCGTACCGACACGTCCAGCCCCAACTACGGGGACACCGCGCCGTACCCGCGCGAGATCGACAACGACAGCTGCTGGGACTTCCCGGTGGAGGGCCCGCACGTCATCGGCGTCTCCTCGGTGGGCCCGTCGGGCAAGAAGGCCGACTACTCCAACTACGGCACCGAGCAGATCGGCGTCGCGGCTCCGGGCGGCTGGTTCCGCGACGGCTTCGGCACCGACACGTACCGGACCGACGCCAACATGATCCTCTCCACGTACCCGAAGAAGGTGCTCCAGGAGGAGGGGGCGGTCGACGAGGACGGCAACATCGTGCCGGGCGCCGAGACCTTCGTGTTCAAGGAGTGCAAGCGCAACGGTGAGTGCGGCTACTACACCTACCTCCAGGGCACGTCGATGGCGTCGCCGCACGCCTCGGGCGTGGCCGCGCTGATCGTCAGCCGCTACGGCAAGCAGCAGGGCCGGGCCGGCTACGGCATGAACCCGAACCTGGTCGAGCAGCACCTGTACCGCACGGCCGCCGAGCGCGCCTGCCCGGAGCCGCGGCTCCAGCAGTACCGCAACGAGGGCCGCGACGAGACCTACGACGCCTACTGCGCCGGCGGTCTCAACTTCAACGGCTTCTACGGGTACGGGATCATCGACGCGTACGCGGCGGTGACCACCCCGCTCAAGCCGAACGCCCGCCCGTAACGACCGGACGGACCCAGGGCCCGGTCGACCACCCGGTCGACCGGGCCCTCGCCATTGATCGACTCGGGATGCGGAATGTTGGGCTGTCGTCACCGCAGGACGGGCCCGGATGCCGCAACTGGAGTCGATCTACGGCGCCAGCCGCGGCGATGAAGGGCAGCCTGGACCTCGCGGAGCACCCCCGCGAAGTCTGCCTTCATCCGGCGGCCGGTGACGTGCAGGACCAGCCACCCAGCGGCGACGAGTCGGTTGAGGCGTTGGCGATCCCGGTGCAGCTGCTCGGCGTCCGCGTGCCACAGCCCGTCGTACTCGACGGCGACCCGGAACTCCGGCCAGGCGAGGTCGGGGTGCAGGATTCGGCCGTTGGCGATCCGGACCGGGTGCTGGGCGACCGGGCGGGGGAGCCCGGCAAGCACCAGCCGCAGCCGCAGCTGGGACTCGGGCGGGGACTGGGCGCCCTGGTCAGCGAGGCCGAAAAGCCAGTCGGCCCGCCGCCCTCCCGAACGGTCACGCCGGGACCGGGCGAGGGCGGCGAGGGCGGCGTGAGTGGTGAGGCCCTGGCGCAGCAACGCGTCGATGATGCCGACCGCGCGAAGCGGATCCAGCCAGACCGCGGTCTCCCACGCCGCCCGCGTCGGATCGGTGCGGGCCGGCGCCGGAGTCAGCGGGGGCGCCGGGTCGGCCGAAACATGCACCTGTAGGCCGGATTGACTGCGTAAGCCGGTGCCCCTGGGGGCGACGACGTGCACCTCGTCGGTGAATCCTGCGGCGTGTTCGATCCCGTGCAGGTAAGCCGCGGATGGGCCGGCAATTGCCGCTCCGCCGGGCAGTTGAAGCGCGGCGGCCCGGCACAGCAGGGCGTGATCCCGGTCCAGGCGGGCGTCGGCGTAGATGTCACGGCGCAGCCGGACCCACACGGAGCTGCGCAGCTGATGTGAGGTGAGCAGGCCACGATGGACCGCGTCCGAGCCGCGGAACACCTGCCAGGCCAGGGCTGCTGGGCGGTGGGCGAGGGGAGGCATGGATCCAGCGTGGCAATCTCGGCCGACCCGCCGATACCTCTGTGGACAACGCCCGGCGCCCCTGCCTGGCATGCCTGTGGACAACCTTGTCATGGGACCGGGTTCCGTGCTACGGCCCGCGCCCGCGCCCGCCGCCCGCCGTCGCAGTTTGCGGCACGTTGCGCTATCCCACGCGACGGTTACAGCAGGATGCCGCATCCGGAGTTGATCAATGGGTCGCGGGATCAAGCCCTCAGCGGAGGGCCGCCGCCACCGCCGTCGCCGCCGCGAGCACCTGGGCGCCGACCGCCTCCCCGTCCAGGGGCGCCAGGGACACCACGCCCACACTCGCCTCCAGACCGGGCACCCCCAGCACCGGCGCGGCCACCCCGTACGCCCCGGACTGCAGCTCACCGGTGGTGCTCACCGGGCCGGCGGCGCCGGACCGGCCGGCGAGGATGGCCCGCCCCGCGGCCCCGCGCTCCAGCGGATGCCGCGCCCCCGTCCGGTACGCCACGTGAAACGCCGTCCAACTCGGCTCGACCACGGCCAGCGCCACCCCTTCGCCGCCCTCGACCACGGTCAGGTGCGCGGTCGCGCCGGCCTGCTCGGCCAGGCGGCGCAGCGCCGGCAGCGCACCCTCGGCGAGCAGCGGTTGGGCGCGCCGGGCCAGGTGCAGCACCCCGGCACCGAGGCGCAGCCGGCCGTCCGCGTGCCGGCGCAGCATGCCGTGCGCGGTCAGCGGAGCGACCAGCCGGTACACGGCCGCGCGCCCGACCCCCAGCCGGCCCGCCGCCTCGGTGACGGTCAGTCCGCCCGGAGCGTCGGCGACCAGCTGCAGCAGCCGCAACCCCCGGTCCAGGGTCTGCGCGGTCTCCCCGCCGAGCATCTCCGGCTCGCCCTGACGGCCGCCGCCCGCCGCGTCCGACGGATCCGTCCCCGACCGCGGGCCCGCGCCGGCCCGGGCCGTCGGGTCGCTGCCGGGTCGGGCGGTGGTGTCCACGACCAGCAGCGTACGACCCGGCTCCGGCCGACCGGGAAACGCACGGACCGATACCCTTGTACGGTGACGCTACGCCTGTATGACACCGCCACCCGTTCGGTGCGGGACTTCGTTCCGCGGGAAGCCGGCAAGGTGGGGGTCTACCTGTGTGGTCTCACCCTCCAGGCGCCGCCGCACATCGGGCACCTTCGTTCCGGCGTCAACTACGACGTGCTGCGCCGGTGGCTGCTCGCGCACGGCTTCGAGGTCCGGTTCATCCGGAACCTGACCGACATCGACGACAAGATCCTCGTCAAGGCGCAGGAGCAGGCGCGGCCGTTCTGGTCGATCGCGTACGCCAACGAGCTGAAGCTGGCGGCCGCGTACCGGGCGCTGAACGTGCTGCCCCCGACGTACGAGCCGCGGGCGACCGGGCACATCCCGGAGATGCACGAGCTGATCGCCAAGCTCGTCGACACCGGGCACGCCTACCCGGCCACCGACGGCTCCGGCGACGTCTACTTCGACGTGCTGTCCTGGCCGGCGTACGGGTCGCTGTCCAACCAGTCGCCGGGGGACATGCAGTCCGCCGGCGACGCCCCCGACCGGGGCAAGCGGGATCCGCGGGACTTCGCGCTGTGGAAGGGCGCCAAGCCGGACGAGCCGGCGGACGCGTACTGGCCGTCGCCGTGGGGCCGGGGCCGGCCCGGCTGGCACATCGAGTGCTCGGCGATGTGCTGGCGCTACCTGGGCGACGAGTTCGACATCCACGGCGGCGGGCTGGACCTGACGTTCCCGCACCACGAGAACGAGCTGGCCCAGTCGCAGGCGGCGGGCCTGCCGTTCGCCCGCTACTGGGTCCATCACGGCCTGCTCAACATCGGCGGCGCCAAGATGGGCAAGTCGCTCGGCAACACGCTCGACCTGACGTACGTCGACTCGCTCGGCGTCCGCCCCGTCGAGCTGCGCTACTACTACGCCGCCGCCCACTACCGGTCGGTGATCGACTATTCGGAGGACGCGCTGCGCGAGGCGGCCGTCGCGTACCGGCGGATCGAGGGCTTCGTGCAGCGGGCGACCGAGCGGGTCGGCGCGGGCCAGCCCGGTGAGGTGCCGGCGGCGTTCGCCGCGGCCATGGACGACGACCTCAACACCTCGGCGGCGCTCGCCGTGGTGCACGAGGTCGTCCGGGACGGCAACACGGCCCTGACCGGCGGCGACGATGTGACCGTGCGCACCGCGCTCGGCCAGGTCCGGGCGATGCTGGATATCCTCGGTGTCGACCCCCTCGACCCGGCGTGGACCGCCGGCGACGGCGCCGACGATCTGCGCGGCGTGGTGGACTCCCTGGTGGCCCTGGCCCTCGAGCAGCGCGCGCAGGCGCGCGGCAGAAAGGACTGGGCCGCCGCCGACGCGGTACGCGACCAGCTCAAGCAGGCCGGCGTGGTGGTCGAGGACACCCCCCAGGGCCCCCGTTGGACTATTGGAGAGCAGAGCTGATGGCCGGCAACTCGCAGCGCCGTGGCCGGCGGTTGACGCCGAAGGCCGGAGCCCCGAAGGGCTCGGGCGGCAAGAACAAGGACTCGCTGGCGGGGCGGGGCCGTACCCTGCCCGCCGACGAGCGACCCTGGCACAAGGCGTACTCGGGCACCGAGAAGCTGCCCCAGCGCACCGCCTGGAAGCAGGACAAGGAGCGGCGGGCCGCCGCCGAGGAGGGGCGATCGCCGAAGATCGGCAAGCCCGGCACGAAGGACACCACCTGGGGCAAGGGCGGTGGCCGGGGCGTACCGGCGGGCAAGGGCGGCGGTCGGGGCAAGCCGGCCGGTCGGGGTGGCCCGCGGGTCGCCCCCGGCCGCAAGGCGAACCCGGCGAAGGACGCCCCGGAGCTGCTGGTCGGGCGTAACCCGGTGCTGGAGTCGCTGCGCGCGCAGGTGCCGGCGACCGCCCTCTACCTGGCGCAGGGCATCGACGTGGACGACCGGGTCAACGAGATCGTGCGGACGGCGGCCGACCGGGGCATCGCGCTCCTCGAGGTCAGCCGCTCCGAGCTGGACCGGATGACCGGCGGGGTGCTGCACCAGGGTGTCGGCCTCCAGGTGCCGCCGTTCGCGTACGAGCCGTTCGAGGACCTGATGGCGGCCTCGCTGGAGCAGGCCGCCCCGCTGCTGGTGGCGCTGGACGGGGTCACCGACCCGCGCAACCTGGGCGCGGTGATCCGGTCCGCCGCCGCGTTCGGCGCGCAGGGTGTGTTCGTACCGGAACGGCGGGCCGCCGGGATCACCGCGACCGCCTGGCGGACCAGCGCCGGCGCGGCCGCGCGGGTGCCGGTCGCCCAGGTCACCAACCTGACCCGCTCGTTGAAGGCGTGCAAGGACGCCGGCTTCGTCGTGGTCGGGCTGGACGCCGACGGCGAGACCGACCTGTACGACCTGGAGGCGGCCGTCGGTCCGCTGGTCGTGGTGGTCGGCTCGGAGGGGCGCGGCCTGTCCCGGCTGGTCGGCGAGACCTGCGACCTGACCGTGAGCATCCCGATGATCTCCGACGTCGAGTCGCTGAACGCCAGCGTCGCGGCGGCGGTGACCCTCGCCGAGGTGGCGCGCCGCCGGGCGGTCGAGGGCTGAGCCGCTCGCACACACGAAAGGGGCGGTCCGCCGAAGCGGGCCGCCCCTTTCGTCATACGTCAGATCCGCACGCCGGTCGTGGCGTGGAAGACGTGGCTGCGGCCGGTACGCGGCTTGACGAACACGGTGTCGCCCATGTTCGGCATGGTGCGCCGGTCGGTGCGGACCACGAAGCGCTCGTTGGCGCCGCCCAGCGCCGCGTGGCCGTAGACGTTGGCGTCCGAGCCCAGGTCCTCGACCAGCTCGACGACGACCGGCATGCCGCCCTCGGTCGGGCTGACCAGGTCGCAGTCCTCGGGACGGAAGCCGACGGTCACCTTGCCGTCGCCGCCCTCGGCGCGGGCCGCCTCGACCTGCTCACGGGTGAGCGGGACGTACATCTCGGCGAACTCGGCGCCCTTCTCGTCCAGCGGGACGGTCTTGATGTTCATGGCGGGGGAGCCCATGAAACCGGCGACGAAGACGTTGGCCGGGGTGTCGTAGAGCGCCCGCGGGGTGTCGACCTGCTGCAGCTCACCGTCGAGGAGAACGGCCACCCGGTGACCCATGGTCATGGCCTCGACCTGGTCGTGGGTGACGTAGACGGTGGTGACGCCCAGCTTGGCCTGGAGCGACGCGATCTGCGTACGGGTCTGGACCCGCAGCTTGGCGTCGAGGTTCGACAGGGGCTCGTCCATGAGGAAGACCTGCGGCTCGCGGACGATCGCCCGGCCCATGGCCACCCGCTGGCGCTGACCGCCGGAGAGCGCCTTCGGCTTACGGCTGAGGTACTCCTCCAGCTGGAGCAGGGTCGCCGCCTCCTTGACCCGCCGGTCGATCTCCGACTTGGCGGTCTTGCGCAGCTTCAGCGCGAACGCCATGTTCTCGTACACCGTCATGTGCGGGTAGAGGGCGTAGTTCTGGAAGACCATCGCGATGTCGCGGGCCTTGGGCGGCAGGTGCGTGACGTCCCGGTCGTCGATGTAGATCGAGCCCTCGTCGACGTCCTCGAGGCCGGCGAGCATGCGCAGGCTGGTGGACTTGCCGCAACCGGAGGGGCCGACCAGGACCAGGAACTCGCCGTCGCCGATCTCCAGATCGAGCTTGTTGACGGCGGGCCGCTCGGTGCCCGGGTAGATCCGGGACGCCTTGCTGTAGGTGACCGTAGCCATGGGGGGACGCTTCCTTTCACCGGCAGGAACGTGCCGGACGATCCGAGTGAAGGAGCGGCCGGCACGCGCGCGCACCGGCCCACGGGCGACAGGTGTCATCCGTGTCACTGCACGGTAAACGGGTTTTCGGCACCTGCCAAGAACGGAAGCCACCGGTGGGACGGACGGCATACCCATATCGGTCAAGCGTGCCGTGGCAGGCACGAAACGCCGGACGGACGGGCGACAAGCGCGTCGGGATGTCGACGTTTCCCGTGCTCGCAAGGCCTGGCGCACGGGAAATCCGGGCGCCAGTCGCTATGCTGGCGTCGATACACGCGCCCCTGTAGCTCAGCTGGCCAGAGCACTCGCCTTGTAAGCGAGATGTCGCCGGTTCGATCCCGGCCGGGGGCTCCAATTCCACCAGCGATCCGCGGCGGGCGATGGCCTGGACGACGTGCGGCGGGCGTCAGGTGTCGGGCGACCCGTCCGGGTGGACGATCACGCTTTGTCCTCCGCCTGATCGTGGGTCTCGAGCATCGCTTGCAGGAGAGCGGGCGGTAGCCGGTCGCGGGCGCCGAGGATCTCCAGGCCGATGACGTGGCCCTCGGGGTTGAGATCGAGGTTGAACATGCCCTGGTCGGGGTCGATCGGTATGACCTGCTGTGCGGCGGCGGGCGGGATGGGGTGGTCGAGGTGGATGTATGCCGCGTCGGCGTCGCTGTCGTAGCTGCAGAGCAGCGGGACGCGCTTCTCCGTGTACATGGTGGTCAGGTTGGCATACGGCCCCGGATGGTTGGTGCGCGCCGATACGGCTCTGGTCTGCGCCGGGTGATGGGCTCGGCGGTGGTGCGGGGCGTCCGGCGAGGAATCAGTTCTTGCGCGCGGTCACCAGTGCGAAGCTGACGAACTCGCCGCCGTCCGCGTCGAGCATGTCGATGACGGGCTGATTCGAGGCTCGGCCGTCCGGCTGGTGCTCGGCGCAGGCACGGGCCCACAGCAGCCAGTCGCGCCAGCCGTCCTGCTGGAGCCGGGCGGACGTGACCGTCACCAGTTCGGTGATCTCCCATTGGAAGCGCCACCACTCGGCGGTGTGCCAGGCGATCGCCTCCCAGCCGACCAGGTCCTTGATGTGGGGTGGGATCGCCCCGAGTTCGCGGACCTCGCGGGTCATCGCGGGTGTCGCGATGCCCAACTGCCCACCCGGACGCAGGAAGCGCACCAGGTAGGGCAGGTAGCTGTCGGCCGTGCCGAAGTACTCGAACGCGTCGATGCTGACGATGGCGTCGAAGCTCTCCTGCTCGAACGGCAGGACGTGCGCCTCCGCCCGTACCGCCTCCACCCGGTCGCCGACGCCGGCCTCGGCGAAGACGGCCGCCGCCTTCGCGGGGTCGATCCACCAGTCGGCCGCGACGACCTGGACGTCGTACTCGCGGGCCAGGAACACCGAGGTCGCACCCTTGCCGGAACCGAGGTCGAGTACCCGCATCCCCGGGCGCAGGTCCAGGTCGCGGGCGAGGTCCTCCAGCAGCCACAACGGGTTGGGTCCCATGTCCAGCCCGACCAGCCAGCCCGGATCGTATCGGGACGACAGCGGATAGCGGTCCGGGCGTACGAGGGCGTCGAGGGCGGTCACGAGCAACGACATAAATCGGTCGACGCGTACCCGTCAACTGCGTTTCGGCCCCGGCGGCGGCCTTCCGTGCCGGGACGGCGGGCTCAGCCGCTCCGGATCTCCCAGACCGGCTGCCGGGGCTCGTCGTTGTGCACGACGACGTCGGCGTGGTCGGCCGGGCGGACCGTGGCGAAGTAGAGCTGCTGGGCGGGGATGTAGCGCTCGCGCCAGCGCCGTTCGACGTCGGCCCGGGATGACACCCGGCGCTCCCGGACCACGGCACGGTCGACGGTCTTCTCGAGTGTGGTGGACACGAAGACGCGCAGGTCCCACCGGTCGACCAGTTCCGGGCGCATGAGGAAGACCCCGTCGAAGAGCAGCACGGCGCCGGCGGGGGCGGTCACGACCGGCGGGGACAGGGCGGTGTCCGTGGCGTGGTCGTACGCGGCGGATCGGAAGCGTCGGTCTCCGCCCGGACCGAGCGGGTCGAGCAGCACCCGGTTCAGGGCGTCGTGGTCGTGGGTGTCGAAGTAGCAGCCTTCGGCCGAGTACTCGCCGCGCGGGTAGCGCCGCGCCCGTGGAAAGAGGAAATCGTCGATCGTCGCGCGGATGACGTCGCGGCCCTGTCCGCGCAGGGCGACGGCCAGTTCGTCGGCGAGCGTGGTCTTGCCCGCGGCGGGTGGCCCGTCGATGGCGACGCGCGTCGGATGCGTGACGGTGACCGACCCGACCGCCTCGGCCAGGCGACCGAGCAACTCGTCGCGGGTGCCCTGCTGCATGCCCTGTCCGTCCTGGTGTGGGTCGCGAGTCGGCGTGCCGGCTCAGCCCGGCAGCCGGTCGAGGAAGGCACGGGAGCGCCGCACCACCAGCGCGGTCGCGTCCGCGTCGTACGACGGCAGCGAGCTGTCGGTGAACAGGTGCCGGTCGCCGGGGTAGACGAACACCTCGGCCAGATCGGGCCCGACGATGTCCACCAGTTCGCGGGCGGCGTCGAGGTCGCCCTCCAGCCCGAAGAACGGGTCCTTTTCCATGCCGTGGACCTGCACCGGCAGCCCGTCCGGCCACGGCCCGACGGCCCAGTCCCCGGTTACCGGCAGGCAGGCCTCGTAGAGCAGTGCCCCGCGGGCGCCGGGCCGGGTCTGGGCGAACCGTTGGGCGATGCCGGCGCCCCAGGAGAACCCGGCGTAGACCAACCCGTCCGGCAGCTGGGCGACGGCCGCGTCGGCGCGTCCGTCGAGCGTCTCGCTCCCGATGCGCCGGACGAGGGTGAGCCCGTCCTCGACGGTCGCCGCGCGTACGCCGTCGAACAGGTCCGGTGTGTGGACGGTGTGCCCGCCGGCGCGCAACTCCTCCGCGAACGCCCGGACCCCGTCGGTCAGCCCCTGCACGTGGTGGAACAGCACGACTTCGGCCATCTCTACACTCCTGTCAACGGACGGCGGCGATCGAATGATCCACTATCTTAGAACGGTCGAGAAATGTCGGTCAATGAGCGGATCCCGGACTACGATCTCGACGAGCTGCTCGTGGTCACCGCGCCCGAGCAGCTTCGCGCCCTCGCCGACCCGCTGCGCGCCACCCTCCTGGAGCTGCTCCTGGAGCGGGCCGCCACGGTCACCGAGATGGCCCGCGCGGTCGACCGCCCGAAGAGCAGCGTCGCCTACCACGTGAACCTCCTCGTCGGCGCCGGCCTCCTCCGGGTGGTGCGTACCCGCCGGGTCCGGGCGATCGAGGAGCGCTACTACGGCCGGGCCGCCCGCACCCTCTACGTCGGGACCCTCAACCGCCCGGAGGACAGACGCGTCGCCGCCGCCATCAACGGGCTCGCGGAGGCCGCCGTCGAGTCCGCCGCCGCCCACGCGGCCGACGAGCTGCGGTGCACGCTCGTCCACGCCCGCATCCCGGTCGAGGAGGTGCGGAACTTCTGGGCGGAGGTCCAGGAGCTGGCCCGTCGCTTCGCCCAGATCCCCCGGGCCGGCGATCAGGTGTACGGCTTCGTCGCCGGCCTGTACCCGACCGACGCACCCACCCTGCCCGACGCCGGCCGCGACCCGGACGAGGTGGCCGGGCGGGCGTGACCCGCCCGCCCGGCTGGCTGGACGAGGGCGCAACATCGGGGAAGATGTCGCCTCACCGCGACCGGAGGCAGCATCTTCCCCGAAGTTGCGGCGCGGGCCCCCCGGCAGTCACGTGCGGACCCGGGCCCAGGTGAGGAAACGGTCGGCCAGGCGCGTCGGGTACGGGTCGGTCAGGGGCTCGGCCGCCTCGTCCGCGACGCGAAGAAGCGCGACTGCGGCACCCTCTCCTTCGCCCGGCCGCCTGGCGCGCCTTCGTCGCCGAGGTCGCCACCCGGGCCTGATCCGCGCCCCTTCGCCCCCACCCGCCCGGGACCTTCGACCCTGCGGGCCGCACCCTTCCCTGAGCAGCATGGAAGGAGAGGCTCCCCGACGGAGATGGGAAGTGGACCATGGGCGAGCAGCGCTATGCCGGACGGGTCGCGATCGTGACCGGAGCCGGATCGGGAATCGGCCAGGCGGTCGCCGGTCAGCTCGCCGCCGAGGGAGCCACCGTCATCGGGTGCGACGTGGACGCCGAGGGCCTCGCCTCGACGCTGAAGCAGATCGAGGACGACGGCCACACCGCGACGATGGTCGTCGCCGACATCACCGAGCAGGCCGACGTCGACCGGCTCGTCGCCGCGCTCCCCGACCAGCGCGTCGACCTGCTGGCCAACGTCGCCGGGATCATGGACCACTTCCTCCCCGTCACCGAACTGGACGACGCCACCTGGGACCGCGTACTCGCGGTCAACCTCACCGGACCGATGCGGCTGTGCCGGGCGGTGCTGCCGCTGATGACGGCCCGCGGTCGGGGCGCGGTCGTCAACGTCTCGTCCATCGGGGGCCTGACCGGAGCGGTCGCCGGCAGCGCGTACGTCTCGTCGAAGCACGGCCTGATCGGCCTGACCCGTTCGATCGCCAACCTGTACGCCGAGGACGGCGTCCGCGCCAACGCGGCCTGCCCCGGAGGCGTGGAGACCAACATCGGCCGCAGCGCCGCCCCGAAAGTGCCGTGGGCGTACCAGCGCCTGGAGCGGTCGTTCGGCCGGGTCACCCGGATGGCCACGCCGGCCGAGATCGCCACCCTGGTCTGCTGGCTGGGCTCGGACGAGGCGGTCAACGTCAACGGGGCGGTCGTCGCCTCCGACGGGGGCTGGACGTCCTGATGCGGCGCGACACCGGACGCCGGCCGGACGCGCGGTGCCCGCTGCGGCCCGGTGAGCCGTGCACCCTGTGCCAGCTCGACGTCACCGGGCCGCAGGACTGCCCCCTGGTCTACCTCGTCATGACCGACGACGACCTGCGCGACGGCGTCCACGCGGCCGGCCGGGCGGGCGCCGGCGGACCGAGCCGGCAGCTACCCGCCTGACCAGGGCCGCAGGATCGACGACGCCCTGCCTACGACTATCGTGGTGCGGTGGGCAGGGCGGTCGAGGAGAGCAACCGGGCGATGCTGCGCGCCCGGGACGCGATGGACCGGGCGTACGCGGAGCCGCTCGACATCCCGGCCCTCGCGAGGATCGCCCACGTCTCCGAGGCGCACTTCATCCGTACCTTCCGGGCCACCTTCGGGGAGACGCCGCACCGCTACCTCCAGCGCCGGCGGGTGGAGCGCGCCATGAACCTGCTGCTGCACACCCGCCGGGACGTCACGGACATCTGCTACGCGGTCGGGTTCAGCAGCCTCGGCACGTTCAGCCGTACCTTCCGGCAGATCGTCGGCGAGTCGCCCACCGAGTTCCGGAAGCGGCGCGAGGCGCCCGCGACGCCGGTGCCGGCCTGCTTCGCGAAGGCCTGGACCCGGCCCAGCAGTTTTGGATAAGCAGCAGGTCAGGGGCGGGTACTAGCGTTCCCGGCATGACGATGAACGCGATCAGCCGCTCCCAGATCTACGTGCTCGACCAGGACGAGGCACTCGACTTCTACGTCGGCAAGCTCGGCCTGGAGGTCAACACCGACCAGGACCTCGGCTTCATGCGCTGGCTGACGGTCAACCTGCCCGGCGACCCGCAGCGCGAGATCCTGCTGGAGAAGCCCGGCCCGCCCAACCTCGACCCGGCCACCGCCGAGCAGGTACGCGAACTGCTCACCAAGGGCGCGGCCGGGGGCTTCCTCTTCATGACCACCGACGACGCCCACAAGACGTACGAGGAACTCGTCGCCAAGGGCGTCGACATCACCGACGAGCCCGAGGAACGCCCGTACGGGATCGACTTCGGCATCCGCGACCCGTTCGGCAACCGGATCCGGATCGGCCAGATGTTCCCGCGCGCCTGAGGGCGGGTTGACGCCGGAGGCATGATCTTCGAAGGCGTGGTCGGGTGACCGCGTCTTCGCATCCGGACGGGAGCCATGGCGACGCGACTGCTGTTCCTGGCCCGGCACGGGGAGCCGGAGCAGCCCACCGACGCGGCCGGCCTCTCCGGGCGGGGCCGCCGGCAGGCGTACCTGCTGGGCGAGCGGCTCCGGGAGGCGGGCCTCCACGCCGTCCACCACGGGCCGCTGCCCCGGGCCGCCCAGACCGCCGACGTGGTCGCCACGGCACTGCCCACGGTGCCGGTGCACGTCACCGATCTCGCCGGCGACCACCTGCCACACGACACCGATCCCACCGGCCTGCCGTCCGCGTACGCCCGGTTCCTGGCCGGCTCCACGGCGGCGCAGCGGGCCGACGGGCCGCGGGTGACGGCGGCGGCCGTGCGGCGCTTCGCCCGGCCGCCGGTCGACGGTGAGGTCCGGGAACTGGTGGTCACCCACGCGTTCCTCATCGCCTGGCTGCTGCGGGACGCCCTGGACGCGCCGGCCCCGCGCTGGCTGGGGCTCAACCCGCAGCACTGCGGGCTGACCGTGATCCGCTACAGCGCCGGCCTGCCGCCCCGGCTGGTCGCCTTCAACGACGTGGCGCATCTGCCGCGTGACCTGCGGGGGACCGGTCTGCCGCCGGAATACCGGGTGTGACCCGGCCGCCCCGCCGCTAGCCTCGCTCCATGTCCGACCTGCCGAAGTTCGAGTTGGCGTTCCCCGGTCCGCTGCGGGACCAGTTGGTCGCCGCGGTCCTTTCCGGCGCCAAGACCACCACCACCGGGCTGCTCCTCGAGTACGAGCGCGAGAGCGAGCCACTGCCGGTGGCCGGCGGCCGGTCCGTGGTCGTGGACTCGGCCGACCGGCCGGTCGCCGTGATCGAACTGACCGACGTGCGGGTGCTGCGCCTCGGGGACATCGACCTGGCGCACGCCCGGGACGAGGGCGAGGGCTTCGAGACGGTCGCCGAGTGGCGGACCGGCCACGAGGGGTACTGGCACGGCGCCGAGTTCCGCGGCTACCTGGGCGACCCCGACTTCACCGTCGACGACGACACGCTCGCCGTCACCGAACGTTTCCGCGTCATCGACCACCTCTGACCCGCCACCCCACCCCCCACCTCCCACCCCCCAGCCGGCACTTTCAGTGAAAGAGTGGCTATTCCGTCGAACAAGGCCCCTCTTTCGCTGAAAGTGCCCCCGCGAGGGGCCCGCGAGGGGTCCGCGAGGGGCCCGCGAGGGGGGCCCGCGAGGGGGTGGGTGGGGTCCGTGGGTTCAGCGTCGATATCGTCGGCCCACCTGTGGGTGAAGGAGAGGTGGCGGTGGCGGACGCGGGACTCCTCGTCGAGGTGGCCGGCCCGGTGGCGACCGTGGTGATCCACAATCCGGCCCGGCGCAACGCGCTGACCGCCGCCATGTGGCGGCAGCTGCCGGCCCTGCTCGACCGCATCGAGGCCGACCCCGCGGTACGTACCCTCGTGCTCACCGGCGCCGGCGGCACCTTCTGCGCCGGGGCGGACCTCGGTGACCTGGACGAACTGCTGGACGCCGGTGACGCCAGCGTCGCCGTCGAGGCCGAAGACCGGCTCGCCGCCTTCGCCAAGCCGACGGTCGCCGCGATCCGGGGCGCCTGCGTCGGTGGGGGCTGCCAGCTCGCCGTCGCCTGCGACCTGCGGATCGCGGCTGACGACGCGCGCTTCGGCGTACCCCCGGCACGGCTCGGCCTGGTCTACCCGGCACCGACGACGCGCCGGCTGGCCCGGCTGGTCGGGCCGTCCGCCGCGAAGCACCTGCTGTTCACGTCGGAGCTGGTCGACGCCGAGCGGGCGCTGCGGATCGGCCTGGTCGACGAGGTGCTGCCCGCCGACGCGCTCACCGACCGGGTCGGCGAGATCACGACTGCGGTGGCGGCGCGGTCGCAGCTCACCGTCACCGCCGCCAAGGAGATCATCGACGGGCGCGCCGACGACGACCGGATCGCCTGGTGGCACGGGCAGGTCCGGGCCAGCGGTGAGGCTCGGGAGGGCGTCGCGGCGGCCAACGAGCGCCGCCCACCCCACTTCACCTGGACCCCGACGGAACGCTGACCGATCGATGTAGATCGAAGGGAGCCGGTCGGTTCCGCCGCCGTCCACTCTGGCAGGCTGTCACCGTGCAGCGTGACCAGTTGCTCGCCGACCGCTACCGCCTGATCGAACGTCTCGGCGCGGGCGGGATGTCGACCGTGTGGCGGGCCCACGACGAGGTGCTGGAACGGGACGTCGCGGTCAAGGTGCTCACCGCGACCGACCCGGGCGCCCGGTGGCGCATCCGGGCGGAGGCGAAGGCGGCGGCCCGGCTGTCCCATCCCAACCTCACCAACGTGTACGACTTCGGGGAGTCCCCGGGCGGCGGGGAGCCGGTCCCGTTCGTCGTCATGGAACTGCTCACCGGCACCACGCTGGCGCGGCGCCTGGACAGCGGTCCGCTGCCGCCGGCCGAGGCGCTGCGCGTCTGCGCGGACGTGGCCGCCGGCATCGCCACCGCACACGCGCAGAACCTGGTGCACCGCGACGTCAAACCCGAGAACGTCATGCTCACTCCAACCGGGGCCAAGCTCCTGGACTTCGGCATCGCCGCCGGCGTCGGCGCGCCCGAGATCGACGGGGAGGGCCGGATCCTGGGGACGCCGACCTACGCCGCGCCGGAACGCCTGGACGGCGGCAAGGTGTCGCCCGCCCTCGACGTGTACGCGCTGGGCCTGCTCCTCCACCACACGCTCGTCGGCCAGCTGCCCCCTCGTCGGACCCGGACGGACGAGCCGGGGCCGCTGCCCGAGCTCGACGGGGTGCCGGCCGACGTCGACCGGCTGCACCGCCGCTGCCTGGCCAGGGACCCCGCCGACCGCCCGAAAGCCGGGGAGGTGGCCGCCGTCCTGGCCGCCGCGCTGGTCCGGGCGCCCGCAGCAAACGCGGTGACGGCGTCCGCAGCGGAGGCGGCGAGGGTGTCCGCAGCGGAGGCGGCGAGGGCGTCCGCAGCGGAGTTGGCGAGGGCGTCCGGTCGGTCCGGCGACCGGGCACCGGAGGAACCGGCGATGGCCCGGCCCCACGACCCGGTCGCTCCACCCGCCGGGCGGGTCCGGGGGCCGCTGCCCGCACCACCCGGGCCCGGCCGGTCGGGACCCACCCGTCGGGCCGGCACCCGGCTGCTCGTGACGGCCGCCGCGGCGGTGCTCGGGGCGGTCGCGGTCGCGGGCACGCTGGGCAGCCCCACCGCCCGACGCCCCGGCCCGACCGAGGAGCCGCCGGCCAGCCGAGGCACCGGCGGGAGATCCAGCGTGGCGCTGCCCGTCCCCGTCGATCCGCTGGAGCCGTCCACGTCGGTCGACGCCCCGACCGCCCCCACCACGACCGTCGCCTCCGCCGCGCCGACGGTCTCCGCCGGCCGGACACCCCCGGTGGGGCCGACACCGACCGGCGGTACGACGGGTGCCCCGTCGACCGGGGACTCGACCGAGATCGGTGCACACGGCGGCACCGTCCGGGTCCGCTGCGACGGGAAGCTGGCCGAGGTGCTCGCGGTCGTCCCGGCCGCCGGCTACCGGTTGGGGGCGTACGATCCCGGCCCGGCCCGTCAGGTGCGAGTCGAACTGGTCTCCGTGGACCGGCACAGCGTGGTCACGGTCCGGTGCGCCAACGGTCGGCCGGTGGCCCGGGTGAGGGAAGACCCGCCGGCCGGTCCCGGTGCGGTGCGCGGTGCCGACCGTTTCGTGGGCCGCCCGGCCGGATACGGCCGTCCCGGGTGACGGGGCGGGGGGCCGGCGGGGTGCCGCCTCCGGTAATGGGTGCTCACCGGGACGGTCCCCCGTACCCCGCCGGCCGGTCTGTCACCGCCCCGCGAGCGACGCCCAGCTCGGCGTCACCGGTTCGTGCCGCAGCGGCATGCCCGCCTCGGCCGGCGTCCGGTCACCCTTGCGCTGGTTGCACCGGTAGCAGGCGGCGGTCGTGTTCCGCCACGTGTTCCGACCGCCGCGCGAGCGGGGCAGGATGTGGTCGATGGTGCTGGCCGGGCCGCCGCAGTACGCGCAGCACCGGCCGTCGCGGCGCAGCACACCCGCCCGCGACCAGGCCGGGCCGGCGCTGAACCGCCAGCGGGTCACCACGTACCGGACGAGCCGCACCACCCGGGGCACCGGGAAGACCCCGATCACCCGGTCCGGCTCGGCCTCGTGGATCTCGGCGACCCGCCGGCAGAGCATCCGGATCGCGTGCTGGACGGTGACCCGGTGCAGCGGGCCGAGGTCGGCGTTGACGACGAGGACGGCGTTCACCGGATCTCCCTCCCTCACTGACGGTCCCCGGACGGCGAGGAGCCGCCCGGTCCTGCTGCGGCGGACGGGCGGCTCGACGTGGGTACGCGTCAGTCGGGCCGGTCGCCTCCACCGGCGTGGCAGCCGCCGCCGGGCAGCGCCGACGGCACACGGCTGGCGCGTGACATCGACATGAACAGCTCCCGCGGCGGTGGTTGACCTTGCGCGATCACGGTAGGGCGGACGGTGTGCCCGGGCAACGCATTTCGATCTCCGCCGACCACCACCCGTCCTCGTCGATCATGAAGCTGGCGGGTGATGTAGAGCTCGACGCGCCCACCAACTTCATGATCAACGCGGGCGGGGGTGGCGGGGGGCGAGTAGGCCGCGGGGGCGGATGGAGCGGACCGGTTCGGCCGCGCCACCCTCCGCCCGCAGGATGTGGTTGGCCGCCAGGATGCCGGTCGCCGCGGACCGTTCCATCAGCGCGCTGGGGAACTCCGTGCGGATGCCGTCCCCGGCCAGGTAGAGCCCGTCCGCGTCGGTGCGGACCCCGGGCCGCCAGGCGTTGCTGCCCGGCGTGAACGCGGGTGCCCGCGCCTCCACCCGGGCCCGCAGCTCCCGGGCCCGCAGCCGGGCCGCCTCCGGCCACAACGCGGTCAGCTCGGCCCGCATCCGCTCCGCCAGCTCCTCGGCGGCCACGTCCGGCTCGCAGGCGTACGCGTGCAACTCCACCACCGAGCCGCCGGTGCGCTCCGCCCAGCGGCGGGACTCGTTCTCCAACCGGTGGTAGAGCGTCACCGAGTCCAGGGTCGGTTGCCGGGACACCCCGCTGAACACCGCCCGCCCCGCGTCGACGTCCCCGTCGCACCAGTAGCGCGCCACCGCGTACGGCGGACCGGGCCGGCCGAAATCGGGCGCCCGCGCCACCAGTTCGGGAGCGACCCCGGCGAGCCCCGGGGAGGCCTCGACCAGCGCGGCGAGCGCCGGCGGGTCGACGGCGAGCACGACGTGCCGCGCCTCGTACGCCTGATCGGTGGTCGCCACCCGCCAGCCGGCGGCGTCGCGGCGCAGCGAGGTGGCGGCGGTGCCGGTGACGATCCGGCCGCCGTGCTTCTCGACGTGCCGGGTGAGCGGCTGCCAGATCGCCGTCGCGTAGTCCTCGTCGGGGCAGTCGAACGCCAGCCCTTCGGGGTTGCCGAGCAGGTAGAAGTGGAACTGGGCGATCATCTCGGCGGCCGACATCTCCGCCTCGTGGTTGAAGAACGAGTGGGAGAAGACCTCGAAGAGCATCGCCCGGGCCCGGTCCGGCAGGCGCAGCGAGGTGAGCAGCTCGTCGGCGGTCGCGCCGTCGAACTCGGCGTAGGTGCCGACCGGGTCGTAGGTGAGCAGCGGCAGCGCGGCGTCCCGGTCCATCGTGCGCAGGTCGGCGAGACGGAGGCTGGGGCTGCGCAGCAGGAGGGTGAGCAGGTTGGCCGGCGGCGCGGGCGGCAGCTTGCCGAACTCCTCGGTAGGCCACTGCCCGGACAGCACCGGGTAACCGGGGATCGGGGCCAGGAAGGCCAGCGCGGGGTCGACGCGCCGCAGGATGCTCCGCCAGTTGTAGTACTGCCGGAAGAACGCGTGGAAGCCGTGCTCGTTCATCTGCGTGCCGTCGGGCAGGGCCTCCGGCCAGGCACCGAGCCGGCCGCCGAGGGTGGGTTCCGCCTCCAGCACGGTCACCGTGACGCCGCGCTCGGCCAGCACCACCGCGGCCGACATGCCGGCGATCCCACCGCCGACCACCACGGCCGTGACCGGGTGCGGCACGCGCGGGGCGCCACCGCCGCCGGGATCCACGAGATGCTCACGTACGCCGATGAGCCGACCGACCATCTTCGACAGCGCCATCCGCCCAGTCTGCCCTGATCCGTCACCCGGGGCAGCGGCGCTCGCGGTCGGAGGCGGGCCAGACGTACTCCAGGTCGTCGGTCTCGTTGTCCCCGAAGACCGGCCGGTAGTGCGCCGGATCCTTGCGCAGCAGCGACGAGCGGTGGCTGCGGTGCAGGTCGTCCCGGCCCAGCCAGGGCGGCAGTTCGCCCGCCTCGGCCAGCTCGGCCTGGGTGCGTACGCGGGTGATGCCGCAGGCGGCGGCGAGGTCGGTCGTCAGCGTGGCGGCGCAGGTGTCCGCCCGGCCCGGCTCGCACCAGACCGCGCACACGTCCAGCCCGTACCGGACCAGCGCCTCCTCGTACCCCGCCCACATCTTCACCGCCGGGTGGTTGCGCCACCCGTACGTCGGCCAGGTGAGGCCCCGCAGCACCTGGATCGCCTCCACGCGCTGCTTGCCCAGCCGCTTCTGGTCCAGCACCCGGGCGCTGGCCAGGAAGTCCGGGTACGGGAGGAACGTCTGCATGCCCCGCTCTACCCGCCGTCCTGTCCGACATTCGTCAAGATCGCAGGGCTGCGCGGGCCGCTGTCGGCTGACTACTATGCGGCACATGGCGGAGCCCCTGCTCGATCGCGCGCGGCGGGCCGGCCGCCGGTTCCGGGCGAACGGCGACGCCCGGCCGCACTACGTGATCTGCGGCCACGACGCCCTCGCGTACTGGGTGGTCAAGGCCCTGCTCGCGACCGAACTGCCGACCGCCCGGATGCGGATCACGCTGGTCGTGCCGGAACGGCGGCGGACGGACAGCCCGGACGGCCGGGACATCGAGGGCGTCGAGGTGATCCGGGCCGACCGGCTGGACGAGGTGACGTTCCGCCAGGCCGGCCTGGTCGGGGCGGACGGGCTGGCGCTGCTGCACCAGGACGACGTCGGCAACATGCACGCCGCCCTCTGCGCGCAGGAGGTGGAGCCACGGCTGCGGCTGGTGGTGCGGATGTTCAACACCGGCCTGGCCAACGGCGTACGGCAGATCTTCCCCGACTCGGCGGTGCTCTCCGACGCCTCGATGGCGGCCCCGGCGTTCGTGGCCGCCGCGCTCGGCGAGGTCGCGCCGACCCACTTCCGGCACGGCGGGCGCACCCTCTACGTGGCCCGCCGGGACGACGTACGCGGCCAGGACGTGGTGTGCGGGGTGGCGGACACCAGCGACCCGCAGGAGGTCCGCGTGCTGCCCGCCGACGAACGCGCCGCCGACGTGGTGCTCGCCGAGGCGACCGGGGCGCCGACCTCCACCGAGGTGGCGGCGCGCCGGCTGCGGCGGGCCCGGCGCCGTCGAAGGCCGGTCATGATGCTGCTGCGGGCGGTCCGCAGCTTCGCCACCCGCAAGATCGGCATCGCCGTGCTGGTGCTGCTCGCGGTGATCGTCGTCCTCGGCGGCCTGTACGCGGGCACCGCCCACGTGGGCCTGGGCGAGGCCCTCTACCTGACCCTGGTCACCACGCTGAGCGGGCAGGACCCGGACGCCGGCAAGCCCGTCGGCGAACAGGTCCTCCAGGTGGTGCTCAACCTCGCCGGGCTGGCGCTCATCCCGCTGATCACCGCCGTGGTGGTCGACGGGATCGTCAACGCCCGGCTGGCCCTGCACTCTGGGAAGATCCTGCCCGAACGTTCCGGTCACGTCGTGGTGGTCGGACTCGGCAACATCGGCATGCGGGTGATGGCCCAGCTCAATGACTTCGGTGTCGAGGTGGTCGCCATCGACAAGAACCCGCAGGCGCGGGGCACCGGGCTGGCCCGCCGGCTCGGCGTACCGCTGGTGGTGGGCGACGCGGCCACCGAGGAGACGCTGCGGGCAGCCTCGGTCGGCACCTGCCAGGCCCTGGTCGTGGTCTCCACCGACGACGGGGCCAACCTGCGGGCCGCGTTGACCGCCCGCGCCCTCAACGACGAGGTGCAGGTGGTGCTGCGCCTCTTCGACGGCCACTTCGCCGAACGCATCCAGCGGGCCTTCGGCATCGGCGTGTCGCGCAGCGTGTCGTACCTGGCCGCGCCGTCCTTCACCGCCGCGCTGCTGGACCGCGCCGTGATCGCCACGATCTCGGTGGGCCGGCACGCCCTGCTGGTCACCGACGTCTCGGTCACCGCCGGGTCGGCGCTGGACGGCCGGCCGCTCGCCGCGGTGGGCCGGATCGGGAGCGTACGCCTGCTGGCGCACGCCCGAAGCGGCCAGCGGTACGACTGGGCCCCGGACCGGCGGCTGGTGATCGTCGCCGGGGACCGGCTGACCGTGGTGGCCCGGCGCGCCGGCCTGAACGCCCTGCTCCGCGAGGCCGGCCCGCCCGAGCCACCACCGCCGGCCACGACCGGCACGCCGGTGCCCCGCGAGGCGGAGGACTAGGGTCATGCCCCGCCGCGACGCGGCGGGGCTCCGGAGGCGCCCTACCGGGCAGGGCTCCGGAAGCGCCCTACCCGGCGGGGCTCCGGAAGCGCCCTACCCGGCGGGGCGGGTGGCGACGCCGTCCAGCCAGAGGGTGTCGTCGTCGTCGCGGTGGACGCCGGTGGACCCGACGTGCTTGGCGGAGATCTTCGGGCCGTTCTTGATGACGTGGAAGAGCGCCATCGCGTGGCCGCGGCCGAGACCGTAGTCCGCCTTGAGCCACTCCACGACGGCACCGGCCTTCGTCGCGGGGCCGGCGAGCCCCTGCTCGGAGGCGAGGGTGAGCAGTTCGCGCGGGGTCTTGCCGGTCTTGCGCTCGATGGTGTCGAGGTACGCCTGGAACGACATGTCGGCCTCCGTCTCGGGGGGCACCTGGCGGTGCCGCTACCCCTACGTCGAACGGGCGGGACGGTTTCCGACACGGCCGCCGAAAGTTTTTCTCAGCGGCGGCGGAAGGCGTACCAGGCGGCGCCGAGGGCGAGCACGCCGGCGCCGGCGAGCACGCTGGACAGCGGCAGGTTGACCGCGAGCAGTGCGCACCCGACCAGCCCCGCGACCGCGAGCGCCCGCACCGGCAGCCTCCGCCCCGGCTCCCGGCCCAGCGTCAGCGCCGCCGCGTTGGTGATCGCGTAGTACACCAGCACCGTGACGCTGGAGAAGCCGATCGCGTCCCGCACGTCGCCGAGCACCACCACGACGACCACGACGGCGGCCACCGCCAGCTCGGCCCGGTGCGGCACCCGGTGGACCGGGTGCACGGCGTCCAGCGCGGCGGGCAGGTCGCGGCGGCGGGCCATCGCGAGGGCGGTGCGGCCGACCCCGGCCACCAGGGAGAGCAGCACCCCGGTGACCGCGACAACCGCACCGGCCCGGACCACCCAGGCCAGGCCGGGCAGCCCGGCCGCGGTCACCACGTCGGCCAGCGGCGCCGCCGACCCGGCGAGCCGGTCCGGTCCGAGCACACCGAGGGCGACCACGGCGAGCACCAGGTAGATCGCCAGCACCAGGCCGAGCGCGAGCGGCACCGCGCGGGGGATGGTCCGCTGCGGGTCGCGGACCTCCTCGCCGAGGGTGGCGACCCGCGCGTACCCGGCGAAGGCGAAGAAGAGCAGGCCCGCCGCGGTGAGCACGCCTCGGGCCGAGCCGCCGGGCTCGCCGATCCGGCCGACCGACACACCGGTGGCGCCGGCAACCGCCACCAGCGCCAGCACCGCGAGCACGACCGTCACGAGGACCCGGGTGGCGGTCGCGGTCCTGGTGACGCCGCGCAGGTTGACGGCGGTCACCGCCACCACCGCGGCGACGGCCACGAACCGCGCCCGGCCCGGCCACGCGTACGCCCCGATCGTCAGCGCCATCGCCGCGCAGCTCGCCGTCTTGCCGACCACGAAACCCCAGCCGGCCAGGAACCCGGCGAACGGGCCGAGCCGCTCCCGCCCGTAGACGTACGTGCCGCCGGACTCCGGGTACCGGGCGGCGAGCCGAGCCGAGCTGGTCGCGTTGCAGAACGCCACGAACCCGGCGAGCGCGAGCGCCGCCAGCAGACCGCCGCCCCCGGCCGCCGCGGCGGCGGGAGCGAACACCACGAAGACACCCGCGCCGAGCATCGAGCCGAGGCCGATCACCACCGCGTCGCGTACACCCAGCCGGCGGGCAAGTCGGTCCACGAGCGGAAACCCTAGGGGTACGAGATGAACGGCCGGTTCCAACGGTCGAGCGCGCCGGGCAACGGCAGGTCGTCCCAGGGTGCCCGGTGCAGCAGCCGGTCCAGCAGGAGCCCGAGCAGCAGCCCGGCGATCGAGTCGGTCAGCCAGTGCCAGCCCAGGTAGGTCGTCGTGCAGAGCACCACCAGCGGCGGGACGACGCGGACCACGGTGACCAGCCGGGGCGGCATCGCCCGCCGGTAGCTGCGCAGCAGCGGGGCGAGCAGCAGCGCGATCACGCCGTACCAGACGATCGCGTTGGCGACGTGCCCGGACGGGTAGGACTGCGCGAACCGCAGCGGCAGCTCGTCCTGGAAGAGCGGCAGTGTCTGCTCCGGCGCCAGGTACGGCTCCCGGGTGGCGGCGCTGGGTGCGGGACGGGCCGTCCACACCTTGAGCGGGCCGATCGTCAGGTAGGTGAGCGCGAACCCGACCACCGGCGGCAGCAGCGGCCGGACCGACCGGAGCCGAACGGCCAGCAGGACGCCCAGCCCGGCGGCGATCAGCGTCAGCGGGGTGCCCTGGCCGAGGTAGTTGAGGATCCGCGCGACCCAGTACGCGACCGCCGGACGGTGGGCGTCGGACCAGTCGGCGACCGCCCGGTCGAGGCCGAAGAGGTGCCCGGTGGCGAGGGCGACGGTCAGCGCGACGAGGCCGGCGAGCAGCAGGGCGTCGAGCCACCAGCCGGCCGGGCGGACCGGCCGGAGGCGCACCGTCCGCCGTACCGTCGTGGTTTCCCGCACCCCGGTCACGCTACCGGCCGCGCGCGGTGCCCGGCCGGCGCGGTCCGGGGCGGCTGTGTGCCCAGCCACGTGGGGAGGCGCTCCGGCGGGGGTAGGGGCCAGACTTGACGCGTGCGGATCACCTCGGCCCTCGTCGACCCGGCGCTGCTCGACCTTCCGTGGTCGACCACGCTGGAGCAGTGGCCCGCGCAGCACCTGGTGGCGCTGCCGCAGGGCATCTCCCGGCACGTCGTCCGGTTCGTCCGGCTGGGCGGCTACGTGTACGCGGTCAAGGAGACCGGCGAGCGGGTCGCCGAGCGGGAGTACGACCTGTTGCGCGCGCTGGAGCGGATCGACTTCCCGGCGGTGGAGGCGGTGGCGATCGTCGCCGACCGGCAGGCCGACGACGGGGAGCCGCTGGATCCGGTGCTGATCACCCGGCATCTCCAGTTCTCCCTGCCGTACCGGGCGCTCTTCTCGCGCACGCTGCGCCCGGAGACGATGCAGCGGCTGCTCGACGCCCTGGCGCTGCTGCTGGTACGGATGCACCTGACCGGCTTCTTCTGGGGTGACTGCTCACTGTCGAACACCCTGTTCCGGCGGGACGCGGGCGCGTTCGCGGCGTACCTGGTGGACGCGGAGACCGGCGCCCTGCACAACTCGCTGTCGAAGGGGCAGCGCGGCGAGGACCTGGAGATCGCCCGGGTGAACATCTTCGGCGAGGCGCTGGACCTCCAGGCCGCGGGGCTGCTGCACGACTCGATCGACCCCGAGGTGGTCTGCGAGGAGGTCGTGCAGCGCTACGAGCGGCTGTGGCATGAGATCACCTACGAGCAGCAGGTCGAGCGGGATGCCCGGCACGACATCGAGGGCCGCATCCGGCGGCTGAACGAGCTGGGGTTCGACGTCGCCGAGGTGGCGATGTCCACGATCGCCGGCGGGCGGTACCTGGTGCGGCCGAAGGTGGTCGACGCCGGCTACCACACCCGACGGCTGATCCGCCTCACCGGCCTGGACGCCGAGGAGAACCAGGCCCGCCGACTGCTCAACGACCTGGACGCGTACCGGGCGGAGAGCGACCTGACCGACGAGCAGCAGGCGGCGCACCGCTGGCTGACCGAGGTGTTCGAGCCCGTCGTCCGGGCCGTGCCCGCACACCTGCGCCGCAAGCTGGAGCCGCAGGAGATCTTCGCGCAGATCATCGAGCACAAGTGGCTGCTCTCCGAGCGGGCCGGTCGGGACGTGGGCATGGCCCCGGCGGTGCAGTCCTACCTCGCCGACGTGCTCGCGCACCGCCCGGACGAGCAGGCCGTGCTCGGCGTGGAGATCCCCGCCCCCCGCTGACCGACGCCGAGCCGAGGGCAGCGGTGCGCCGGTCAGTCCAACCAGGAACCGGCGCGCATCACCCGGACCACGTCGAGGTCGTCGTCGAGCACGACCAGGTCGGCGCGGAGCCCGACGTGCAGCGCACCCACCCGGTCGCCGAGGCCGATCGCCCGGGCGGGCGTGGTGGCGACCATCCGGGCCGCGTCCGGCACCGGAAGGCCGGCGGCGACCGCGTGCCGCAGCGCCGCGTCCATGGTGAGCGTGCTGCCGGCGATCGCACCGTCGCGGGCCAGCCGGGCGATACCACCGGACACGGTGACCGCCTGACCGCCCAGCTCGTACTCGCCGTCGGGCATGCCGGCCGCGGCCATCGCGTCGGTGACCAGCGCGGCCCGCTCGGGCCCGGCCGTGCCGGCCGCGAACGCGAGCATCCCGTCGTGCAGGTGCACGCCGTCGGCGACCAGCTCGCAGACCACGTTCGGGGCGTCCAGCAGGGCGATCACCGGCCCGGGCTCGCGGTGGTGCACCGGCCGCATGCCGTTGAACAGGTGGGTGGCGACACTCGCTCCGGCCGCGACCGCGGCCCGGGTCTGGTCGTACGTGGCGTCGGTGTGACCGACCGCCGCCACCACGCCGTGACCGGTGAGCAGCTTCACCGCCTCCACCGCGCCGTCCCGCTCCGGGGCCAGCGTCACCATCCGGATTGCCCCGCCGCCCAGCTCGACCAGCTCGGTCAGTTCCTCGGGCGACGGGTCGCGCAGGTACTCCGGGTTCTGCGCGCCGCACCGGGCCGCCGACAGGTACGGGCCCTCGAAGTGGATCCCGGCCAGCACGCCCTCCGCGACCAGCGGCCGGTACGCGGTGGTCGCCGCCCGCATCAGCTCGAACGGCGAACTCACCAGGCTGGCCAGCAGGGTGGTGGTGCCGTGTCGCAGGTGGAACGCGGCGGCGGCCCGGGCCTCGTCGGCGTCGCCGGTGGTGAAGGTGTGCCCGCCACCGCCGTGGGTGTGCATGTCCACGAAGCCGGGGAGGATCCAGTGGCCGTCCCGCACCGACGGGTACTCGGCGACGGCGGTGATCCGCTCGCCGTTGATCTCCACGCAGCCCTGACGGATCACCCCGGTCGGGGTCACCACCTTGCCGGTCACCCGTACGGTCATCGCTTCTCCAGACTGTCGAGGGCGAGCAGGGCGGCGCCGAGGCAGCCGGCCTCGTCGCCGAGGGCCGCCGCCACCAGGCGCGGCTCACGGTGGAAGGTCATGCGTTCGCGCAGCGCGGCGCGCAGCGGGTCGAGCAGTTGTGCGCCGGCCTGGGCCAGGCCGCCGCCCAGGACGATCGTCTCCACGTCGTAGAGGGACTGCCCGGTGGCGAGGCCGTCGGCGAGCGCCTCGACCGTCTCCGTCCAGACCCGCCGGGCCGGCGGTTCACCGGCGGCGGCCCGCGCGGCCACCTCCGCCGCGCTGACCGTCGCCGGGCCGGGCGCAGAAACGGCGTCAGCACCGGGTCCGGCCGGGATCAGCTCCGCGTAGCGCCGGGCCACGGCCGCCGCCGACGCGACGGCCTCCAGGCAGCCGGGTCGGC
>JAEYGD010000545.1 GCA_023402505.1 Actinomycetes bacterium
CCGCCGGGCCGGGTGGCTCCCTCACGCCGCCGGGTAGGCGTGCGTCTCCGCGGCCTTGACCGCCGCCCACACCGCCTGGCCGGGCGCCAGGCGCAGGGCCGCCGCGGCGGCCGGCGTCACGTCGGCGGCCACCGTGATCGGGCCGTCCAACTGCACGCGCAGGTTGTCGCCGTGTCGCTGCACCCCGGCGACCGTGGCCGGCCAGGTGTTGCGCGGGCTGCCGTCGGGCCGGCCGGGGTGCAGCGCCACCGCCGAGGGCCGGAACGCGACGAAGGCGTCCCCGTCGAGCCGGTCGGCGACGGTGAGGACGAGCCCGTCGGCGACCCGGACGGCGTGCCCCTCGGCCCGGCCCCGGTGCAGGTTCAGGCCGACCAGGCGGGCGACGTAGTCGGTGCGGGGCCGGGCGGTGACGGTGGCCGCGTCCCCCTCCTGCACGACCCGCCCGCCCTCCACGATCACCAGCCGGTCGGCGAGCACCAGCGCGTCGAGGGGATCGTGGGTGACCAGCACGGCGACGCCGGCATGGGCGGCGAGGTGCCGGTGCAGCTCGGCGCGGGTGTCCAGCCGGGTGCGCGCGTCCAGGGCGGCGAGTGGTTCGTCCAGCAGCAGCAGCGCCGGCTCCACCGCGAGGGCCCGGGCCAGCGCCACCCGCTGCGCCTGCCCACCGGAGAGCTGCCGGGGCCGGCGGTGGGCGTGCTCGGCCAGACCCACCCGGGCCAGCCAGTCGCCGGCCCTCCGCCGCGCCGCCCGCCGGCCCACGCCGTGCCGGCGCGGCCCGAACGCCACGTTGTCCAGCGCGCTCAGGTGCGGGAAGAGCAGGTAGTCCTGGAAGACCACGCCCACCGACCGGCGCTCGGTGGGCGTGAACGAGCGCCGGTCGGGCCGGTCCAGGTCGGCGCCACCGACGGTGACGCGGCCGGCGGTCAGCGGCTGGAGGCCGGCGAGCGCCCGCAGGGCCGTGGTCTTGCCGGCGCCGTTCGGGCCGAGCAGCGCCACCACCTCGCCGGCGGCCACCCGCAGCGGCACGTCCAACCGGAAGCCACCCCGGTCCACCACGAGGTGCGCGTCGAGCAGGTACCCGGTCACGGTGCCGTGACCCACCGGTCGCGCAACGCCGCCAGGACCGCGACCGAGACGACGAGCAGGATCAGGCTGAGCACGACGGCGGCCTCCACGTCCGTCTCCAGCGCCAGGTAGACGGCGAGCGGCATGGTCTGCGTCCGGCCCGGGAAGTTGCCGGCGAAGGTGATCGTCGCGCCGAACTCGCCCAGTGCGCGCGCCCAGCAGAGCACCGCGCCGGCGGCCAGGCCGGGTGCCACCAGCGGCACGGTGACGTGGGTGAAGGTGGTCCACCGGCCCGCGCCCAGGGTCGCGGCGGCCTCCTCGTACCGGCGGTCGGCGCCGCGCAGCGCTCCCTCCACCGCGATGACCAGGAACGGCATCGCGACGAACGCCTCGGCGAGCACCACCCCGGTGGTGGTGAACGGAAGGGTGAACCCGAAGGTCTCGTCCAGCCACCCGCCGAGCAGGCCGCGCCGCCCGAACACCAGCAGCAGCGCCACCCCGCCGACCACCGGCGGCAGCACCAGCGGGACGGTCACCAGGGCGCGGACCAGACGGCGACCGGGGAACTCGACGCGGGCCAGCAGCCACGCCAGCGGCACCCCGAGCAGCAGGCACAGCAGCGTCGCCAGGGTGGCGCTCACCAGGGACAGCCGCAGCGCGGTGAGCACCGCGGGGTCGGCCAGCCGCTGCGGCAGGCTGCTCCACGGCGTACGGGCCAGCAGGCCGGCCAGCGGCAGCAGCAGGAACGCCAGGCCGAGCAGCGCCGGCAGCAACAGCGCGAGCGGTACGCCGGTCGCTCTCCGGCGTGCCGCGCGCGGCCGACGGGTGCGGTCGAGCGTCGTCACGGCACCTGGAACCCGGCCTCGGCGAGCACCGCCTGCCCCGGCGCCGACCGGACGTGGGCGACGAAGGCGCGGGCGCCGGCCTTGTTCGGCGCGCCGGCCAGCACGGCGATCGGGTAGTCGTTGACGGCGTGTGCGGACTCCGCGAACTCCACGGCGACCACCTCGGCACCGGCGGCGCGCACGTCGGTGCGGTAGACCAGGGCGGCGTCCACCTCGCCGAGCCGCACCTTCGACAACGCGCCCCGCACGTCCTGCTCCAGCGTCACCGGCGTCAGCCGCACCCCGGCGGCGGTGAGGGCGGTGCGGGCCGCCGCCCCGCACGGGACCTGCTCGGCGCAGAGCGCCACCTTCAGCCCGGGCCGGCCCAGGTCGGCGAGCCCGCGTACGCCCTCGGGGTTGCCCGGGTCCACCGCGACGACCAACCGGTTGCGGGCGAACACCGCCGGCTCGCCGTCGGTGTCGCCGGCGTCGTGGACGGTCGCCATGTTGCGCGGCGAGGCGGAGGCGAAGACGTCGGCGGGCGCGCCCTCGGTGATCTGGGTGGCCAGGGCGGAGCTGCCGGCGAAGGTGAACACCACGCGGGTGCCCGGGTTGGCGGCTTCGAAGTCCCGCCCGATCCGGGTGAACGACTCGGTCAGCGACGCGGCGGCGAGGACGGTGACCGTACCGGTCCCGCCGTCGCCGGCCGACCCGCCGGTCCCGCCGCCTCCGCAGGCGGCCAAAACCGCCACGGCGACGCCGGCCGCCACGACGGTACGCGTCCTCACGACGGTACGCGTACTCACGACGGCTGCCTCGCCTTGGAGCCCGCCGCCGGTGTGGCGCGTTCGACCACGACCGTCGTCGACTTGATCACCGCGACGGCCAGCGATCCGACCCGCAGGTCCAACTCCTCGACCGCCTCGCGGCTCATCAGGGAGACGATCCGGAACGGGCCGGCCTGGATGTCGACCTGCGCCATCACCGTGTCCTTGACGACGCCCACGACGATGCCGCGCAGCCGGTTCCGGGCGGAGGACGCGTCGGCGCGTTCGTCCGGCTCGGCCGCCTGGGCCCGGGCGAACGCCGCGAGGTCGACGCCGTCGACGGTCCGGTGGCCGTGCCCGTCGCGCACCGCGGGCAGGCGCCCGGCGTCGACCCAGCGGCGCACGGTGTCGGCGCTCACGCCGAGCAGTTCGGCCGCCTCGCCGATCCGGAACCTCGCCACCGGGTCACCCTAGCGCCGCAGAAGCGATCCAGGAAACCCCGAGACGATGGCACCTGCGAGCCTTGCACTGTCCACGTCCCCGCATCCACGATGCCGCTGTGTCGCTCGGACTCGGCGGTGCGGCGGGCCGCGCCGTCGCGTACCGGGGGCGGCGGCCGCGGGCTCCGGAGGGCTGGCCGGGCCGGGGTGCGCATAATGGGGGCGGCCGGCGGCGCGGGGGAGCGGGACCGCCGGTGCGGACAGGGGAGATGGCGGTAGCACGGTGACGCAGGCGATCCCGAACGTGGCCCGGAACACGCGGCAGCGCGCCGAGGTGCTCGCGCTGCTCCGCGAGGTCGAGGGGTTCCACACCGCCCAGCAGCTGCACCGCATGCTCTGCGACCGGGACGCCCGGGTCGGTCTGACCACCGTCTACCGCACCCTGCAGCTCCTGGTCGACGCCGGTGAGATCGACTCCACCCGGCTGCCCGGCGGCGAACAGCTGTTCCGCCGGTGCAGCCAGAGCCGGCACCACCATCACCTGGTCTGCCGCTCGTGCGGCCGTACGGTCGAGGTGGCCGGCCCGGCGGTCGAACGCTGGGCCGACCAGGTGGCCGCCGAGCACGGCTTCACCGACGTGGGCCACACCCTGGAGATCTTCGGCACCTGCGCCGCCTGCGCGCAGGCGTGACGCCGAGCGCCCGGCGGGTCGCGGCGCGGCCGGCGGGGCGGGTGCGCGGCCTGCCGGTCGTGTGCGC
>JAEYGD010000011.1 GCA_023402505.1 Actinomycetes bacterium
CGAAGGCGGCGCGTGCGGTCGCCGCGCTGGCCCACCGGCACGGCGGCACGGCGGTCGAGTTCGGCCACTGGCACGGCGACTGGGTGCCGTGGAACCTGGGCCGGCACGCCGGCCGGCTGGTCGCGTGGGACTGGGAGCACAGCGGTCCGGACGTGCCGCTCGGCTTCGACCTGGCGCACGACGCGTTCCAGCGGGCCCTCGTGCTGCGGGGCGAGCCGGCCGCGGTCGCCGCGGTCGCCGTGGACGTCCAACTCGACCGGTACGGCGGCGCGTTGGGTCTGGATCCGGCCGGGCGGCGGCTGGTCGCCGACGCGTACCTGGTGGAGATGTGGCTGCGGACCTGGCGCCTGGCCGACGCCGGCGCGGGCTGGAACTCCGCGCTGCATCCGGCCCTGCTGGACGTGGTCGAGCAACGACATCGCGGGTGATCATCCGGTCGCCCTATACAGCGGCCACGCGAAATGTGATCTGCTCTCGCGTGGCGTCGATCGGACATCCAAGCGAACGAGTGGGGGTCGCGTGGAGAACAACATCGGGGATCGAGGCGATCCTCCCGTCCTGCTGCTGGTCGGGTCGAGCGGTGGGCATCTGGCCCAACTGCTCGCCCTGCGCCCCTGGTACGAGCGCTGGCGACGCTGCTGGGTCACCTTCGACACGCCGGAGGCGATCTCGCTGCTCGACGGCGAGGAGGTCGTCCCGGCGCACCACCCGACCACCCGCAACGTGCGCAACCTGCTGCGCAACGCGGTGCTGGCGGCCCGGGTGCTGCGGCGGCGCAGGGTGGCGGCGGTGGTGACGACCGGGGCCGGCGTCGCGGTGCCGTTCGTGGTGCTCGCCTGGTTGCGGCGCATCCCCACCGTCTACATCGAGGTGTACGACCGGATCGACACCCCGACCCTGACCGCCCGCCTCTGTCGCCCGTTCCTGTCCGCGATGCTCGTGCAGTGGGAGGAGCAGCGCCGGCAGTACCCGGAGGCGACCGTCGTGGGGACGCTGCTGTGAGAGCGCGAGGAGTGAGTTTGCGAGCCCCGCAGTCGCGAACGGGAGGAGGCCGGTGAGCGCGCGCAGCGGCGAGTTCACGACCGCCGCGTCGACGCCGGCGGAGGCCACGACCCGGGTTCCCCGCCAGCGGGACCGGTCCGGGGCCGCCCTGATCCGGGTGCTGGTCGCGGTCGGCACCGACAAGCACCCCTTCGACCGGCTGGTCGACTGGCTGGAGAGCTGGCAGCCGGAGGTCGCCGACCGGGTCGCCCTGACCGTCCAGCACGGGCACACCCGGCCGCCCGGTGTGCCCGGCGCGGTCGCCTTCCTGGGGCACGACGAGTTGCAGTCGGCGATGTCCGGCGCCGACCTGGTGGTCTGCCACGGCGGTCCGGCGACGATCCTGGAGGCCCGCCGGCACGGCCGCCTCCCGATCGTGGTTCCCCGGAACCCGGCGCACGGCGAGCACGTCGACGACCACCAACTGCTGTTCGCACGTCGGCTGGGTGCCGCCGGCATGGTGGCGCTGTGCGAGACCCGCGAGGCGCTGCTGGAGGCGCTCGCCGCCGGCGTCGACGATCCGGGCCGGTTCACCGTCCGGGCCGACCCCGACGCGGCCCGGGCGCAGGAGGCCGCGGTGGCGCGGGTCGGGGAGATCGTGGAGGACCTGGTGGCCGCGACCGGCGACCGGCGGATGTGGTGGCGGCCCTGGAAGCGGCCGCACCGGAACGGAGCACGACGATGACCGCACACCCGAGCGTGAGTGCCGTGGTGCCCACCCGCGACCGCCCGGAGCTGCTGCGGACCGCGGTCCGCGCCATCCTCGACCAGGAGTACCCGGGCGAGATCGAGGTGGTCGTCGTGTACGACCGCTCCGAGCCGGATCCGGCGCTGGCCGAGCTGTCCCGGCCGGGCCGGCAGGTGCGGGTGATCCGCAACGAACGCACCCCCGGCCTGGCCGGCACCCGCAACACGGGTGTCCTGGCCGCCACCGGTGAGCTGGTGGCGTTCTGCGACGACGACGACGAGTGGCTGCCCGGGAAGTTGCGGGCGCAGGTCGAGGCGCTCACCGCCGTTCCCGGCGCGGAGTTCGTCTGCTGCGGCATCCGGGTCAGCTACGACGGGCACACCGTCGACCGGTCCCTGTCGCGGGACCGGGTGACCCTCGCCGACCTGCTGCGGGACCGGATGACGGAGCTGCACCCGTCGACCTTCGTGATCCGGGCCGCCGCGCTGCGCGAGGGATTCGGCCTGGTCGACGAGGAGATCCCCGGCAGCTACGCGGAGGACTACGAGTTCCTGCTGCGGGCCGCGCGCAGCGCGCCGCTGGTCAACCTGCGCACGCCGTACGTGCTGGTGCGGTGGCACAAGCGGTCGTACTTCGCGCAGCGTTGGGACACCATCTCCGAGGCGTTGCAGTGGCTGCTGGAGCGCTACCCGGAGTTCGGCACGCAGCCCGCCGGCGAGGCGCGGGTGACCGGGCAGATCGCCTTCGCGCGGGCCGCCTCCGGCGACCGGCAGGGCGCGTTGCGGTGGGCGCGGCGAACGATCCGGCGTAACCCCCGCGAACCGCGGGCGTACCTGGCGCTCGCGGTGGCCGGGCGGGTGGTGCGGGCGGACGCCGTGCTGCGCTCGCTGCACAAGCGGGGCCGGGGCATCTGAGACGGCCGGGCAGCTGAGGCGGCCGGGCGCTGTGTCTCCCGGCCGCCGGCGGCGGCGAGAAAGTCGTGTCGACCGCGGCGTCTGTCGATTCCCTGACTGACATACGCAGGGTGATCGATGGAAGACTCGACGTCATGGCTCTCCACTCGCTGAGGTTCCGCCTGGTCGACTCGCCGACGTCGCTGGGCGCCAAGCGCCGGGCCCGCCGCGCCGCCTGGCTGGCCGACGCGTTCCCCGACCTGGCCGACATGTCCGTGCTCGACCTGGGCGGGCGGGTGGGAAGCTGGGAGCGGCTGCCGGTGCGCCCGGCCCGGGTGCACGTGGTCAACCTGGAGCCGCTGCCGGCGCAGCTGCCGGCCTGGGCCGAGGCCGACCACGCCGACGCCTGCGAGCTGCCGAAGAGCATCCTGAGCCGCCGGTACGACCTGGTGTTCAGCAACAGCGTGCTGGAGCACGTCGGCGGGCACGAACGCCGCCGGCGCATGGCGGAGGCGATCCGTGAGCTGGCGCCCGCGTACTGGGTGCAGACGCCGTACCGGTACTTCCCGATCGAGCCGCACTGGGTGGCGCCCGGCATGCAGTTCCTGCCGGTGTCGGCGCGGGTGGTGGTGGCCCGCAAGTGGCCGCTGGCGTACACGCCGGGCAAGTCGTACGAGGCGGCGATGCGGCAGGTCCTGACCACCGAGCTCATCGGCCGGGCCGAGCTTCGCTACCTGTTCCCGGACGCCACGATCCGCAGCGAACGGCTGCTGGGCCTGACCAAGTCGCTCATCGCCGTGCGCGGGGCCTGACCGGGAGCTGTCCTCCGGGCGGCGGACGGTCGCGTCCGCAGGGCGGGACGGGCCGGCCACCGCGCTCCGGTGGTGCCCGCCCGTGACAGACTGACCGCTGTGTTGCGCTGGTTGACTGCAGGTGAATCACACGGCCCGGCCCTGGTGGCGCTGCTGGAGGGCGTGCCGGCCGGTGTCGAGGTGACCTCCGGGGACATCGCCGACGAGTTGGCCCGGCGCCGGCTCGGCTACGGTCGGGGCGCCCGGATGTCCTTCGAGCGGGACGAGGTCGAGGTCATCGGTGGCCTGCGGCACGGCGTGACCCTGGGCAGCCCGGTCGCGGTCCGGGTCGGCAACTCCGAGTGGCCGAAGTGGCGCACCGTGATGGCCGCCGACCCGGTCGACCCGGAGGAGTTGGCCCGGCAGGCCCGTAACGCGCCGCTGACCCGCCCGCGTCCCGGCCACGCCGACCTGGCCGGCATGCAGAAGTACGGGCACACCGACGCCCGCCCGATCCTGGAGCGGGCCAGCGCCCGGGAGACCGCCGCCCGGGTCGCTGTCGGGACGGTCGCGAAGGCGCTGGTCCGGCAGGCGCTCGGCGTGGAGGTCGTCTCGCACGTGGTGGAGCTGGGGTCGGTGACGGTGAAGCCCGGCCTGCGGCCGGCGCCGGCCGACGCGCAGCGGATCGACGCCGACCCGCTGCGCTGCCTCGACCCGGAGGCGAGCGCCCGGATGGTCGCCGAGGTCGACGCAGCGAAAAAGGCCGCCGACACGCTCGGGGGCGTGGTGGAGGTCCTGGCGTACGGGGTGCCGCCGGGTCTCGGCAGTCACGTGCAGTGGGACCGCAAGCTCGACGCCCGGCTCGCCGCCGCGCTGATGTCCATCCAGGCGATCAAGGGCGTGGAGATCGGTGACGGTTGGCAGCAGGCCCGCTCCCGGGGCTCGGAGGCGCACGACGAGATCATTCCGAGCGCCACCGGGGTGCGGCGGGTCACCGACCGGGCCGGCGGGTTGGAGGGCGGCATCACCACCGGCGAGCCGCTGCGGGTGAAGGCCGCGATGAAGCCGATCTCGTCGCTGAACCGCGCCCTGTCGACCGTGGACGTGTCCACCGGCGAGCCGGCCACCGCGATCAACCAGCGGTCGGACGTGTGCGCGGTCCCGGCCGCGGCGGTCGTGGCCGAGGCGATGGTGGCGCTGGTGCTGGCCGAGGCGGCGGTGGAGAAGTTCGGCGGTGACTCGGTGGCCGAGATGCGCCGCAACCTCGCCGGCTACCTCGACGCGCTGGTGATCCGGTGACCGGGGCGACCCGTCCGGTGTGCGTGCTGGTCGGGGCGCCGGGCTCGGGCAAGACGACCGTCGGGCGGGCGCTCGCCGCGCGGGTCGGTGTCGAGTTCCGGGACACGGACCTCGACATCGAGCGGATGGCCGGCAAGCCGATCCCGGAGATCTTCGTCGACGAGGGCGAGGCGCACTTCCGGGCCCTGGAACGGGCGGCCGTGGCGGCGGCGCTGGCCTCCTGCACGGGGGTGCTCGCGCTGGGCGGCGGCGCGGTCCTCGCCGAGGAGACCCGGGCCGGGCTGGTCGGGCACACCGTCGTACACCTGTCGGTCGAGCTGTCCGACGCGGTCAAGCGGGTCGGCCTCGGTGCCGGCCGGCCGCTGCTCGCGATCAACCCGCGGGCCACCCTGAAGCATCTGCTGGACCAGCGCCGCCCGCTCTACGCGGAGGTGGCGACGCACACGGTGGTCACCGACGGGCGGGACCCCGGGGAGATCGCCGCGGAGATCGCCGGCCTGCTCAAGCCCTGACCGCCGCCGGCCGTGGCGTCCGGCGCGGCCGGGCCCGCTCCGGCCGCCAGGTGACCAGCAGGGCGAGGGCGAGCAGGATCTCGGCGAGGTCGCCGCCGTAGTACATGATGTTCGCGCCGGCTCGCAGCTCGTCGGGGCCGGCGGGCACGTCGACGAGCAGACCGGCGTAGAGGAGCTGGGCGAGGGCGGCGTGCGCGGCCACCCCGACGCCGATGACGACCAGCCGCACCGGGACGCGGGGCCGGTGCGGTCCGGGGTCCGGTCCGGCGATCGACCAGGCGAAGAGGTAGCCGCTGAGCACGAAGTGCAGCTGCAGCAGCCCGTGCACGACGGGACTGTCGAGGCTGGCGCGGTAGAGCGGGGTCAGGTACAGCAGCCACAGCCCGCCCGCGGTGAGGACGAGGCCGGTGACCGGGTGGGCGAGCACCGCGGCGACCGGGTGTCGCAGCAGCCGCACGGCGGCCCGCCCGGTGGACGGGCGCAGGTTGCGCAACGCCAGCGTCCCGGGTGCGCCGAGCACCAGCGCGAGGGGTGCCAGCATGCCGAGCAGCAGGTGCTGGACCATGTGGCCGGGCAGGTCCCGGGCGGGCCAGAGCAGGCCGGCAACGAGCAGTGCCACGCCCAGGCCGAAGCTCGCCGTGCGCCGGTGGCTCCAGCCGGGCCGGCCGGGGTCGCGCTGGCGCAGCGCGGCCGCCAGGTAGACCCAGAACAGCACCAGGGGTACGAGCGCGGCCGCCGGGAAGGCGCCGTCGGCGTGCCCGGCGTGGGCGGGACTCACCGCGAGGCGCAGAGGTCGACCGCGCGGGCCCGCCGCTGGATCGCCCAGCCGACCGCGATGAGCACCACGCCGAGCGCGAGGAAGCCCAGGTCCCACCAGAGCTGGTGGGGACCGGTGCGGACGTGGTGGATGCCGAGCAGGTGGTGGTCGATGATCCCTTCGACGAGGTTGAACAGGCCCCAGCCGATCAGCGCCCAGCCCCAGAGCATGGGGGAGCGCCACAGCCGCCCGCGGGAGCGGGTGACCCGCGAGTAGAGCAGGGCCAGGCCGGTCAGCACGGCCACCCAGGTCACGACGTGGAACAGGCCGTCCCACAGGGTGTTCATCTCCAGCCCGGGCACGGTGTCGACGGGGTACGGCTTGATCCCGACGTTGTCGGTGTCGGTGCTGCTGAGCAGGTGGTGCCACTGGAGGACCTGGTGCAGCACGATGCCGTCGACGAAGCCACCCAGGCCCACGCCGAGGATGGTCGCCGGTAGCCGGATGTCGGCTCCGTCGATGGTCGATCGGGTCATCGGCCTGCCTTCCGTCGTGTGGCGTCGACCGCCTCAGTACCCGTTTCGGCCCGTTCAAACGTCGGTGTCGCTCCGCCACTGGTTGGACAGTCGCCGCGCGGGCGGCGGCGGCTCGACTAGGCTGCGCGCGATGGACGAGGTGACCCGGATCCCGGTCGGCGGCGAGCGGCCGTACGACGTTCTGGTGGGACGCGACCTGCTCGACACGCTGCCCCGGCTGTTGCCCGGCGCGGAGCGGGTGGCCTTCCTGCACGCGCCGCCGTTGAAGGGCCTGGCGGGGGACTTGGCCGAACGGGTCGGGGCGACCGGTGTCGCGCCGCTGCTGATCGAGGTGCCGGACGCCGAGGCGGGCAAGCACGTCGACGTCGCGGCGGCCTGCTGGGACCGGCTCGGCGAGGCCGGGTTCACCCGTACCGACGCCGTGGTCGGGGTGGGTGGCGGGGCGGTCACCGACCTGGCCGGCTTCGTGGCGGCCTGCTGGCTGCGCGGCGTGCGCTGGGTGCCGGTGGCGACCTCGCTGCTCGGCATGGTGGACGCCGCGGTCGGCGGCAAGACCGGGATCAACACCGCGGCCGGCAAGAACCTGGTGGGTGCCTTCCACCCTCCGGCCGGGGTGGTGTGCGACCTGGCCACCCTGGACAGCCTGCCGCCGGCCGACCTGGCCGCCGGCATGGCGGAGGTGGTCAAGTGCGGGTTCATCGCCGACCCGGCGATCCTGGAGCTGGTCGAGCGGGACCCGGCCGGGGCGCTGGACCCGACCGGGCCGGTGGCGCGGGAGCTGATCGAACGGGCGATCCGCGTGAAGGCGGACGTGGTCTCCGGAGACCTGCGGGAATCCGGGGTCCGGGAGGTGCTGAACTACGGGCACACGTTGGCGCACGCCATCGAGAAGGTGGAGCGTTACCGCTGGCGGCATGGTGACGCCGTCGCGGTGGGGCTGGTCTACGCGGCGACGCTGGCCCGGCTGGCGGGTCGGCTGGACGAGGCGACCGCCGAGCGGCACCGTGCCGTGGTGGCCCGGCTCGGCCTGCCGACCGGCTACCGGGGCGACGCCTGGCCGGAACTGCTCGCGGCGATGCGGGTGGACAAGAAGGCGCGGGGCAGCGTGCTGCGCTTCGTGGTGCTGGACGGGCTCGCCCGGCCGGCCATCCTGGCGGGTCCCGACGACGGGTTGCTGCACGAGGCGTACCGGGAGGTCGCGTCGTGAGGGTGTACGTGTTGAACGGGCCGAACCTCGGCCGTCTGGGCACCCGCCAGCCGGAGGTGTACGGCGCGACCACGTACGCCGATCTGGTGGAGCTGTGCGAGCGGACGGGGCGGGAGCTGGGGCTGGACGTGGTGGTCCGGCAGACCGACGCGGAGCACGAGCTGCTCGGTTGGCTGCACGAGGCGGCCGACGAGGGCGCGGCCGTGGTGCTCAACCCCGCCGCCTGGTCGCACTACTCGGTGGCGGTGCGGGATGCCTGCGCGATGTTGCGGGCGCCGCTGGTGGAGGTGCACATCTCCAACATCCATGCCCGGGAGCCGTTCCGGCACCACTCGGTGGTCTCCGCGGTGGCCACCGGGGTGATCTGTGGTCTGGGCGTGGACGGCTACCGCCTGGCCCTGCACCACCTGGCCCTGGACCACCTGGCCGCGCCGCGTCCCTGACGCCGGCGCCCCCGGCGCGGCGGTCGCCGCCGGCCCTCGGACCGCCGTCACGTTGCGTGTTCCGCCCTCCGACCTGTGCCGCCACCATTTGCGCCTTTGCTCTGCACCCCTATCCGCACCACTTCGCTGACCTGCGCCGATGTCCGGAGTGCGCGTGGGTACCGCGGCGCACGCTTCGTCGCGTTGCGTGACTGGTGCGTATTCGGGTGCAGAGCAAAGGCGGTGAATCGGTGGGTGTGTGCCGAGGGGGTCGGTCGGGTCCGGCAGTGCCGTGCGTCGCCGGGCGGCTCCGGCGGGTGGCCCGAACCGCCGCAGCTAGTAGACTTTCCAGGTCTGTCCGCCAAATCATGATCAAGGCAGGAAATGGCCACCACCAACGACCTGAAGAACGGCCTGGTACTCAACCTGGACGGCGAGCTCTGGTCCGTCGTCGAGTTCCAGCACGTCAAGCCCGGTAAGGGTGGTGCGTTCGTGCGTACCACGCTGAAGAACGTGCTCTCCGGCAAGGTCGTCGACAAGACCTTCAACGCGGGCACCAAGGTCGAGACCGCGACCGTCGACAAGCGCACGATGCAGTATCTGTACGCGGACGGCGAGGACTACGTCTTCATGGACATGGAGACGTTCGACCAGATCACCGTTCCCGGTGGCACCGTCGGCGAGGCGGCCAACTACCTGCTGCCCGAGGCCGAGGTGATCGTCGCCACCCACGAGAGCGTGCCGCTCTACGTCGAGCTGCCGACGAGTGTGGTGCTGGAGATCACGTACACCGAGCCGGGTCTGCAGGGCGACCGCTCGACCGGTGGCAACAAGCCGGCCACGGTCGAGACCGGGGCGACCGTGCAGGTGCCGCTCTTCATCACCACCGGCGAGAAGATCAAGGTCGACACCCGCGACGGCCGTTACCTCGGCCGCGCCTGATGGCCGAGGGTCCGAAGCAGCAGATGCCGGCGCGCCGCAAGGCGCGCAAGCGGGCGCTGGACGTGCTCTTCGAGGCCGACCTGCGGGACCGTCCACCGGTCGAGGTGCTCGCCGGCTACCTGGAGCGGATCGAGAAGCCGCGCCCGGAGCACCTGGACTACACGGTCGGCCTGGTCGAGGGCGTCGCCGGTCACCTCGACCGGATCGACGAGCTGATCGCCAGTTATGCCGAGGGCTGGACGCTGGACCGGATGCCGACGGTGGACCGGAACCTCGCCCGGATCGCGGTCTACGAGCTGCTCTACGTCAACGAGATCGACGACGCGGTGGCGATCAGCGAGGCGGTGGAGCTGGCCCGGCAGATGTCGACCGACGACTCGCCGCGCTTCCTCAACGGCATCCTGGGCCGCATCGCCGAGTACGCCACCCGCTGACCGCCGTCGGCCCATGCAGGGCCGTCGCGGCATCCGACAGGAACGACGAAAGGGCCCGTGCCGGGACGGCACGGGCCCTTTCGGTCGGCGCTCAGGAGGCGAAGAACGCCCGGGGGTCGGCGACGAGCACGCCGTGCTCGGTGAGGCGCTCGATCAGGCCGGACGGCGAGGCGTCGTAGACGATCGCCAGGGCGCGCAGGTCGTCGGCGCGGATGGACAGGACGCGGCCGTTGTAGTCGCCGCGCTGCTGCTGGATCGCGCGGGCGTACCGGGCGACGTAGGCGAGGTCCTCCGAGGCCTCGTCGTAGAGACGCTCGAGGTCCAGCACGATCTTGCTGGTGGGCTCGTGACGTACGCCACTGCCGTCGGGCAGCAGCTCGGAGACGGGAACGCGGTAGAAGTCGGCCAGCTCGGCGAGACGGGACACGGTGACCGCCCGGTCGCCGCGCTCGTACGAACCGACCACGACGGCCTTCCACCGTCCGTTGGACTTCTCCTCCACGCCCTGCAGGGACAGGCCCTGCTGCTGGCGGATGGAGCGCAGGCGGGCGCCCAGCGACTTGGCGTACTCAGAGGGCATTCGGACACTCCCAGTGCTGCTCGGGGTTCTCCCGTCGATCGCTACGGAGCGTGACGGTACGGGGATTGCGACAGCCGGTCAAGTGGTCGTGACCTTTCCTGTTCCACCGCCGGGGGAGTTGTCCCCATTTCGCCACCCTGACCCCGAGGTCAGTGGCCGGCGACGGTCGACGCGGTGACCACTGGTAACGTGGCCGGAAGCCCCCGGTCGGTCCGCTCCGCGGCCCGCGCCGGTCATCCGACGTCCTTTAACGACCCGTCCCGTGAGGCGGGGAAGGAGGTCCGCCGTGGCCTACCCACCGGCAGCCCGCCCGTCGACCGCCCGGCAACCCTCGGTAAAGGTGATCCTCACCAGTGCCGACGTGCAGCGCGTCGTCGACCGCATCGCCCACCAGATCCTCGAGAAGACGCAGGGCGCCCAGCAGACCGTCCTGCTCGGCATCCCCACCCGGGGTGCCCCGCTCGCCCGGCGGCTCGCCGCCCGGATCAGCGCCTTCGAGGGCGTCGACGTCCCGGTCGGTGTGCTCGACATCACCCTCTACCGCGACGACCTGCGGCGGCACGCCACCCGCGCGATCGGTCCCACCGAGCTTCCGCCCGGCGGCATCGACGGCAAGCGGGTCGTGCTCGTCGACGACGTCCTTTTCTCCGGCCGCACGGTGCGCGCGGCGCTCGACGCGCTCAACGACGTCGGCCGGCCCGCGTCGGTCCAGCTCGCCGTCCTGGTCGACCGGGGCCACCGGGAGCTGCCCATCCGCGCGGACTACGTCGGCAAGAACATCCCGACCTCCCTCGCCGAGAGCGTGAAGGTCACCCTCGCGGAGACCGACGACGCCGACGAGGTCAGGCTCTACGGGGAGGGCCCTCGGTGAGCGCGAGGAGTGCAGCGGAGCGGAGCCCCGCAGTCGCGGACGAAAGGCTGGCCCGGGTGAGCGCGAGGAGTGCAGCGGAGCGGAGCCCCGCAGTCGCGGACGAAAGGCTGGCCCGGGTGAGCGCGAGGAGTGCAGCGGAGCGGAGCCCCGCAGTCGCGAACGAAAGGCAGGCACTGTGATCCGGCACCTGCTCTCCGGCGCCGACCTGGACGCCGACACCGCCACCCGCATCCTGGACACCGCCGCCGAGATGGCGACGGTGGCCGGCCGCGAGGTCAAGAAGCTGCCCGCGCTGCGCGGGCGGACCGTGGTGAACCTGTTCTACGAGGACTCCACCCGCACCCGGATCTCGTTCGAGGCAGCCGCGAAGCGGCTCAGCGCAGACGTGATCAACTTCTCGGCGAAGGGTTCCAGCGTCGCCAAGGGCGAGAGCCTGAAGGACACGGCGCTCACCCTGCAGGCGATGGGCGCCGACGCGGTCGTCGTCCGGCACCCCGCCTCGGGTGCCCCGCACCGGCTCGCCGACTGGGTGGACGGCTCGGTGGTCAACGCCGGCGACGGCACCCACGAGCATCCGACCCAGGCGCTGCTGGACGCGTACACGATGCGCTCCCGGCTGGGCCGGCTCGCCGGCCTGTCGGTCGCGGTGGTCGGGGACGTGCTGCACAGCCGGGTGGCGCGCTCCAACGTCCTGCTGCTGTCCACGCTCGGCGCCAAGGTCACCCTGGTCGGCCCGCCCACGCTGATCCCGGTGGACATCGCCGCGGCGCTCGCCCCCGGCACCGACGTCTCCTACGACCTGGACGCGGTGCTGCCGCACTCGGACGTGGTGATGATGCTGCGGGTGCAGCGCGAACGCATGAACGACTCCTACTTCCCGTCCGCCCGTGAGTACGCGCGCCGCTACGGTCTGGACGGCCCGCGGATGCGCCGGCTGCCCGAGCACGCGATCGTCATGCACCCCGGCCCGATGAACCGGGGCATGGAGATCACGCCCGAGGTGGCCGACTCGCCCCGCTCCACCATCGTCGAACAGGTCGCCAACGGGGTCT
>JAEYGD010000051.1 GCA_023402505.1 Actinomycetes bacterium
AGGCCAGGGCGCCTCGCCCGGCCCGTCCAGCGCCCGCGCCGCGGCGAGCGCCGCCCGGGCGCTGTCCGCATCGGGGTGGACCTGGGTCAGGACCAGCAACTCGACCGCCCGGTCGGGGTGCGCCGGATCACGGCCGTACGCCGCCGCCAAGTGCAGCACCAGGCTCGCCTGGGTCCACAGCACCGCGGCCAGTTCGGCCACCGGCGCGAACAGGCCGGCCAGTGCGGCGCCCGCCCCACCCGCCCCGGCCTGCCGCACGTACCGCCGGGTCGCCAGCCGGGCCAGCCCGTCACCCGGCACCCCCGGGTACGCCGACCGCAGCCCGTCGGCCCACTCCCGCGCCCGCGGACCGATGCCCCGCACGGCGGCGAGGGCGAGCAGTTCCGGAGCGAAACCCGGGTGGTCGAGCACACGGGCGAAAACCTCAGGGGTACGCGGTGCGGCGGCCATGTCCGGGTGGGCGGCAGCTGCGGGGCTCGCTGGGCTGGTTCTCGCGGTGGGGCTTGTGTGTGCGGTGGGGCTCTGTCCTGTGGTGGTGGTTGTTCCTGTGGTGGTGGTTGTTCCTGCGGTGGTGGTCTCGGTGGCAGTCGGTCGGGCGGGCTGGGCGGTCTTCCGTGCGGCCTTTGCCGTGGCCTTCGTGGGCATGGCCCGCTTGGCGGCCGACCTGGCCCGAGCCGGCTTGGCCTGTTCGGCGGTGGCCCCACCCTGATCGGCCTGCGCAGTGGCTGCCGGTCCTTCCCCCGGAGTCGTCGTCCGGTCGGCTGCCGCCGTCGTTTCCCGCCCGCTGGGGGGCGTGGTCGGCTTGGCTGCCGCCGGTGCACCTTCTGCGCCGGATGCCGGCGTCGGCCTGGCCGCCGGAGCGCTCTGCCCGCCGGCCGCCGGTGTGCTTGGCTCACCGGCCGCCGTGGTCTGCTTGGCAGCCGCCGGGGTCCGTTTGGTGGCCGCGGTCTTCTTTGCCGCCCGAGCCGGCTTGACCGGCCTGGTCCGTGTGGTCGCCGCCTCGGTCGGGGCGGGCGCCGGCTCGGGCGGGACGGTCGCCGCCTCGGTCGGGGCGGGCGCCGCCTCGTCGCCGGCAGGGTCAGGGCCGGGATCGTCGCTGTCGAGGGCTGGCGCCGTACCGCCCGGCGCGGTCTTCCTGGTCGCCGGGCGCCGGACGCGTGGCGTCCGCTCGACGACCGGTTCGCGTGTCGGGGATGGGGGCGCCGCCACAGCCGACGCTGAGGGCGCGCTCGCGGTGTCGTCCGTCACGTCGGCACCACCGTCGCCCGAGGGTTCCCCGGAGGCACCCCGCGGCCGGGCAACCTTGTCGGGACCGCCGTCTTTGTCGGGACCGTCGTCGCGGGAGGGTTTCCCGGTGGCGCCCCGCGGCCGGGCCGCCCTGTCGGCAGGGACCGATGAGCGTCGGGGCTTCCGACGGCTGCTTCCCTCAGAGGCGTCGGCGGCCGTCTCAGCGGTGCCGGCGGCCGTCTGCGAGGCGTCGCCGGCCGTGTCCGAAGTGCCGGCGGTCGTGTCCGAGCTATCGGCGGCCGTTTCCGAGGTCGAGGCGGCCCCGGGCACCGGCTGCCGGGGCGCCGGCGGCTGACCGGCGGGCGGCTGGAAGAGCACGGCAGGCGCCGGCCTCGCCCGGCGTCGCTGCTCGTCCTCGGCCGCCGGAGTGGGCTCCACCGGCGTCGGAGGCGGGGTGAACGTCGCGCGGGGGGAGCGACGCCGCTTCTCCGCGGGGTCGCGGCGGGAGGACTCGCTCGGCGGCTGCTCGTGCATATCGATGGAGCCTAGCCCTGATCACGTCCCGGCACAGCCGGAGAGTCCCGAGGGCTGCGAACCCGGACGAAGCGCGGGAGGAAGTCGCTTTGCTCCCGGTGGGTGGTGCCCTGTATCCTCGGGCCCGGTGGCCTGCGAGGGCCGCCGGGGAGACTTCGCCTAGTCTGGTCTATGGCGCCGCACTGCTAATGCGGTTGGGGTTTTAAAGCCCCTCCCGGGTTCGAATCCCGGAGTCTCCGCGCGAAAGTCGGTCGTGTAGGCTGGCTGAGCACCAGCGCCCGTAGCTCAACGGATAGAGCATCTGACTACGGATCAGAAGGTTAGGGGTTCGAGTCCCTTCGGGCGCGCAAACAATCAAGGCCGTGACCAGCCGAAACGCAGGTCACGGCCTTGATTGCATCCCAGGATGTGCCGCCATCTTCCGCATATTGGGACCATGGTGCTCCGATGGTGCTCCATCGTCACCGTGCTGTTCGGCGAGGGTCCGTGCCGGTCCGTGCTGACCAGTGCGTTTCTGTGTCGCCTGCTCTGGATCATGGTCGGCATGCCGGTACGTGAACGTGCGGTCGTTGTCTACTGTGGCCACGGTTGTAGATCTTTTCTGCCGAGGTGGGTGCCCGGGTGGTCGGCCGTCGTTGACCTGAGCTGGGGCACGGTGACGAGCGAGGGTAGGGACGTCAGCCGGGGCGAGTATCGGCGGTGACGGTCGAGAGGACCAAACCTCTGATTTCCGCATTTCCGACCGGGATGGCGGACCGAGGCAGGGCCGACCCGCCGGTGTGATGGCTATCGCGGCGGGCTCGGCCGGGTGGTCGCCCGGCGCCGCTGCGTCGGTGGCTCCCGATTGGGGCCGGCCGAGGTCGGTCTGCCGGCGGCACGTGACGCGGCCGGCTCGTGCGCTGGGCGAGGCCGACGTCGGCGGGCTGGCCCTCGTTGCCGCCGACGGCAGGTCTGCCTTGGCGGGCCGCGCCTGCGTTCGCCGACAGGGTGGAGCGGTGGCGGCGGGACCCGGATCGGCAAGCCGCACACCAATACAGCCCCTACCCGTGGTGTAGGCACTGCCTTCCGAAGCGGCCGGCGGTGCGCTGTCATGCCGAGTTGAGGACGTTACTGAATGGGGGCTCGGAGACTCACCTCGGCGAGCCCGTCTCCTACGATCAACCGATGGATGCTCTGACGATCGGACTCCAAAGGCTCGGTGCGGCGGAGACGAAGCAGCAACTCGTCGATGCTCTGTGGGACTTGCGTGATTCGGCCTATGACCAGCCTCAGCTATGGACTGCCTTGACAGGGGAGACGCTCCTGCAGGCGCTGGCGGAAGAGCTGGAGCAGGCACCTCCCGACGATGACGGCCAGACCCCGATTCAGGTCTTGGCCCGCGCATTCGAGAAGGCACTCGACCCTCGGCCGAGTGGTGGGGCTCGGCTGCGCTGAGGGCGACTGCAAACGTCCAACCATGCCGCGATCCGCTCGCTACGCAGCGCTATGGACGACTTTCTGGTCGAGCTAGAGAAAGGCACGCCAGGCGCGGTTTGTCGTCTGGGCGCCGGATGGCGGTTGTCATAGCTCGGCGAGGATGCGAGCGCGTTGCTCGGCGTGCTCGTGGTCGCTGATCAGTCCCTGCTGGTGCAGTGCAGCTGCATGGCGGAGTCGGTCGGCGATGGTGTGGGGCGGTGGCGTTGTCGGGTTGGTGTGTGGGTGCGTGCCACGGTTGTCGGGATCCGACCCGACAAGGTTGCCCGGGGAGGGCGTCGGGTCCGGCGTAGGCGTGGTCGTGACGGTGCTGGCGATGGTCCAAAAGTGCTCGTCGAGAGCGGTTGTGCTGCTGGCGGCGTTGGTGAGGTGGTGCAGGGTGTCTGGTTCGCAGTTCAGGACGGCGGCCAGGCGGGTGGCGTGGGCGGTGGTGGGTGTCCGGCGTCCGGCGAGGATGTCTGTTGTCACGGTGGTGGCGATGTCTGCCCTGGTGGCTAGCTCGGTGGGGGAGATGCCGGCGAGTTCGGCGTGGACGCACAGGTAGCGGGCCAGTGCCCGGCGGGCGGGTGGTGCGGTGGCGTCGATGGTGGCGACCAGGACGCCGAAGCGGATCCGGCGGCGGGTGGCGGGCAGTTCCGGCAGGTCAATGATCGGCTTCGTGCGTAGGTCGGGTGTGGCGATGAGTTCGAGGGCGACGCACTGGCGTGCGTACTCCTCACGGATCGTCGCGATCTCCGCGGCGATGGTGCGGAGGCGTAGCAGTTCCTCCCGGGTCTGGTGGAACTGGGATTCGATCTGGTTGGCGTGGCGCAGCGCCTGGTTGCGGGCCTTCTCCGAGGTCCGAAGGTTGTCGATGTGGCGCAGGTTTTCCGCGTGGAGGCGCTCCTGCAGGCGGGCGAGGCGGCGCTGCAGGACCGGGATGCTCGGTTCGCTCTCCGGGACGTTGCGGTGGCCGGGTTTGCCGGGAGGACGGCTGACGGGGCCCTTGTAGCCGTGGGGTAGCTGGCCGCGGGCGCACTGGTACCAGCCTGCGGCGAGTGCCCGGATGCTGGCGGTGTCGCAGCTGTCGGGCAGGCAGGCGATGATGAGCTCGGTCATCTCCCAGGTGGGGCCGAGGCGGTACCGGCTGAGTTGTTCGGAGAGCTTCTGCCGGTTGAGGCCGGGGTAGTGCAGGCCCCGGGCGCGGGCGTGTTCGAGGATCTTCGCTTGGCCGCCGATACCCAGGTAGTCGTGGATGAGGCTGCGCACGTAGAGGGTGTATTCGGCGGCGTCGGGGTTGGCGCACCGCTTGCGGATGGTGGCCTCGTCGACGGCGTACGGGCGGGTGTTGCGGCGCGGCGCGGGGTAGGTGCTCATGCGGTCGTCCTTGGTGCACGAGGGTTGCCCGACAGCGGGTCGGTGTTGTCGGGAGTTCGTCGGGACCTCTTTCCCGACATTAGGGGCGTCGTGGAAAGTCATTCGCGCCGATCGGTGCTGACTGCCTGGTCGGTCAGGGTGCTCCGTGCCGCTGGTTGGCCGCCCGGTTGCGCGGAGCACCCGCCATCTATACACCATGCGAGAAAGCGGTGACACAGTGCACTCGACCAGAATCTGGCGCGTGACGGCAACCCTGGGCGCACACGTTGTGCGGGCGTGGATGGAGCCACACTCAGCTCGTCGCCCCAGTCGGCCAGCCCGCCCAGCCCGCCACCGGCCCAAGCACCGTCGTCCAGGCCCGTGGACACGGCGCCCCCGCCGGCAACGTCCCTAGGCGGCAGCGACCAGCCGCTGAGTCAACAACCAGTGACGCACGCCGCCCCAGCGCTGTGACGAGTGACGATGCACCAGCGCTGTGGGCGGCGTGCCCAACAGGCCGACACATGCGGGTGCTCGACTGGACCATGTGCTCGTCGTACCGGCCTGCGACAGTGCGACGGAACGCAGGGGCGCGGGCTGGCGGGTCAGTCCTGTCTGACGTGCTCGCGCCACGAGCCGGGCGAGGGTGCGCGCAGGAGGCGGTCGACCATGTCCTGGGCTTCGACTTGGCTGTCGAACTCCCACCGCAGCGTCTTGCCGGTCTCGCTGTCCCCGGCCCGGGCGACGACTGCCCATCGGGTCTGGCGGACGAGCCACACATCGCGGCGCGCAAGCCGCCCCCATGCGCCGTTCCACCACCTCCTGACCACCTGCTCCATGGCTGAATCGTACGCATGTTCGATCGCGTTGTGGGTGGCCGGCGGGACGGAGGTCACTCGCAGCGGTCCTCGGCGCCCCTGCCGTACAGTTCGCAGCAGTCGGGGCGGTGCCGGTGAACCCGTAGGTCGTCTCCCTGCCGGTGAGCCAATTCAGTGGTGATCTCGTATAGGCAGGCCCGCCAGACGACGGTCTCCCCGCCACCGGTGACGACCTGCCCGTCGCCGGGCCCGCCGCGCAGCAGCAGCTTCATGCCTCCGACGGTAGACATCCCGCCCCGTCGAGGGCGGCAGATCGTGAGCGAGCGAACCTCGGTCCACTTATCGAGGCGTGCTCAGGGCTGCCATGCTCGTCGACAGCGAGCGAGTGCTGCTCAGGACGGCGTGCCGGACGCGGCCTGAGGTAGTGGGGTGGACTCGTGGTCGCAGGGACATGACCGGCCTATCGGCGATCGACCGCGCCGGCTTCGTGGCCGGAGCGGGTTGCGGTGGGGCGTGTGTCCGCACGATGTGTCAACAGGCCGTTGCGGTGAAGGCAGCGGCCTGGTCGGATTCGCCAGCGCAGTGCCGGCAACGCCGTGGGCACGGCGTCTGCGGTGTCACGGCGGTCAGGCCGCTGGCGTGCAGGATGGTGGTGACCGTCTGTTCGAAGGTGCTGGTTTCGCCGATGACGGTTTCGCCGGGGATGCCGAGCAGGTCGCGGTGGGTGTACCAGCGGCGCATCTCGTCGGGGGTTACGGGGATGGGTTCGGCCCGGTTGAGGTGCCGGCGGACGGTTTCGTCGAAACAGACGTCCAGGTAGAACACGGCGGCCGGTCCGGGGTGGCTGTCGACGAGCTGGCGCAGGACGGTGGCGTAGCGTTCGGTGTGCAGGATGCCTTCGAGGATGACGTGGTAACCGAGATCGAGGGCGCCGCGGGCGGTCACGGTGACGAACGTCGGGGCGACCGGGTCGACGTGGGCGCTGTCGTGTTCCCGGAGCACAATTCTGCGCAGGTAGTCCTGTTCGAGTAGGGCCGCACCGCGTCCGAAGCGGCGGCGTACCTCGCGGGCAGTCGTGGTCTTCCCGCTGCCGGAGTTTCCCCGAATGATCACCAGCGTAGGCGACTGCGGGGAGAACCGTTCGATGCGCGACGCGTCGGTGGTCATCGCGGCTTCCCCGAGGTGGGCCAGGTGACGGTGATCGTGGCGTGGCGGCGGGTTACGAGCAGCTGGCGCCCGTCTGGTGTAGGCGGGCGTGTGCCGTTGGGATGCACGGTGATCGTCGGACCGGGGCCGTGCCGGTGGTCGTGGTCCCAGACCGTGATGAGGTCGAGCATGTAGGCGGTGAGGGTATCGGCATCGGGTCCGAAGCCGTGGGCGCCGAACCGCCAGGTGGTGTCATCGAGCTTGCGCATCGCGAGGTAGGCGAAGCTGTCGGCGGTGAGCAAGGTGGGGCAGATGAACCGGTCTTGCGGGTCGACCAGGCCGGCGGCGCGCTCGCGGTCTACGGCTAGAGCCCCGAAGGGCCGGGGCTGGCTGGCCAGCCACAGGTGCAGCGACTCGAAAGAAGAGCCTTCCTGCATGGTGATGGTGACCGACGACCATGCCTCCAGCCGCGGCGCATGCAGCGCCGAGGCGAGTGCGTCCGGGTTCACCTCGGTAATGGTGTCGTCCAGGACCACGACGACGTCGTCGCCGCGTAGGGCGAGACGGCGGGTGGGATGGCGTCCGTCGCCCTGCATCGGCACGAACCCGCATTGCAGTGCCGCGGTGGCGAGAAGATGATCCTCGTGGCGTCGCAGGGTGAGGCACCGGGTCATGCCGCGTATCCGCAGCGGCACGATGAGAACAGCGGCCGGGGCGAGTTGGTCGAGCCAGGCCGGTGGAAGGTCCGGTGTCTCTACGGTGACGATGATGGCGTCGTACGGGGCGCGGGGCTGGTGTCCGTACTCGCCGTCGCCGTGTACCACCGCCACCTGCCGGTAGCCGGCACGCTCCAAGCCGGTACGGGCGCGGTCGGTGACGTCGGAATCGATGTCGACGGTGACGACCGTGCCGTCCGGACCGACGACGTCGGCGATCAGCGCGGCGTTGTAGCCGCCGGAGCCGACTTCAAGGACCCGGGCGCCCGGTGCCAGCCGGGCTTGCTCCAGCATGTAGGCCTGCAGCCACGGCGCGGAGATCGAACTCGTCGCGTGCCCGTCCGGGCCGCGACTGGTGACGACAACGTCGTCGGCGTACGCGGCGTCGATGCTGACGCCGTCGGTCGCGAACAGATGTCGCGGCACCCGGCGAAACGCCGCCTCCACCGCCGGTGAGGTGATCCACCGGTCGGCGAGGAGTCGGTCGACGAGCCGGGCACGGGCCTCATCGGCAGAGACGGTGTCGAGCGCGGAACCAGCCATAGGTTGACCTCCGTGAGCGGGCGTCGATGGGGCGCGGATGCGCGGCGACAATATCGGGCGCATGTGACAAAACGTGCGGCCTGGAGCTGCCTCGTGGGAAGGGTCGCGGGCCTCCCGCCCGTCGTCCTGCCTGTGGAAGGCCGTGAGCGTCCGGCTGCCGCCACGAGCCCTACCGTCATGCAGGCCGTGACGTCGCCAAGGAACCTCGGCATTCCGTGACTGACCTCGAACTTCGCGGCGACGCTGAGCAACGGCGACGAGGCACAGATGCGGGATTCAACGGTTGGTTTGGCTGCTGCGTATCACGGTTGCGGCCAGGTCGAGTGCCGACGAGAGAGTGTGGCGGGCCGGTTCCGGAAGGTGTCCAAGGCTGAGGCCGCTTGCGTTGATCATCTGCCTTAGCGGGCCGTGGTGTTCGGGACCGACGGCGGGGTGGTTGAGGAGATCACGGGCCGCGTGGGCGTCCTGGTCCTGGATTACCTCTGAGGTCAGACGATCGATCAGTCCGGCTGCAACGGTTGTGGATAGGTCGAGGGCGGTGAGGACTAGTCGGGTGCGAAATACCGAGAGTCCGGAGCCTGGCGTCATATTTGAGGCTCGGTCGAGCAGTTCTCGGTGGTCGACTCGGCTTCGATCGCCGTCGGCGGCTGTGCTCCAGATGTGTAGGAGATCGCGTACCAGTTCCTCCCACGGGTGCTTGATCGTGGTGCGGTCGAGGATGGCGGTAGCTGCGCGGGTGTCGCCGTGGATGAGGTGGGCCACGACGGCGACCTGTCGTCCGTCGCGGAGAGTGGCCCCGATTCCGTCGTAGCGTTGGACATGCGTCATCGCGTCGGTCCACCGGCCTGTGATGGTGAGGGCGCGGGTTCCGTCGGAGAGCAGGACGTTGCGGAGCCAGTTGGTGATCTGTTGGAGTTCCTCGGCCTCCGCAGGGAGTTGCCGAGGATGTATCCCTAACCCGCTGATGACGATGGGGTCGCTGTTGACGACCGCATGGTAGAGGTCGGTGAGCATGCGGTGTGCACTATCTCCGTCGCCGGCGCGGATGCGAAGGCGGGCGAGGTTGACGACGGGTTCGAGAGCGAACCGGGCGGTGTACCCGTCGAGAGGGGCGCGACTGAGGTAGAGGTTCGCGTGACGGTGACACCAGAGTTCGGCGAGTTCTGCGTCCGCGCAGTCGGAGGCGACGAGAGCGGCTCCGTTGAACACTGTGGACGCTTTCTCCGGGTCGTGTTCGCGGTGGGCGGTCTCGGCGAGCCGGGCGAGTCGCGTGACCCGTGCGTCGAGCGGTTTGGCTGGCGGGCGTTTGCGGGCGACGAGGGGGAATCGGGCGGCGATGGTGGGCGCGAAAGACAGGTGCATAGGTGTCCTCATCTGCTACGGAAGGCCGTGCTAGGGCGACGAGGGGGTACTGAGGGATGGGTGGTACTTCGCACGCTGGCCGCGTTCTCATCGGGACGCCGGGGCGGGGCGTCGCCCCGGCGGCGCGCGGTCAGAAGGAGATGGTGAGGACGGTGTCGGGTCGGCTGATGTCGCCGGTCTGGACCGGTCGGGTTCCGGCGCGGTGCGCGGTGACGGTGGGCTTGTTGGGGCGGCCGGCTTCGTCCCACTGGTCGAGCAGGTCGGTCAGTTCCGCGGCGAGCTTGTCGGCGTCCGGGCCGTTGGCGATGGCGCCCAGTTCGTGCTGGCCGTCGCCGGTGGCTTGGAAGGCGAGGTAGGCGATGGTGCCGCCGTGGTAGATGGCGGCTCCGGCCCACCGGTAGGCGGGGGTGATCAGTCCGCTGGTACGGGCGGTGTCGCCCGCGCGGAGACGACCGAACGGCTTGCTGGCGTTCACGAGGAGCCACAGGTCGAGGTGGCCGATGGGGTCGTTGTCGGTGACCTGGATGCCGGTCCAGCGTTCATGCCGGGGGTGGTGGAGGGCGCGGGCGAGGGCGGCATGGTCGGGTTGGTTGGCGGCGTCGAGTTTGAGGACCACGTCGGTGTCGAGACGGACGTGCTGGTCGGTGTGCTCGGCTGTGCCGCGCATGGGCACGAATCCGCAGACCAGCGGTGTCGTGGTGCTGACCAGGGTGGTGGGGCCGGTGCGGTCGAAGGCGAAGCATCGGGTCAGGCCGCTCTCGTGTACGCGTAGGGGTACGACGATGCGGCCGTGGTCGGCGAGTTGGTCCCACCAGGCCGCCGGGATGTCCCACGCTCCGGCGGTGATGATGGCGCGGTCGTACGGGGCGGACTCGGGGTGGCCGAGGGCTCCGTCGCTGCAGATCACCTCGACGGTGTGGTAGCCGGCGCGGTCGAGGCCGGCGCGGGCGCCGTCGGCGAGGTCCTGGTCGAGTTCGATGGTGACGATCGTGCCGCCGGGGTTGGCCAGCTCGGCGAGGAGAGCAGCGTTGATGCCGGTGGCCGCGCCGATCTCCAGGACGCGGTCTCCGGGTTGCGGGTCGAGTTGTTCGAGCATGTCCGCGACGAGGCTGGGGCTTGATGCCGACGAAAGGGCGGCGCCGTGGGGGTCGCGTTTGGTGACGATCTGGCGGCGGGTGTAGGCGATTTCCAGATCGACGCCGGGAAGGAACCTTTCGCGGGGCACCGTCCGGAATGCCTGCTCGACACGGGCGGAGCGGATGTGGCCGCGTTGCTTGAGAGTGGTGACGAGCTGTTCGCGCAGTGCCGCTGCGTCGGCGGTTTCAGGTGTGGTTTGGGAGGTGTTCACTGCTTTTACCCTACTGTCGGTCGTCCCGGTGGAGTGGTACCCGGGTGGGATGTCGGACGAGTGGTGGAAGGTGGCGTGTACGGCGGCTGTGGCCAGCAGCCAGGTATCGGTGGCGGAGATGCCGAGCCGGTTGAACAGGAACAGGACGTGGTGGGTCAGCACCCCGCGCAGGTCGCGGGTCAGTGCGCCGTTACGGTCGAGGAACCCGAGGTCCCGGCCTGCCTGCTCGTGCGCCCTCGGCCATGACGGGGCCGCGCTCAACGGGCTGCGTGGCGTGTCGTCGCCGGCGGTGACCAGACGCTGCACGGCGGCGATCAGGCTGGGGCTCGGCGCGGGCGCGTGAGGTTGGTGCCGGCGGGTGGCGATGTGCCGCCAGACATCGCCTTGTTCGGAGAATTCCAGTCCGGCGGCGCGCATGAGGCGGGTGGCGAGCAGCACGCCAAGCTCTCGTCGGTGGTCGCCACCGGCGGCGAGGTGGCCGAGGATGTGTCGGCTATCGGCGTGGAAGAGGGTGTGGGCGATCGTCATCGCGTCCTCGCCGCCGAAGGCGTACGCCTCGGCCCGGTAGACGGGCTCGGCGACATCGCGGATCCGATCGTCGGCGGTGATGCCGGCGAGCAGGGCGTAGACCGGGGAGAGCCGTCGGCCGGGCAGCAGCCGCAGCCGCCACGTCTCGGACTTGCGGACGAACCAGAACGCACTGATCACGCCGTCGTCCTCGGCGGCGACGAGCGCGGGGGCAAGCCGGGCCGCGGCATACTCCTCAGCCGTTCGCCAGTCGGCGAAGGTCAGGTTCACCTGGCGCCACCGGCTGACCGGCCCTGTGTCCGGTGGTGGCTCGGTCTCGGGATCGAGGTCCATGACGCGCTCCTCGTCTAGTTGATCAGCACGCTCGTGGACCACTGGATGTCGGTGCCGGTAGCGAAGGTGTGCAGGGTGAGGGCGATGCCGGCGGGGCCTGAGATCAGGCCGGACGGCGCGGGGGTGGGGTTGGTGGCGTGTCGGATCAGCCGGCGCATCAGGTGGGGCACGGCGGCGGGCAGGCTGGTGTGACGGGCGTCGGCGGCGGCGTACCAGAGGGTGGCGGCGAGTCCTGCCCAGCCGTGGCACAGCGACGGGTCGATGATCTGGCTGAGCTGGACGGGGTCGGCCAGGCAGCGGGCCAGCGCGTCTTCTGCCGCCTGCTGCCGGGCGGGGTCGTCGAGGGCGATCCCGGCGAGTTGCTGGGCGCGGGCGATTCCCGGGGTGCCGTAGCACCAGGACGGCCGCGCCGGTCCGTTCACGGCGGGCTGCCCGGCGTGCAACTCCGCGACGGTGATCTTCTCGGGCCACCAGGGGCCCGCCGGGCTCGCCTGCTGCCACCGGTCCAGCCACGAGCAGATCCGGCCGATCGCCTCGGTCTGTCCCGGCACCCGGATGTTCCGCCGTATGGCCAGAGCCAGCAGGGCCAGGGGGCCGGTGATGCCGTGCGCCATGCCGACGTTGGCATGCCCGCCCCGCTCAGGGCCCTCGCCATTGGGTGGGTCGGCGCTCCACCAGCCCGGCGCGCGCCGGCCTGCTACGTCGTCGGCGTCGACTGGCTCGGTGAGCCGCACCAGGTATGCCAGCACCCGGCGCAGCAGGTCGTCGTCCGGGAAGCGGCGCAGCAGGTGGGCTCCCAGGCCGGTCAGCCCGCGGACGAGGTCGAACTCCGACAGCGAGGGCCGGGCGCCAACGGCGAGGCGTGCCTCGGCAGCGGCCAGCCGACGCTCGGCAAGGTCCGCGACCGCGTGATCCAGGGCGTCCAGGGCAGCCGGTCGGGCGTGCGGCATGCCCGTGGTCAGGGCGTGAGTGACAGCGGGAACACCGAACCACAGCCCCGCTCCGGTGCCGTTGTTCAGCGTCTCCGCGCTCGCGTGACGCAGCCACGCGCGGACCGGTTCCCATCCACCGTGCCCCGTCTGTGCGCGTACCCCGTGCAGGATCGCCACCCCGGCAGCCCCTTTGGACAGCGATTGGCCGTGCCAGCGCGTGCTCCGCGGCCCGTAGTCGACACCGCTGGGTTGCGCGGGCGGCGCGGTCAGGGTGTCGGTGATGCACGAGGCCATCGTCTCGGCCGCTCGTCGCAGCGGCGTGGCAAGCAGGCTGACGGTCATCGGGCAGCTCCTGTGGTGCGATCACGGCGACGGACCGCCGCCAGCGCGATGTGGCGGGCGAGCCGATACGTGACCTGCTCGGCCGCCTCGTCCGGGCCGTGCGCGCGCACGAAGTGCAGATGCAGCAGCGACGTGAGCACCCCTGCGGGAATCAGAGGGCCGCCGCAGGCCGACAACGCCTCGGCGTACCGGGCGGCGGCCCGAGATCGTTCCTGCCATTCGCGCTGAACCAGCTCCGGTAAGGACGCCGGATCGAGCGTGACCGCCTGGCGCAGAACGCTCCGGTGGATCGGCGCTCGACCGCCTTGCTCCGGCCGGCCGACGAACCACTCGCATCCGCCATCGCGGCTGCCGAGCATCGCGGCGGCCAGGTCGATCATGCTCGCGGCGGTCAGCGCCTGCTGGTCGAGCAGGGATTCGTACTTCGCCGCCATCTGGGCCACCGCGGCGCGGGAGTCCGCGGCGAACAGCTCCTCGGCGGCGGACATCGCTTGGCCGTCGCCGTACCGGCCGGTCTCGGGATGGTAGGTGTCCAGGCGCAGGTCACCCGCGAGTCCCTGCTGCCGAAGCCCGGCCGCCCACCGGCCGACTCTGACCGCCGCGTCACCGTAATCGTCGGTGTGCAGCCGAAGCCGCAGATGCGAATACGGGCGGCGTAAGCGGAGGAACCACCACATCGGCGGCTGCGGCCAGTCGGCGAACAACGCCGGCAACCCTCGCCGCAACACCAACTCCACCACCGACGGCTCGACAGCGAGCGATCCGGACAGCAACCCGCTCTCTCCCGGCAGAACCGGGGCAGCCGGCGCAGGAGGCGGCCACGAGCCTCGGGCAGCGACCGCAGCCGGAGCCGCGGCCGGAGCGGCGGTAGAGGCGACCGGTACGACGATTTCGTGCGCGCGTCCGGACAACCACCCGAAGTCCTCCAGCCCCGCCGCCTCGACGATGGTGACCGCCGCGCCGCGGTTAGCGTCCAGGTGGGCGCGCACCAGCGACCGGTCCATAGCCTGATCGAGATCGAGCCGCAGTCGCTGGTCGCCGCTGCCGACCTGAACCCACCTCGGCAGCCGCAACCTCTCCCGCAGCGCCTCCCACGCCGCCGACCATTCGCCGTCGCTGGCAGCGGCGGCGGGCAGCCGCGCCGGGTCGATCCGCCACCGCGCCGCGGACAGCAGAACCCGCCCGTACCGCAGAGCGGGTCGAAACGGCAGACAGGACGCCGCGCCCCAGTCGAACGGCTTGAGCCGGGCGTCCAAGGCGCGCGGTAACTCGACCAGGAACCGGGCGAGCAGCGGCATGGCGTGCACGGCAGCGGCGTGCGCCACGGTGGGCTCGACCACCCGACGCCGCGACATCGACACCAGAACCAACCGATCGTCGCCAGCAGCCACGCTGAGATCGTCGAGGCCGATCACGTCCTCGGCAGCAGGGCGATGCTCGGCCATGCTGACCAGCCACGGGAGTACCTGCGGGGACCTGAGCACGTTCTGGGCATGCAGCGTGCGCGGCGGGAAGCTCACCTGCGCCGGCATCGCCCCTTCCACCGCGACCGGAAGACGTGTGAATTCCCGGCGCATCCACTCACGCTGGGCATACGGCAGCACGTCGAGGAAGCGGCCACCCGTCGCCATCGCTGAGCGGCCCATACCCGTCACCGCGACCAGGAACCGGCCTTCCTCCAGCGCGCGTAGCGACACCGCACGTACCTCCGCCGCCACGTCGACATGCGGACTGACAAGACCCTCGGCGCCTGGGTTGGCGAGCGCCCGCACGGCCGCATCATCGAGGACCACCTCACGGACACCGTCGAGCACCGCCTGCTGCGCCAACGCCAACAAGCGCTCATCCCGGCCCGAGAGCGGCGCCGCCGGGTCAGCGGCACCGCCGAAGTGCTCCGGGTAGCCAAGACCGGCCACCGGATCGACCACCTCGGCAAGCGGCACCACCGCCGCCATCCCGTACCGATCGACAAACCGAGCCCGGTACGAGCGCCACTCCGGTCGCCCCGTCGGATGCGGCGTCAATCGACGCAGCACCTCCACCGACGCGATGACCTCCACGGCGACCTGATGCGGCACCACGACCTGATCCGCGAGCCGGAGGTCCACCGCTAACGGCTGCCGGCCCCCCACCGCCAGCTCCCGCATCCGAGCTGCCAGCCCACGCACGTCTGCCGCCCGGCCTGTGGTGGTACCGAGGTGACGGTGTAGTGCCCGAAGCCTCTGAACCGTCTGTTCGGTATGAGGGATGGCGTCAAGCTGGTCCAGGAGGTGCTTGATCGGGTCTGTGCAGGTAGACGGCGGCCGGAGAGCAGAGATCAGCACACCCTGATCGACCAGGTCGGCAACCAGCACCTCAGCCGACGCACGTGGGAACTCCGGATAGCTGGCGGCGACCTTGTCGACCAGCTCAGCCCACAGCACCGGCCCGGAGGCCAGCGACATCGCCAGCCGCACCGCCTCGGTACGCCTCACCGAGGACGCGCCCCCGGTGAACGCGGAGGCATGGGGCCGGCTCTCCACGACGATCCGAAGCCCCGACACCCGCGTCAGGTTGTTCGCCTGGACGTACAGGCCGCGGCGTACCTTCGGATCGGCCTCAAGCTGCGCGATCAGCGACGCGAGCCACTCCGCGTCCGGGCGTACACGCACGGCGGACCGCTCTGAGGGTGTCACCGCGGCTACGGTGTCGAACCGCAACGTCGCCACCCCCGAGAACAACCCGAACGGCGTTGCCCGTCGCCGAGCGCGGACCAGGTAGCGCGCCAACGCCAACGCCATTCGCCACCCTTGGCCAGCGTCGAACCTTCCACCGGCGAGAGCCGTCTCGACACGGTCGACGAATCCGGGGCTCGCTACCCAGACCGCTTCCGCCATGCCGACCTGACGCCAGGTCGCTCGAAGCCAGGCTTCGACACCGACAGGATCGTGCCGGTGCGACCAGGGCACCCCGTGATCGGGCAACACATGACCGGCGATGCGGACGGTAGCGGCATCAACCGTGCGAAACATGACACCCTCCTGCCGTCAACACGATTCCCTTGCGAGGACATGCCTTCGTGGGACGCCGGTCCCGGCGGGCGTACGAGGGACCGTCCGCCGGAACCGACCAGAGTGCGGCGACTAGCAGTCGCTGCCCTTCACGGTGTCGCAGCCGTCGTCCGTGTCCGCCAGCAACGCGGCGGCGACCGGACCCTCCGTGACGATCTCCACGTCGAGCTGGAACGGGTCACCGCTGACGGCGAGAAGGTTGTCCATGACTGGTCCCTCCAACGAGACTTGCGATGGGTGAGCAGGCAGCCCTTGCGGCTACCGACCCGTCGGCTACTTCGCGTTCCTCCGTAGCCAGCATCGAGTAACGGAAGCCTGCCGCTGCCGGCCGAGCAGCGACGCCTGCTTTCCGTGACCTCCGCAAACAGGCTCTGAAGCGGCCGGCTGCCGCCCAAAGCCTCACCGGCTACTCCTCACACGATCACTCATAGTGAACGGTGCGGGAATACCGACTTGCGGTCCGACTTGGTTCGGCCGCGCCGAGGGGAGGATGGTCGGGTGCGTGCGGAAGAGGCGATCGACGCGGTGACGTCGGCAGCCACCGGAGCGGGCCTGTCGGCTCACGACGCCACCGTGGTGCGCGTCGGCGAGAACGGTGTGGTCCTGCTGCCGAGCGCTGGTGTGCTGGCGCGGGTGGTACCAAGGGCGGTCAAGTGCAGCAACCCCCGCCGGGAAATCGAGGTCGCTGTCTGGCTGGCCTCGCGACAGGTGCCTGTCGTTCACCCCGCGCGGCCGGAGCCAATCATCGTCGGGCAATACGTGGTGTCGCTGTGGGAGTATCTTCCCGATAGCCGGCCAGCCGACTTGGTTACTCTCGCCAGGTGCCTGCGTCGGGTACACGCTGTTGCCGTTCCGCCAGATCTGTTGCCCTACTTGTCGCCGTTTGACAAGTTCGACGAGCGGCTAGAGGCGGGCACCGGTCTCGATGTCCGCGACCGTATATTTCTTTGCCAGTTCCGTGATGACCTCTCGGTTCGGTGGGCAACGACGAAGTTCACGCTTGGTGAAGCGGTGCTGCACGGCGACGCGCATATGGAAAATCTCCTGGTGACGGCTGACGGCCGAGAGGCATTCGTGGATCTGGAGACGGTGTGTGTTGGACCGCCGGAATGGGATCTGACTCTGACGGCCCTCTACTACGAGTGCGGATGGTTCTCTGCAACAGAGTACGTCGAGTTCGTTCAGACGTATGGATTCGATGTGCGCCTTAGCCCGTCGTGGCCGGTGCTGCGGCTGATTCGCATGCTGCGGATGACTTTATGGCTGGCTCAGTCAGCGGACAACGATCCGCAACGACAGCGTCAGCTGAGGCATCGCATCGCGACGTTGCGAGACGGAACCGCTCCCGCCGGCTGGACGGGCTACTAGACCTGCTGGCGCACAGTCTCGGCTACGTGCGCCCGCGCTGCCGCGAGCTCACCTGCAAGGCTCGGCTCCGGGTCGCAGTTTGCGAGGACGGAATCAAGTACGCGAAGGTCATCGCGCAGCCGGCTGGAGTGAACGCCCTGCGCGTCAGTCAAACCAGCCCGTACCGAGTGCAACCCGCTGGCGAAATTGCCGTTGCGCACCTGGAGACAGGCAATCCTCATCATGGTGAGAGCCCGTGATCTGGCAGCTTCCATCGGATGATAGGAGTACGCCGACTGCAATCGGCTGATAGTCATGGCCATCTGTTGGCGGTCATGGGTGGCCATGGCGATGTCGAACAGGGCATGGCCGGCGTCACCGAGAATCTGGCCGGCATCGGCGTAGTAGCCCCAAACCGGATCTTCTGCCCCATCCAACCCACTGGCCGAGAACTCCTCATCGCATCGAGCGACCGCGTGGATGCACGCTCGCGAATCGTGGCTCTTTGCGTAGGCTCGGGCCTCCACGATCCGAACCGTCGCACGTCCCAGTGGGGGAATCTCGCGCCAATCCGAATGGACAAGGCCAATCACATCAAGAGCGGCCGAGACCTGCCCGACGTACGTGAGATGCCTGCCCAGTGTGGTGGCGGTGTGTGCCCGTTGCTGCACGTCCTCGGCTTCGGTGGCCAACTGGATCGCCATAACGAGGTACCGCTGGGTTGTCGCGGGTGCATCACCTGAATCGAAGCACGCCCATCCGGCAAGGTCAGCAAGTCGGGCTGCCGTCGACAGCCAGGTGCGGCGTACCGCCTCGGTGGCCGACGCCTGACGGGCGACCCGGCAGGCCCATTCGAGCTGTCCGGCCATCGCGGCGCGAGCGAGTCCTCCACCGTGCTGGTGGTCCCGCTCTTCGAACAAGGCGATGCTGCGTTGAAGCGCCTCGACATGAGGTGACTCGATCCTGGTCGGTGCCTTTAATCCGCGCTCGGACGTCCACGGTCCCGGGAGCTGCGCAAGGTCACCTGGCAGCTTGCCGAACCACGCAGCCGTTACTTGCCGGCGATCGGGGAGCGCGCGGCTTTCGGTGCGTCGCGGGCTGTAGAGGCCGAGTCCGGTGTCGGTGGTGGCGCCGAGCACCTGGCGCAGGGCAGCGCGGCGTTCGCGGCTGGGCCAGCGGTGTTCTCCGCGTTCGAGTTTGCCGACCCAGCGGTGGTCCACATAGTGGGCGGCGAGGCTTCGCCCTGGGTAGAGGCGGTCGAGGGCCGTGTTGAGGGCGTCGGCCAGTTCGGCTCGGGACAGATGCTGGCCGGGCCGTTGCGGTGACGTCAGGCGCTGGCGGGCCTGGACGAGCAGCCTGTTGGGCGCGATGACGGTGTCGGGGTGACGCGGCATCTACACCTCCCTCGTGCGGCAGGGTCGCGATCGTTAGCCGAGGTGCAGTTGTGGTACGTCGTACAGGTCGGTGTTCGGTAGCCGGCGCATGGCCGGTGTGCTGATCTCGATGATGAGCATCTCGGTGAGGAATTGGACGGTGGCGTCCAGCAGGTGGCTGGTGTGAGCGGTCGCGCTGTGCTGCTTGAGCCCAGCCGTCAGATGGATATGGGGAAGGGTCTTCTGGTTGGTGTCGTCCCAGGCGATGGTGCCGCCGCCGAGTGCTTCGACGTTAGTCAGGTCGATGTGCGTCCAGACCGGGGCGTCGGGGTTGTCGAGGCGTTGGCAGGTGCCGACGATCTTGGCTGTGGACAGGCCAGCAATGAACATCGGGATGTAGCCCTGTTTGATGTCGTGGGCGCGGCAGGCGTCGCTGAGTGCGGTGAAGAAGTCGTCGCCGTGGTCGAAGACCACGCCGATCATCCGGCCTGCGGTCAGGTTGTGGCTACGCATGCGCTGTTGTCGCCTCCGTGGGGTCGCCGGTCAGGGTTGGTGTCGGCCAGGGCCAAGAGGACGGTTTATCGAGGCCACCTGCGACGGCAAATGCGGGGGCGATGTCCTGCGGCTTGGCTTGGGCGGCGAGGAGCGTGTGGAGCAGGATTCGTGCTTTGTAGGGATGTAGCCAGCCGGCGGGGATGAGCCCGCGAGTCAGTAGGTCGCGTTCGGAGCCAGGAAAGCCGTAGGTGCGGGTGAGCGTTGGGCCGGCAGGGGTGCGGGAGGCAAGGACGACGGGAATGCGTGCGGCGAGCGTGGTGAGGGTGCCGACGAGGGGTTCGGGTACGTGGCCGACGCCGAAGCCGGCGACGACGAGGCCGTCGCAGTGCCGGCCGATGGCGTCGAGGAGGGCGGGGTCGTCATCGAGGCTGACGGTGTAGAGGCTGACGCGGATATGGTCGGTCTGGCCCGGGGTGGGAATGGTGAGCCGGTACGGCACGCGGGTCAGCAACCGTGCGGTGCCTTCCATGATGTAGCCGAGGGGACCGGTGTCCGGTGAGCGGAAGGTGCCACCGTGGGTGGAGTGGGTCTTGGCGACCCAGCGGGCGGCGTGGATTTCGTCGGCGAGGACGACGAGGCAGCCTTGCTCGCGGGCGGTGGGGGAGGCCGCGGTGTGGATGGCGGCGAGGAGGTTGGCGGGCCCATCGGCGCCGGCCATGGTGGGGTTGCGCATCGCGCCGGTGACGACCATGGGTTCGGATCGCTGATGCAGTAAATCGAGCAGGTACGCGGTCTCCTCGATCGTGTCCGTGCCCTGGGTGACGACCACTCCGGTCGCGCCCGCCGCGAGTTCGTGGGTCGCCGCTGCGGCGAGTTCGGCGATGTCGACGAACGTGAGGGACGCTCCGGGCCGGCGGCGGAAGTCGACCACTTCGATGTCGATTCCCGCTGAGGCCAGCCCCGGTACGGCGTTGACCAGGTCGTGTGCAGACAGCGTGGGGCTGACAGCGTCGCCGGTTCCGCTGGTCATGGCGATTGTGCCGCCAAGGCCGAACACCACCACCTTCGGTGCGGGCGTTGTCGAGGTGGGAGGCACGGCGGTTCCTTCCGGCGGTCGCGGCTCGTGGTCGGTGCTGGAGCCTATTACGGCAGGGTGCCGATGAAACGGCATGCTTGGTCGACGCCGTCAAGGGCGAGCAGGCGGCTGCGGGGTTCGGCGAGGCCGGCGAAGCCGTACTGGCCGAGGTCGGCGCAGCGGCGTTGCACCCAGCGCCATTCGAGGCTCAGGTAGTCGGCCAGGTGGCGTAGCCGTCCGCCGGGCGTGTCAGCGGCGGTGACGGAGTGGGCCTGCACGTGGCCGAGAGCGTCACGGTAGGCGGCGATGGTGCTGCCGTGGTCGGTGACATCGACCTGCCAGACGTCATCAGCGCGGATCCAGGTCGCCATGATGGCGCGCCGCTTATCGAGGACGAGTCCGGGCAGCCCGCCGTACTCCGGGTCGTCGGTGACCGCCACGCGGATGCCGAGGGATTCCATCAAGGCCACGGCCAGCAGCAGCAGGATCCGCTCAGATGTCGAGGAGGCGGCCACCGCGTGCGGAGGAAGGCAGAACATCCTGATTGTTGCCTGGGAGGCGCTGCGGAACAGTTCGGCGGTCTCACGCAGGTACTGCAGCTTGTGACGGAACAACAGCCACGTGCTGGCTTCCTCCCCGCGTTGCTCCCGCGTCCAGTAGACGGGCACGTCGGACAGCAGATCGTAATGCCGGCGAATATGGTCGGCGCAGAACGCTGACCCGATCCACAGCCGTGATACTGAATCTAGGTCGTCGGCGACGTCGCGGCCGGCGGCGGATCTGGCCATATCCCGGTACGGGGACGCTGCGGCCTGGGCGTAGTCCAACCGGGCATCGTCCAGAAGCAGCGACAGGTCTAGGTTCGCCACGGCCCACAGGACACCAGCGGTGATCGCGTCGAGCTGGTAAACGCGAGGGATGAGCAGCCGGGCGTCCCGACCGGCTTCGACCAAGTGCCGGTACGCGCGCCGAGAATCCAGCGCGAAGACACCGACGCTATCGGGTGTGTGGACGTGCCCGAGGACGAGCCGCCGCTGAGCCGGTCGGCGCCATCTTGCTTCGGCGTCGGCCTGGGTGATGGTGGCCAGGACGCGGCCGTCATCGACCGCCGGGTACACCTCGACGTCGATCGCCGCCCCCGGAAAGTGTTTCCCTTGCGGCGCCGAGACTGAGCGCACGGCATGCTCGCCGTCGGGCAGTAGCTGACCGGCAGCTATCGCCGCCTCGATCTGCAGCAGATCACCGGCGGGAAGCAGGGCGTGCTCGTACCGGGCGCCCTGCATCCGACCAGTGACCTGCGTCCTGCTGCCAGAGCGCCGAGGGCTGTAAAGATCGAGATCGGTGTCGGTTGCGGCACCGAGGGCGAGCCGCAGGGCAGCCCGCCGTTCCTCGCTGGGCCAGCGGTGCTCTCCACGTTCCAGCTTGCCCACCCAGCGATGGTCGACGTAGTGGGCAGCAAGATCCCGGCCCGGGTAAAGCCGGCCCAGGGCGGCGTTGACCGCATCGGCCAGCTCGGTACGGGACATGCGCTGTCCAGGCCGCCGGGGCGACGCCATACCCGCACGTCTCTGCGCGAGCAGCATGTTCGGCGTGATCATCGTCTCCGGGTGACGAGGCACGGCACCTCCTTCCAGCAGACCAGACTGGACTCGATCAGCGAGCGGTCGCCAGCCACCCGGGCTACGCCGGTAAGCAGTGCGGCCTGTTGCCGCCATCGTGGTGGTGGGCACACTCAGCGTCAAGGACGCCCCGGTGGCGTCACCGTGCATCCGCCTCGCAGCGGCACGACTCGGCGCATCCATTCCGCCCGGGCCGTGCCGCTGACCGTCGCGGGTTTCTCCGCTCACCTGGCAGGAGCCGCCGGAGAAGTGAAGTCGCCACGACAAACGCCGCCTGTGAAGGTGTTCCACTGTTCGGGGGCGAACCGCAGCACCGGCCCGGGCGTGTTCTTCGAGTCGCGTACCAGGACTGGTGCGTGGGCGTGGGCCACTTCGACGCAGTTGCCGTCGTCGCTGTGACTGGACTTGTGCCAGGCGGGTGTGGCGGTCATGCCGGGACTCCTTCGATGGGTGTCAGGTTCTCCGCGGCGCTGCGGAGAAGACGAATGCTCGACTCGGGCGATAGCGCGGCGGCTTTGAGTCGACTGTGCAGGTTCAGATAGGGGTCTACCTCGCTTGGCTCGGTGTGGATCACGTCGTGGGTGAGGGTGTCGACCGCAACCGCCTGGCAGCTCTGGGGGTCGCGGTATCGATAGATCGAGTACGCGGATCGGGGCGCGCTGTGGCCTCTGATCGACGCGTCAACCGGAAGTACCTGGACGGTCACGGACGCATGCGCCACGCATACGGCGATGATGTGCTGAAGTTGCTCGGCGATCACGGCCGGGTCGGCAGCGCGCCGCCGGATCGTGATTTCGTCGATGACGACCTCGTACCGAGGTCCGCCGGCGGTGAGCACCAGGCTTTGCCGCCGTGCGCGGGCGGCGACTGCGGCGGCCGGGTCGAAGCCGTCGCTGTGGCGGGTGGGATCGCTGCGCAGCCGCGCGTCGGCGAACGCAGGCGTCTGCAGCAGGCCCGGGATCAGGGCTATGGCGTACTCGGTGATGTTTGTGGTGCCGCTTTCCAGGTCGGCGTAGACGGCCTGCCTGGCGCCCATCCGTTCGGCGTGGGCCGCCCACCAGCCGCGGGTCCATCCGTCGGTAGCCGCGTCCATGATCGCTGCTCGCCTGTTCATACCGACGGCGAGGTAGTCACAGATCCCACTGACCAGGTCGATGTCAGGGCCAAGGCGTCCGTTCTCCAACGCGCTGAGCTGCTGCCGGGAGAAGCCGAGTGCGCGGGCGATCGACTTACCGGTGAGGCCGTGCTCGTTGCGGAGGCGGCGAATCTCGCGTCCGAGCCATTGCCGGCGCACAAATGGACTGGGGCGATTCACCGGCAGCCTCCAGGGGGAACCGCTCATGCCTGAGCGGGCGGTTCAGCCGTTCAGGGGGATATCACTGTAACCCCGCCAATCCGATAAGTGATCTTGCTTCGGCCGGCGGGCATTGTTGTTGCCGCAGGTCAAGTGCCGGTCGGACCGTAAGTCGGTACCTCAAGTCGGACCGAAGGTCGGCATTCCCAGCTAGCTGCCGTTGCGTGATCGTTGGTTTGCAGCGAGCTATCTGTCGATGTCGGACGAGGAGGGTTGATGCGTCGCAAGTGGTTCCTCCCGGCCGATGACCGGCCGTTCGATCCCCTGGGCTGCTTCTCCTCAAGCAGCAGAGCCGCCATGGCATCCGTGGAGGCTCGTGCGACGAGTTTGACGCCGCCCCAGACAGCCAGCGGCATTGATCCCGCCGAGCTGCTCATTGCTGTGGGTGTTGAACCAGTGCTCGTGTGCGAGTCGGTGACCGGAGTAGCGGCCGGGGCCACTGGGATGGACCGGCCGGGAGGTGCGCCGTGATGCTGATGGGAACTGCGGTCCGCCGTGCGAGCGACGAGGACATTGCTGTGCTGTCTACGGTCGTGGCCGACGCCTTGATGGCCGGGCCTGTTGGTGCGTGGCTGGTGCCAGATGCGGCGGAGCGGCCGAAGGTCGTCCGCCGCTACGCGGATCTCGTGGTGAGGGACGGTGTGGAGTACGGCCTGGTTGACACCGTTGACGACCACGCCGCCGTGGCGGTGTGGTACCACCGCCGATGCCGCCGGCATCACGATCCCCGTGATGCCGCTGGCATCACCAGCCCGAGTGCGAGGTGGCACGGCCTGCATCGGCGTCTCGGCCCGTACGCGGATCGGTTCGCGTTGCTGCACGCCTACGTCGACGAGGCGCTTCCGCATACGCCGCATCACTACCTCGCCCACCTGGCGGTCGGTCCGGGGCAGGACGCAGCCGCGAGCGTGTTGCTGACCAGCCACCACGACGTGCTGGACGTGGATGGGCTGCCGGCGTATGCGGAAGTCAGCAGCGCTTCTCCCGGGGAGAGCATGCTCGCCCGTCTCGGTTACCAACCGCGGTCGCCGATTCTGCTGGAGCCGGGCGGCCCGATGCTGTGGCGGATGGTGCGGCCCGCACCCGGCAGGTCACTGCCAAGTGTGCTGCCGCGCAGAGTTCGCCTGCATCGTTTTGCGACGCCGTTTAGGGGTCGGGTGATGCTGGCGGCATCACCGGGTTCGCCCTGACGCCTTGTTTTGACCTTACCTGCCGCAGCGTTTGCGGCCGGCGGCTTTCGTGCGCCCCGAGACCGACGGAGGTACCCCTCATGCTGTCCACTCTCACCCGCTTTCGCGTCTTGTCTCGACCACGTCGAGTCAACGCCGGCCGGTGGCTGTCGGCAGGACCGACGACCGCGCCAGCCGACGGCACCGTCACAGAAGCCGGAGAGGTGACGCCGCAGGAGTTCGTCTGGGGGTACGCGGTCCGACGGGAGTGGCCAGACGGCGCTCACGACCTGTTCGGGTTCACACCGGATGCGCAGACGGCGCAGCGGCGGCTCGACCGCGACCAGGGCTACTGGCGGGGCGGGCCGGTGCGGCCGGCGGCGGTGTATCTCGTGGCCGCCAGTGCCGCCGACGTGGACCGGCATCCGGTGGACGGCTGCCGGGATGCGGGCTGCCCGGACTCGGTGGGACGGGGGCAGCGGTGAGGACGGGACACGCGCAGGTGGCCCTCGCCCGGCGGACGATGACGCCGTTCGGGTTGTGGGTGTTCGGGGCGGCGGCGTCGGCGCCGATGGTGGTGCTCGCCGGAGGCATCGTCGCCACGTACGCGACCACGGGGGTGACGGCGCTGCCCCTGGTGTTCGTGCTGGTGGCGGGTGTCGTGGCGCTGCTCGCGGTCGGGTACACGGCGATGGCCCGGCAGGTCGGTCATCCGGCCGCTTACTACGGCATTCTCGCCAACGGCCTCGGTCGTGGCTGGGGGGTGGCCGGGGGCTTGGTCGCCCTGGTGGCCTACAACGCGATCCAGATCAGTCTTTACGGGTTGGGCGGGGCGACGCTGGCCGCTCAGCTCGGCGGCGCTTGGTGGGTGTGGAGTGCCGTCGCCTTGGCGGTGGTCGGGGTGTTGGGGATGCGGGCGATCGTGCTGTCCACCCGCGTGCTGGTCAGCGTGTTGGCGGTGTCTTTGCTGATCGTGACGGTGTTCGTGCTCGCCGGGGTCGGGAAGCCGGCGGACGGCGGGTTGTCCTGGGAAGGCTTTGACGCCTCCGGGTTGGCGGTCAGCGGCATCGGTGGCGCGGTGGCCTTCTGCGTGGCCGCGTTCATGGGCACCGACGCTCCGGGGTCGTTCGTTGAGGAAGCCGTTGACCGCCGGGCGGTCGGCAGGGCTACCAACGCCGCGGTGCTCGTTCTCGGCGGCGTGTACGCGGCAGCGGCGTGGGCGATGGGCATCGCCGCCGGTCCGGAATCGGTGGCCGACGTGGCGGCGGATCCGGAGGCGGGCCTGCCCTTCTCGGTCCTGGGCGGTTGGTGGGCGTCGCTCGCGCAGGTGGTGCTGGTCTTCGCGATCGTCACGTCGATGCTGGCCTTCCACAGCGTTGTGTCCCGGTATGTATTCGCGATGGCCCGCGAAGGCGTGCTGCCTGCCGGGCTCGCGCGCACGGGAAGCGTGACCCGGGTCAGCGCGCCGCGCGGCGGCTCGTTGACGCAGACAGGCGTCGCGGCGGTGGTGGTGGTCGCGTTCGCGCTGGCCGACGCTGACCCGCTCGCGGTGATGTTTACGTGGTTGTCGACGCTGGGCGCGATAGGCCTGCTGTGCCTGCTCCTCGCGGCGTCGGTGGCCGCGATGACAGCCCCGGCCCGCGTGCGCGGGCCGCGATCGGGCGTGTGGGAGTGGCGACTCGCGCCCGCGCTGGGCGTGCTCGGCGGCGTGGTGGTGCTGGCGTTGATGGTCGGCAACGTCGGCTCTCTGCTGGGTGCTGTGCCGGGGTCGCGGTATCCGTTCCTGCTGCCCACGATCCTCGTCGGCACCGCCGTCGTGGGCGGGCTGTGGGCCGGGCACCTGCGGCGGTCCCGGCCCGAGGTCTACGACGGCATCGGCCGTGGCGCCCCGAGCACCCATGCCGTTCCCGACGCCATCACCGTCTCGATCTGAAAGGGCAGGCGATGCGAACCCACGCGGCCATGCCCCCGCCCGGCGGACGCCACGGCGTCGACCCCCTCCATCCCGGCTGGCGGCCCGAACACCCGCCAGCGGCACCACACGGTCCCGGCCCGCGCACCTCGCCGGACTACCCACCGCCGTCCGGCTACCACACGCCGGTTGACTACCGCCGACCGCCGCAGCCCTCAGCTGCCCCCGCCCAGCCTGCACATGCCGTGGCGCCCTCGCACTCGGACATGCCCGCGGACCAGCCTGCGCAGGACGAGGAGCGGGCCTCGGCGCAGGCACGGCGGTGGGCGGACCTGCGCCTGCAGGTCGCCTACCGGTGCAGGCGCCTCAACACCGGCCACATGGTGGAGGCGGACCAGCGCTACGGCACACGCGAGGCGCTCGGCCCGCACGGGCTGATGCTGTTCTTCGTCTCCGACGCGCCGGCCGAGCCGCACGGCTACCTGCTGCACACCGCCTACCGGCTGTGGCTGGCCTCCCCGGAATCCGAGAATCTGCCCCGGCTGCTGACCGACCTAGCCGAGGTGGTGCGGGACAACGTCGCCCGCGCCGCCTCCGCGCACCACCGGTGGCATCCGCTTGGGCCGGACGCCTCGATGGTCAACGGCGGGGACATGAGCCTGCCACCGCGCGCTACCTATGTCGGCGTCGGCGTGAGCACTCTCGACTCCGAGCAGGGACGCTGGCACCAGGTCGCCCGCACCCTTCGGGACGGATCCGGCGGCCGGTACCTGTCGGCCTTCGACCTTAAGGGCCAGTGCTACGTCGTGTTGACCGACGGCACCGCCCTGCACCTGGACCGTGACCCCCACGCTCGCATCGGCGCCGACGGAATCAGCTGCACCCACACCCTCGACCCAGATCGGCCCGCCTACTGGCACAACCCGCATGCCAACCTCACCGAACAGGGCGACGACGCCACCCGCGAGGTATGGCGGCGACTCGGCGTGCTGCACCACACCCTCACCGCCCACCTGCTCAGGCGGTCCGCGTGACCCACACTCTGAGCCTGGCCGACGCCGCGAACCTCCGTCACGCGCCGATCGACGTCGCCGCCGTACTCGACCACCTCGTCCGGGACGCTGAGGCGTCGGCGGCGACGAGCATCGGCTACCCGGGCGCGGTCGACCTCGACCACAGCGAGGTCATCACCCGTCTTGGCCACCGGCTGTGGAACAACATCGGTGACCCCGCTGATGCCGGCGGCATCGCTCACACGCGGGTGCTGGAACGGGCGGTGATCGCCTGGGTCGCGGACCTGCTCGCCATGCCCTCCGATGACCGGTGGGGATATGTCACCACCGGCGGCACGGAGGGCAACCTGTCGGCCCTGCACGCGGCCTACCGCCGCTGGCCCACCGCCCGCATCTACTACTCCACCGCCGCGCACTACTCGATCCGCAAGGTCGTGGACATGCTCGGCGCCTACAAGGTGATCGTGCAGGCGGGTCCGGACGGTGAGATGGACTACGACCACCTGGCCGCGCAGCTGCGCAGGCGACGACGCTGGCCGGCGATCGTGGTGGCCACCGCCGGCACCACGATGACCGAGGCCGTCGACGACACCGACCGCATCCGCGCCCTGCTCGACCAGTACGGCGTCACGGGGCACCTGCACGTCGATGCCGCGCTGTCCGGGGTCCCCCTCGCCCTCGACGGCCGGCTACGCCTGGACGACGCCAGCGGAATCGGCAGCGCCGCCATCTCCGGTCACAAGTTCTTCGGCACACCAACCCCGTGCGGGATGGTGCTCATCCGCGACAGCGCCCGCCCCCACCACGGGCGCATCGCCTATACCGACAGCGCCGACACCACCATCACCGGCTCCCGCTGCGGGCTGGCTGCTGCCCTGCTGTGGCATGCCATCGCCACTCACGGCCGGGAAGGGCACCGCTGGCGCGCCAACCAGGCCCGCCAGCTCGCCGCGTACGCCGTCGATCAGATCAGAGCCACCGGCTGGCCCGCCTGGCGACACCCGCACGCCTTCACCGTCGTCCTGCCGACCCCACCAGCTGCGGTGCGTACCAAGTGGCTGCTGGCTACCGACGGCGATACCAGCCACATCGTCTGCATGCCGGGCATCAGCACCGGCCAGATCGACGCCCTCGCCGCGGACATCACCGCAGCCAGCAGGGCACCGATCCCACACCCACGCCGACCCGCACCACCGGCCATCGTCTAACAGCCCCGCCCCCGCCCGCCCACGCACGTTCGTGCGGCCACTCAAGGAGCCCGACACACCATGACCCCAATCGCCGCGCCGCTGCTGCGCTGTGTGGCGCTCGGCGTCCTCGGCAGCGTCCTGCTCGCCGCCTGCCAATCCGCCACCCGCACTGATGCACCCGCACCCAGCACGGCGGCACCCGCCGGCCTCCCCGCGCCCGCACCGCCGCTGGCCGCTACCGCGCACGGGCTGACCGCCCGGCAGCGGCTGACGATCCTCGCTGAGGGCATCACCGCCACACCCGCCGACGCCACGACCCACCTGCCCTACACCTACCTGCACACCCGCACATGGTCGCGCTCAAGCAACGCTATCGCCCGTTTCGACCAGCGACGCTGGCGCAGCCCCGACGGCACGACCCTGGAGATCACCCGTCGGCTGCCCGACCTGCCCGGCCTCGCGCACGAGCCCACCGCCGACGACCAGGAGCTGTTCCACACAGCCCGGGAGCATCGCACCCGCTACCACGACCGCCGCCCGTCAGAGCTCGACGATGTGTCACCGGCCGCGCTGGCCGACGCCCTGGCACCCCGCCAACTCGCCGGCGAGCCCGCCTACCCGCGACTGCTGGCCACCGGCGTGCTCGACCTTGCCGCCAGCCGATACCTCACCCGAACCCAACGCGCCGCCACCCTGCGCGTGCTGGCCACCATCCCTGCCATCACCTACCAGGGCGAATCAACCGACCTCGCCGGCCGACGCGCCCTCGCCTTCGCGGTCCACGCCGACGGCACCACCACCACACTGCTCATCCGACCCGACACCGGGGAACTGCTCGCCGGCCACGAACGCGCCGGCACCAACCTGCACGTCTACCGGCTGATCCTGCACCGCGCACACACCCCCGACACCACCACCAGCAGTGATCCGCCACCACCAGCACCAGCACCCGCCACAACCCTCGTCCCACCGTCCATCCACTGACGAAGGCACCCCATGCCACATCCCACCCACGTGACCGAAACCGGCTACGTCTACCACCCCCTGTTCGTCTGGCACGACACGCGCACCCACACCGGCCTCATCCCACCCCACCCGGTCGCGGGTGTGCAGCCCGGCGCGCACTACGAGCACCCCGACACCAAACGCCGCACCCACGAACTGCTCGAGGTCTCCGGACTCCTCGACCACCTCGTCCGCATCACACCCCGCCCCGCCACCGAACTGGAGGTCGGCCGGGTGCACACCAGGCGACACATCGAGCACATCCGCTCGCAGAGCCTGCGCGCCGAAGGCGGCGACGCCGGCGACGGGTACTCCCCGCTCGGGCACGGCAGCTACGACATCGCCCTGCTAGCCGCCGGCGGCCTGATCGAACTCGTCGACGCCATCGCCCGCGACGAGATCACCTCCGGGTACGCGCTGATCCGCCCGCCCGGCCACCATGCCACCGCGGACGCTGGCATGGGGTTCTGCCTGTTCAACAACATCGCCATCGCCATTCAGCACCTGCGCGCCACCACCGGCCTGCGGCGCATCGCGGTGGTGGACATCGACGTGCACCACGGCAACGGCACCCAGGCCATCTTCTACGACACCCCCGACGTGCTCACCATCTCCCTGCACCAGGCCAACTGCTTCCCACCCAACTCCGGATGGACCGCCGAAAATGGCAGCGGCACCGGCGCCGGCTACGCCATCAACGTGCCCCTGCCACCCGGCACCGGCGTGCACGGCTACCGCTACGCCATGGACCAGGTCGTCCTGCCCGCCCTCAACCGGTACCACCCCGACCTGATCCTCGTGTCCTGCGGCTTCGACGCCGCCGTCCTGGATCCCCTCGGCCGGCAGATGCTCACCGCCGCCGCCTACGGCGACATCACCCGCCAACTCCAAGATGCCGCCGACCGGCTCTGCGGTGGGCGGATCGCGCTTGCCCACGAAGGCGGCTACAGCCCCGACTACGTGCCGTTCTGCGCCCTGGCCACGCTCGAAGCCCTCACCGGCACCAGCACCGGTATCGCCGATCCCCTCGCGCACATCGTCGCCGGCTGGGCCAACGAACCCCTGCTGCCGCATCAGAAGGCCGTCGTCGACGAGGCGGCCCGTCTCGTCGAGCGCGTCCGCACCGCAACCCCCGCCGCCACCTGACGGGCCTCCCGACCCCGCCCTGCCAACCGCCTGCATCGAATCGAAGGAGCCCTCGGATGGCGACCATCACGCACGACCAACTGCACCCCGCTCGTCTGGGCGAGATGCTCGACCCGCTCATCCGCCGTGAGCTGGACCGCATCGAGATCATGCCCGGCAACCACGTCCTGGACATCGGCGCCGGCACCGGGCAGATCACCGCCTACCTGGCCCAGCTCGTCGGCCCGCTCGGCACCGTCAGCGCCGTCGACGCCGACACCCGCTACCTCAACCCCACCAACGTCATCGACGTCTACCAGCGCCACCTCGACGGCGATCTCCTGCCCGGCGCAGCCAACACCCAGGACATCATCGTCGCCCGGTGGCTGCGCCCGCTGCCGCATCCCGCCGAGGTATTGGAGCAGATGGTGGCCCGGCTGCGGCCCGGCGGCTGGCTCGTCCTGGCCGACATCCTCGACACCCCACCCCGCATCATCCAGCCGACCCAACCCGACGACGCGCATCTGATCCACACCGTCCTGCGACACGTCTACCGCACCATCACCGACTCCCACGGCGGCGGCACCTGGAGCGCCGACCCCGAAACCCTCCTGCACCACGCCGGCATGACGCAGGTGTGCGTCCACACCAGCACCGAAACCTGGACCGGCGACGGTCCCGGCTGCCGCATCCTCGCTGATGTGGCTGACCAACTCCGCCCCGCACTGCGCGAAATCGGGGCCACCGACAGCGACCTCGACCGGTTCAGCAGCCTCATGACCGATGCCGCCACCGTCCTCGGCTCCTACCACCGACGAGCCATCCACGCCCGCAAAGCGGGCTGGCCTCCGGACCTGGGCGCTGGAGCCTGGCCAACCCTCCAGCCAGCCCGCACCCGGTAGTCGCGGCCCGGCGACTACCCGACCGGTTCGCCGCTGAGGGCCGGCGGCCGGTCCACGGGCCGGCGGCAGCGGGCACCCCCGTTCCCCTGCCGCCGGCCTTCGGGCCCGCCCGGGCCGTACCGCGCGCCTCTGTCGGATACGCCGCCACCGGGGATGGATGGCCTGCCGCTGCCGGAAAGGAGTACGCCATGTCAGCGCCGACGTTCCAGGCCACCCGTGGAGCGCAGCGGTGGTCGCGGACGCGGTCGTCGCGACACTGGAACGTGCTGCCGAGCAGGGCCTGCCCCGCGCCGTCGCCGACGTCGCCCTCGGGAACGGTGTCGCACCGGTCTCGATCACCGAGTGGGTGACCCCGGCCCGTACCGATGAGGCGCCCGTGCCACCCGACCTGCTGTTCTGCCGCCCGTGCGGCCACGGGATGATCCTCATCCAGCGTCCCGGCGGCGCGCTGCTGTACCTGTACGCGCCGTCCTGCGGGCGGGTGCCCATGCCGGCCGAGGCGCTCCGGGTGGCCGTGGCCGCGGTGGTGCTGCACCGCACCCCGCACCTGGTGTCCGCCGGCCGGACAGCCCAGGCCGCCTCCTACGCTGCGGGGCCTATCCACCGGATCAGCGTCGGCGCCACCGCGACCGACCTGCGTATGACCTGGCGCACGGTGCCATGGCAGGTCGACGGGCGGCTGGCGACGATGCCGCAACGCCTCGACCGGGGGCGCGCCGGCACACCGACGCCGGTGACCGCACGCGAGCCACCGACGTCCTGCTCGGCGGGCTGATGCACATCAACCCCGCCCGCGATAAAGCTCGCCGCCGACCTCCCCACGGTGAGGGCCGCCGCGCTGCTGGCCGCGCTCCCCTCGCCGACCGCGACGCGCTGGCAGCCCTGCCTTGGGTCCGGTTGGCGCACCGCTCGCTACGCCGTCTGCTGCGCACCCACACCCACGTCGAGGTTCGCGCCGCGCTGCGGATCGTCGCCGCCGAAGGCGGCACCGGTGACCTCACCGCCGCCGCGAACGCCTACAGCACCCGTGGCACCCCGCAGGCACCCCATCCTTCCTGGCGAGTGAGACATCCCGTGCGTCAGCGCGAGTGTCCGCTCCCACCGTTGAGCTGCGGTGCCTGAGGACGTGCCGTGAAGATCTCAACCTTGCGATGGGTTCGTGGGCCGCTCACCGG
>JAEYGD010000054.1 GCA_023402505.1 Actinomycetes bacterium
GCCGACACCTGCACCGTCTGCGCCGCGGTGGTCAGCGGCAGCTCCTGCCAGCCGCCGACGTTCTTCAGCGCCTCGAAGAACGCCGTCGAGGCGTACTCCGGGTCGGTGATCTGCTCGGGCGTGCCCCAACCCGACGACGGGCGCTGCTGGAACAGGCCCTGCGAGTCGTGGTCGTTGTACATGCCCAGGTGGCCGAGGTTGTACAGCTTCGACTCCTGAAGCGCGGTCGCCACACCGATGACCGCGCCGCGCTCGCCGACGCCGGTCTCCTTGGCGACCTCGATGATCGCCTTGGCGTTCTGGCGCTGGGCCTCGTCGAGCGGGACGCGCGACTGGGCGCCCTGCACGCCGTGCGGGATCAGCTCGGCGCGGTCCGGCTTGCCGGCCTTCGGCCGGTCGGTGCTGCCGCCGGTGGTCAGGCCCGACTCGACGGTCGGGCTCGGCTTCGCCCCGTCCTTGCCGGTGGCCAGCTCGATCGCGGCGACGGCACCCTCGTGCGGTCCGCTGGTGACCGGCGCGGCCACGGCGGTCGGCGCGAGGGCCAGGCCGCCGATGGCGGCGACGCCCGCCACGCTGAGCAGGACCTTGCGGTTCGAGTTCGAGTCCTTCGCGATGGCCGGGAGCCATCGAGTGAGGTCGTACTTCACGATGTGCCCTTTCGGTCAGGCGAAGCGCTCCGGAATGAGCACTCCTCGGGGGAACTGCCACGCCGGAGGGGGTTTGGGTTCCGGCGGTACGGGGGACACAACCAGCCCGGGGTGGCCGACATTCCGGAAACGGCCCTGCCTCGACGGGGTGCGGCCCAGGTCACGCGCAGTTTCGGGCACCCGGGCACAGCGGGGCACGGGCCACGAGGGCGGTCCTCGACGGCACCTTCCGGACGTACCGGCAACCGCGTCGCGGGACGGTCAATACCGGACAGGCGCGCGCAGGTCACTCAAGAGCTGACCCGCCGGGACAACCGCCCGGCGGCGGTCGGGCCGGTCGGTGCCGGGGATCGCGGGGTTCTGGGGAATCTGGGGTCAGTGCCCCCGGGCGATCCACTCCGGCAGGTGCGGTGCCTCCGCCCCGACGGTGGTGCTGGCACCGTGCCCGGTGTGCACCGCCGTCTCCGGGGGCAGGGTGAGCAACCGGTCCCGGATCGAGGCCACGATCGTGCCGAAGTCGCTGTACGAGCGGCCGGTCGCCCCGGGCCCGCCGGCGAACAGCGTGTCACCGGTGAAGACGGCGCCGAGCGCCGGCGCGTGGAAGCTGCACGCGCCGGGGCTGTGCCCAGGGGTGTGCAGGACCGTGAGGACAGTGCCGGCCACCTCGACCGTCTCGCCGTCGCGCAGGTCCCCGCCGGGCCGTTCATCGGGGTGGACCAGGTCCCACAGGACACGGTCGGCGGGGTGCAGCAGCACCGGCGCGCCGGTCGCCCGCGCCAACGCGGGCGCCACCCGGACGTGGTCGTCGTGCGCGTGGGTGGCGAGGATCGCCCGTACCCGCCGGTCCCCGACGACCGCGAGGATCGCCGCCACGTCGTGCGGCGCGTCCACGACGACGCACTCGGCGTCGTCGCCGACGACCCACACGTTGTTGTCGACGTCGAAGGTCTGCCCGTCGAGGGAGAAGGTGCCGGCGGTGACGGTGTGGTCGATCCGGGCCGTCATCAGAAGACCACCACCGAGCGGAGCACATCGCCGCGGTGCATCCGGTCGAACGCCTCCTCGACCCGGTCCAGCGCGATCTCCTCGGTGACGAACGCGTCCAGGTCCAGGCGGCCCTGCAGGTAGAGCTGGGTGAGCAGCGGGAAGTCCCGGCTGGGCAGGCAGTCGCCGTACCAGCTGGACTTGAGCGCGCCGCCGCGACCGAAGACGTCCAGCAGCGGCACCTCGACGGTCATCTCCGGCGTCGGCACGCCCACCAGCACCACCGTGCCGGCGAGGTCGCGCGCGTAGAAGGCCTGCTTCCAGGTCTCCGGCCGGCCGACCGCCTCGATGACGACGTCCGCGCCGAACCCGCCGGTCGCGGCCCGGATCGCCTCGACCACGTCCTCGCCACCGGCGTCGACGGTGTGGGTGGCGCCGAAGCGGCGGGCCCAGTCGAGCTTACGGGCGTCGGTGTCCACCGCGATGATCGTGGTCGCGCCGGCCAGGGCGGCACCGGCCACCGCCGCGTCGCCCACCCCGCCGCAGCCGATGACCGCGACCGAGTCACCGCGGGTCACCCCGCCGGTGTTCATCGCCGCGCCGATACCGGCCATCACGCCGCAGCCGAGCAGCCCCACCGCGGCCGGCCGGGCCGCCGGGTCGACCTTGGTGCACTGGCCGGCATGGACCAGCGTCTTCTCGGCGAAGGCCCCGATGCCGAGGGCGGGCGTCAGCTCGGTGCCGTCGGTGAGGGTCATCTTCCGCGTGGCGTTGTGGGTGGCGAAGCAGTACCAGGGCCGACCGCGGCGGCAGGCCCGGCAGACACCGCAGACCGCCCGCCAGTTGAGCACCACGAAATCGCCCGGCTCGACGCCCTCGACACCGGCGCCCACCTGCTCGACGACGCCGGCCGCCTCGTGACCGAGCAGGAACGGGTAGTCGTCGTTGATGCCGCCCTCGCGGTAGTGCAGGTCGGTGTGGCAGACGCCGCAGGACAGGACGCGGACCACCGCCTCACCCGGCCCGGGATCCGGCACGACGATCGTGGTCACCTCGACCGGTGCGCCCTTGCTGCGGGAGACGACTCCCCGGACCTGCTGGCTCACGATCTCCTCCTGCCCCCGGCGACACGCGCCGTCCGACGCCGGTCACCCCGACGATCGCCCCTCGGGGTGAAGGTACCGCCGATTGCCGGCGACGGCCTAGCGGCACGGCCTGGCGCAGCTTCCCGCGCCCGCGGGCCGGCGGGGTTAGGCCGGGCACTCCCGGGTAGGCAGGCGCACGGTTCGCCGGTCGGACGGGAGTGCGCGATGAAGGTCAGCCATGTGCCGCTGCGGGTCAGCACCGGCGCGTTCATCCTCAACTCGGGGCTCGGCAAACGGACGCTGGAGGGCGAGGCCGCGCAGGGCATGCACGGGATGGCGGTGGGGGCGGTCCCGCAACTCGCGCAGCTGGACGCGGACCGGTTCGCCCGGCTGCTGTCCCGGGCGGAGATCGCGCTGGGCGCCGCGCTGCTCGCGCCGTTCGTCCCGTCGGCGCTGGCCGGTCTGGGCCTGGCCGCGTTCGGCGCCGGCCTGGTGCGGCTCTACCTGAAGACCCCGGGGATGCGCGAGCCGGGCAGCCTCAAGCCCACCCAGGACGGCATCGGGTTGGCCAAGGACGTCTGGCTGCTCGGGGCCGGCCTGACCCTCGTCCTCGACGACCTGGTCCTCCGCCGCCGCTTCAGCTGACCGGCTACCCGGCGCCGTCCGCGGCGCGCTGCGGCCACGCGACGCCGGGCGACGTCAGTACGCAACGCGGGCGCCGTCAGGTCGACACCGCCACGGCGATCCCGGCCGTCGCGGTGTGCCGGCGGCGGGCGGCGTTGCGCCACCGCAGCACCTGCACCACGCCGAGCACCCAGAGCGCGTACTGCACGGCGAAGGCCCAGCGGAACGCCGACAGGTCGGGCGTGTCGCTCCCGGCCGGGGTGGCCAGGTCGAGCACCACACCGACGGCGAGCACCAACCCGATCGAGGCGACGAAGCCGCCGACGTTGACGATGCCGGTCGCGCTGCCGATCCGGCTGACCGGGTTGAAGGTGCGGGCGTAGTCGAAGCCGATCATCGAGCCGGGACCGTTGGCGGCCAGGACCAGCACCAGTACCACCAGGAGCCAGCCCGGCGCGCGGCCGGGCCAGGCCAGCACCACCGTCCAGACCGCCGCGGTGGCCCCGGTGATCGCGAAGACCAGCACCGAGCGGTGGAACGGATGGCGGGCGCACAGGTGCGCGATCAGTGGACCGGCGAGCAGCATCGCGGCGGTCATCAGGGTGAGCAGCCCGGCCGCGGCCGTCGGGTGCAGGCCCTGCCCCTGCACGAGGAACGGGTATCCCCACAGCAGCGCGAACACGGCGCCGGAGAACTGGGTGACGAAGTGCGCCCACAGTCCGAGCCGGGTGCCGGGCTCGGCCCAGGCGGTGGCGAGTTGCCGGCGCACGGCGGCGAGGTCGGGGGCCGCCCGGACGGCGGCGTCCCGGCCCGGATCGTCCCGGACCAGGGCGATCACCAGCACGAGCACGGTGGCGCCGACCGCGGCGGCGACCAGGAACGCGGTGGTCCAGCCCGCGTGGTGCAGCAGCGCCACCAGCGGTACGGCGCCGAGGATCGCCCCGAGCTGGCCGAGCGTCCCGGTCAGCTGCGTCAGCAGCGGGTTGCGGCGCCCGGGGAACCAGACCGTCACGATCCGCAGCACGCTGATGAACGTGGCGGCGTCACCGAGCCCGACCAGGACCCGGGCCAGCACGGCCAGGCGGACGTCGGTGGCCAGGGCGAAGCAGAGTTGCCCGGCGACCATGAGCACACCGCCGGCGACGAGCAGCCGGCGCGAGCCGAACCGGTCGAGCAGCACCCCGACCGGCACCTGCATCGCCGCGTACACGGCGAGCTGGGCGACCGAGAAGGTCGCCAGGGCGGACGCGTTGATGTGGAAACGTTCCGCGGCGTCGACCCCGGTGACGCCGAGCGAGCTGCGGTGGAAGACCGCGGCCACGTACGCGCTCAGCGCCACGCCCCACACCAGCGCGGCGGAGCGGCGGGGCACGACCGGGCCGGCGGGAGCCGGCGCCGTCACCGCAAGGTCCGCAGCACGGTCGCGGCGTTGTCGATGTGCGCGGCGACCGCGGTGAGCCACGGCTGGGGATCGTCGGAGTCGAGGGCGGCGAGTTGCGCCGCGTGTTCGGTCAGCGCCACCTCGGCCCAGCCGGGCGAGAGCCGGAAGCTGGCCTCCCCCATCCGCAGTTGCCGGTCGCGCAGCCGCTGGTAGAACTCGGCGAGGATCTCGTTGCCGGCCGCGTCGACGACGGTGGCGTGGAAGGCCCGGTCGGCGGCCATCAGGGCGGTCAGGTCGCCGGCCGCGTGCGCGGCGCGCATCTCGGCCAGCCGCGCGGCGAGCGCGGCCTTGAGCGCCGCCCGGCGCGGCCAGACCCGCTCGGCGGCGTGCAGCTCGACGAGCCGCCGCGCCTCGACGACGTCGCCGATCTCCCGGGCCGAGACCGGGCGGATCAGCGCGCCCCGCTTGGGGTAGAGCTTGACGAGTCCTTCCGCCTCCAGGCGCAGCAGCGCCTCGCGTACCGGGGTGCGGGAGACGCCGGTGGCCTCGGCGATCTCGCCCTCGCTGACCAGCGATCCGCCGGGGAGGAGCTGCTCGAGGATCGACCGCTTCAGGTGCCGGTAGGCGCGTTCGGCCGCCGACGGGGTGGCCGGGCGTTCCGCTGCGGCGGGCACGCGCTCCGGCGCGGAGGGATGCGTCATGTATCTATGATCGACCGCGCTGCCGCCCGGCTGCGGCGACCCGTGCGCCGAGTGGCTCGGGCCACGCCAGCGGGTGCGCGGCCACCGGCGACGTCCCGCCCGAACCGGCCCGACCGACCGGGTGGGCCACCTAGGGTGAGGGCGGAGCGCCGGTGGGGCCCGGCGCGGCGGCCGGAGGAGACCGGGTGACCACGACGCGTCCACTGCGGCCCTGGTACCGGCCCATGACGGCCCGCCGGACCGACGAGGACCACCGCTCGGCCACGCCGCTGGAGCTGTTCTTCGACCTGTGCTTCGTGGTGGCCGTGGCGCAGGCCGCCGCGAACCTGCACCACGAGGTCTCCGCCGACCACGTGGGCCACGCCGTGGCCCGGTACCTGATGGTGTTCTTCGCGATCTGGTGGGCGTGGATGAACGTCACCTGGTTCGCCTCCGCGTACGACACCGACGACGACGTCTACCGCCTCACCGTGCTGGTGCAGATCGCCGGCGCCCTGATCCTCGCGGCCGGTGTGCCGGGCGCGTTCACCGACGGCGACTTCACCACCGCGACCTACGGGTACGTGGTGATGCGGCTGGCCACCGTCCGGAACTGGCTCCGGGCGGCGGCCGGCGACCCGGGCCACCGGCGGACCGACCACCGGTACGCGATCGGGGTGGCCGTCGTGCAGGCCGGCTGGCTGGTGCGGCTGCTGCTGCCGGTCGAGTGGTGGACGGTGACGTTCCTGGTCCTGGCGGCGGCCGACCTGCTGGTGCCGGCGGTGGCCGAACGGACCCGGATGACCCCGTGGCACCCGGGCCACATCGCCGAGCGGTACGGGCTGTTCACCCTGATCGTGCTCGGCGAGGTGGTGCTCGCGGTGTCGTTGGCGGTGCAGGCCGGGCTGGACGCGGGCGACGACGGCCTGCGCCGCCTCGGGGCGGCCGGGGCGGTAATCGTGTTCGCCCTGTGGTGGCTCTACTTCGACCGGCCGGTGGCGGTGCCGACCCGGTTGACGCACACCCTCGCCTGGGGGTACGGCCACTATCTGATCTTCGCGTCGGTCGCGGCGGTCGGCGCCGGACTGGAGGTGGCCGTGGACACGCTCCGGCACGCCAGCCACGCGCACGGGACCGTGGTGGGGTACGCGATCGCCGTGCCGGTCGCCGTCTACCTGGTGACCGTGTGGCTGCTGCACGTACGCCCGCACCCGTTCGGGGCCGTGCCGGCGGCGTTCCCGGCCACGGCGGCGCTGGTGCTGGTCGCGCCGGTCGTGCCCGGCACCGTGTTCGTCATCGCCGCCCTGCTGTCGGCCCTGGTGGCGGCCACGGTGCTGGCCCGGCGGCGGGCGCTGCGGGCCGCCGGGACGTCAGGCTGAGCGGGCCGGCCGGTCGGGGCAGGTGGACCAGAGGTCGACCAGCAACCGGTGGACCTCCTCGACGCGTTCGACCTGCGGCAGGTGGCCGCAGTCGTCGAACAGGTGGGTGCGTGCCCGGGGCAGGCGGGTGCGGGCCGCCGCCAGGTGGGTCGCCGGCAGGATCAGGTCCTTCTCACCCCACACGATGAGGGTGGGCAGGTCGATCTCCGCCAGCCGCGCCAGCAGGTCCTCCCGCCACCGGGGGCTGACCCCGCGGAAGGTGCCGAGGTTGCGGGCGGTCTCCAGCACGACCCGCGCGGCGTGCGGCTGGCGGGCCACCTCCAGCGCGTACGCGATCCGCTCCGGGGTGACGAACGCCGGGTCGCGGAACAGGGCGCGTTCGGTGCGGCGGGCCGACCACCGGCTGGGGCGCAGCAGCAGCCGCCCGAACGGGCGCAGCGCGAGCAGCCGCAGCATGATCGTCACCTCCTGACCGAAGCCGGCGGGCGTGAGGAGGCCGAGGCTGCTCACGCGGGCCGGCTCGGTGACGGCGAACTGCATGGCGACCGCGCCGCCGAGCGAGTTGCCGACCAGGTGCACCGGCTTGTCCACCCCGACCGCGTCGAGGTAGCGGCCGACGAACCGGCCCAGCTCCGGCAGCGTGTACGGCGCGGTCATCGGCAGCGAGCCGCCGTAGCCGGGCAGGTCGACGCTGTGCACCCGGAACCGCTGCGCGAGCCGCTCGTGCAGCTCGTCGAAGTCGCGCAGCGTACGCCCGATGCCGTGCAGCAGCACGACCGGCGGCCCGGCGCCGTCGACGCGGTGGCAGACCCGCCGCCCGGCCACGGTCACGTGCCGGGGCCGTCGCGGGGCGCCCTGGCCG
>JAEYGD010000178.1 GCA_023402505.1 Actinomycetes bacterium
GGGCCAGGACGCCCAGCGATCCGCCCCCGCCGCCGGCCGCCGCGCCGGCCAGGGCCGCCCACGCCCACTCGACCGCGCTGTCGGAGCCACCACCGAAGACCGCCGCCACGGCGAGCACGCCACCGGCGGCGCTCCCGCCGAGCACCAGCCAGCCGAGGCGGGGCAGCAGCCAGCTCCGGCGGTCGAGCGGGGAGCTGACCACCCAGGTCTGCAGCGCCGGCGTCACCAGCAGCGGCCCGACCACCCGCAGCGCCCGCCAACCGAGCCCGGCCACGGCCAGCGCGACGGCCACGCCGAGCCAGTAACGGTCGGCGGCGTCGCCGCGCGCGGGCGGCGTCGTCCCGAGGTGCTCACGGAGCCCGCTGACCGCGAACCAGCCGTACATCGCGACGAACAGGACGACCACGTAGACATCGGTCAGGGTGTCGGCGAGCGAGCCCGAGTGGTGCCGGCGCCGTGCCCGGCGCAGCCGCTGGCGTACCTGCCGGGCGCTCGGCCCGCTCCCCGCCGGGCGGGTGGTCGTCACCGTCACCTCAGCGGCCGATCTCGAGCCGGTGGTCGGCGACCCGCTCGATGAGGTCGGCGTCGTGCGACGCCATCAGCACCGCCGTACCGGCCGCCTTCTCCCGCAGCAGCCGGTCCGCCAGCCAGGCGCGGCCCCGCGCGTCGAGCCGCTGCTCGGGTTCGTCGAGGACGAGCAGGCCACGGGGGCGGACGAAACATGAGGCGAGCGCGAGCCGCCGGCGCTGGCCGCTGGAGAGGGTCGCCGGAAGCTGGTCGCGGGCGCCGTCGAGGCCGAGTTCGGCCAGCAGCTCCGCCACCGGCCCGGCTGAGCCGCCGTGCGCGTACGCGACCAACTCCAGGTGCTCGGCGACCGACAGGTCCGGGAAGAAGTCGATGTCGTCGAGGGCCGCCGCCACGGTCGCCCGTACCCGGGGATCCGTCTCGTAGCACCGCTTCCCGTCGAGCAGCACCTCCCCCTCGTCCGGGCGGTCCGCCCCGACGACGCACCGCAGCAGCGTGGTCTTGCCGGAGCCGTTCGGTCCGACGACGGCGGCGAGCTGACCGGCGTCGAGGGCGAACGTCACGTCGTCGAGGACGACCAGCTCCCCGAACCGGCGGGTCAGGGAACGGACGGCGAGGGTCTGCACGGTTGACCAGTCTGGCAAACGGACGCTCACCGGCCGTCCGCCCGTGGCGCGGAGCGAGGCATACGCCGCGCCGCGCCGGGTAGCCCCGGGTATGGCTCGGTACACGGACCCGGAGCTGAGGAAGCGGCTCAAGGACGAGATCCAGGCCTCGGACCGGGGCGGGCGCCCCGGGCAGTGGTCGGCGCGCAAGTCGCAGCTGCTCACGAAGGAGTACCAGAAGCGCGGTGGGGGTTACGAGGGCCCGCGCGACGAGCGGCAACAGTCCCTGCGGCGCTGGGGCGCGGAGCAGTGGCAGACCCGGGAGGGCGGCACGCGGGCCCGCCGGGGCGCCGAGACGAGCCGGTACCTGCCGAAGCGGGCGTGGGAGCAGCTCTCCGACGAGCAGCGCCGCGCGACGGACACCCGCAAGCGGCGGGCCTCCCGGTCGGGCCGGCAGTACGTGCCGAACACCGGGCCGGCCAAGCGCGCCCGCAGCGACACCACGGCGGTGGGGAAGCTGCTGGACCTGCGTGTCGCGGACGCGGTCAAGCGGGTACGCGACCTCGACACGCGCCAGCTGCGGACCGCGCTGCGCCGCGAGCGCGACGGCAAGGGCCGCCGGACGCTCGTGCGCCGGCTGGAGGCCGAGCTGGACCGCCGCTGACCGGTGACGGGTACGCCGGGTTACGCGACCTCGATGAAGTCGATCTCCGCCCAGCGGGACCGGTGGGTGAGCCGCAGTGTGTTGTAGCCGGCATTGAGGGTCACGTCCGCGCGCGCCTGCCGCCACGTCTCCCAACCGGTGTTCGGATAGTTGACCACCTGGCCGGCGCCGCCGTTGACGGTCAGCGTGTGCTGCGCGTCGCCGTAACCCGCGGCGTACGCGATGTGGGCGGTGTAGCCGCCGGCCCGTGGGGCGAAGACGGTCACCTCCACCCAGCTGTCGGCGTGGTCGAGGTAGGCGACCACCTGTCCCTGTGACGCGGTGGAGGCGCTCCGCGCCGAGCAGCGGTTGAGCGTGCCGCGCTCGGCCTCGTAGCGCACCCGGCTGCCCCGCACGACGGGGTACTCGCCGGCCCAGCCGAGCGCGGCCACGTACATGCCACGGGCGGTGTAGCCGTTGATCCAGCCGTGGAAGACGATGTGGTCGCCGCCGGCCTCACGCACGACGTCCGCGCCGCCCGGGCCCCGCACGCTGCCGTCCAGGCTGGCGGTGGTCAGCAGCGACCGGTACGCCTTGGTGTACGGCCCGGTGAGCGAGGTGGCGGTCGCGTAGCTGGTCTGGTAGCCGTCGCCGCCGTACCCGCCCAGCGAGTAGAACAGCACGTAGCGCCCGCCGACCCGGGTCAGCACCGGGGCCTCCACGATGCCGGCCTCCTCCGGGCGGCCGCTGCGCAGCAGTTCCACCCGGGTGCCCTGCAGGGTCACCCCGTCCGCGGCGACCCGCTGCAGCCACAGGCTCGTCGGCTGGCCGATGGCGTTGCCGTCGTCCTTGTAGAGCAGGTAGCGCGCCCCGGTGCCGTCGACGAAGCTGGACGCGTCGATGTCGCCGCCCTCCCCGCCGTTGCAGATCAGCGGCCCGGCGCCGACGGCGGTGAAGGGCCCCAGCGGGCTGCTGGCCACCGCCGCGCCGATGCACTGCCGGCCGACGGACCGGCTGCGGGCGGTGTAGTAGAGCAGGTAGCGGCCGTCGGCGAGCGCGGACACGTCGGGTGCCCAGGTCAGGCCACCGTTGGCCCAGGAGCCCAGGGTCGGCAGCGCGTCCGGGCGGCGGGTCCACGGCCCGGTGAGCGAGGTGGCCGTGGCGACCGGCACGTTCCCGTTGCCGTTGTTGGTGGAGTAGGCGTAGTAGGTGCTCCCCACCTTGATCACATCGGGGTCCGGGAAGTCGCTGGCGATGACCGCGGTGGGCGGCGTGGTCGCGGCGGAGGCGCTTCCCGCGCTGACGACCAGCGGGCCGGTCACGATCAGGGCGGCCAGTCCGGCGAGGATTCGACGCATGACCAATGGAATCACGTCCATCGATCGGTTGCACCTCCCCCGACGGGGTTGAATCCGGGCCGGCGACAGCGGATCCTGCGAGATGCATCGACAATCAGCGATCGGAGGTAGCGGATGCGCCGCATACCGCTCGTCGTCCTCGCGCTCACCGTGCTGCTGGCCCCGGCCACCCCGGCCGCCGCCGGCGGGCCCGCCACGGTCGCCGAGGTGCGTACCGCCGGGACCACCTGGGGCCCCGACCCGGCGACCGGCCGGATGACGCTGACCGTGGACCAGTCCGTCGACGAGGCCCGGACCCGGGCGCTGCGGGCGGTCGCCGACCGGTCCGGGGCCCAGTTCCGCCGGGACCCCGGCCGCTTGCGCCTGCTCATCGCAGGCGGGCAGGCGGTCTACGGCGGCGGTGGCCGCTGCTCCCTGGGCGTCAACGTACGCGCCGGCGGCACGGCCCACTTCGTCACCGCCGGCCACTGCACCCGGACCGCGTCGACCTGGTACGCCGACAGCGGTCGCACCACCGTCCTGGGCAGCCGCACCGGCAGCAGCTTCCCGGGCAACGACTACGGCATCGTGCGCTACACGGGCACGGTCAGCCACCCCAGCGCGGTGTACACCCACCCCGGTCTACTCCCGATCAACGGCGCCGGCGCCGCGTACGTCGGTCAGGCGGTGTGCCGCAGCGGGGCCACCACCGGCGTGCGCTGCGGAACGGTCACCGGCCTGAACCAGACGGTCAACTACGCCGAGGGCAGCGTGTCCGGGCTGATCCGCACCAACATCTGCGCGGAGCCCGGCGACAGCGGCGGTCCGCTCTACTCGGCGGCGACCGGGACCGTCCTCGGCGTCCTGTCCGGCGGCAGCGGCAACTGCACCACCGGCGGGACGACGTACTACCAGCCGGTCCTGGAGATCCTGGCCGCGTACGGCGCCACGGTCCCGTGACCCGGCCGGCTCCGGTCCCGGCCGGATCTTGCCAGCTCAGGTGTGGCATTGTGGGTCCAGATGGAGCCGGAGCGGGATGCTGGGACGCGCCGAGCGCTGCCCCAGCATGTGCGCGTCGGTCTGCGGGTGTTGCGCGACTACCGGCCCACCGTGGCCCGCATCCGGGCGCTGCTGCGCAGCGTCGTCACGTCGTTCGTGGTGCTCAGCGCGACGCTGTGGCTGCTGCCCGGGATCACCGCCAGCGGCCTGTTGGCGATCCTGTGGCTGGTCGGGCTGATCGCCGCGATCGGCGCGGTGCTGCGTCCGCTGCTGTTCGCCCTGGCCACCGTGCTGAGCGGGTTCGGCGCGCTGGTCATCGGCGTCGCCGTGCAGTCCGTCGTCATGTACGTCGCGCTGCGGCTCAACCCGGAGGCGGACGTCGCCGGGTTCGCTGACGCGTTCGCCGCCGCGTGGCTCGCCGTGGCCCTCGCGGCGGTGGTGAACTGGCTGGCCGACGCCGGCACCGACGACGCGTTCGTCAGCGAGATGCTGTGGGTGATGACCCGGGTGCGGCGCCGGCGGGAGGCCCGGCGGCACCTGCCGTGGTGTCGCCGGGCGGCCGACGCCACGACGGCGGGGCCCGGACCGCAGGTGGGCGACGGCCTGCTGGTCGTCCAGCTCGACGGGGTGGCCGCGCCGCTGGTGCAGTGGGCCATCCGCGCCGGCAACCTGCCCACGATCGGTCGGTGGCTGCGCTCGCGCAGTCACCGGATGACCCACTGGCACACCGGCCTGCCGGCCACCACCCCCGCCGCCCAGGCCGGGCTGCTGCACGGCGACGTCCGGCACGTGCCGGCCTACCGGTGGTACGAGAAGGCGCCGGCGAGCGGCGACGGCGCCGGCACCACGGGGCGCCTGGTGGTCACCAGCCGGCCCCGGGACGCCGCCGAGATCGAACGGCGCCTGTCCACCGGGCGGGGGCTGCTGCGCGAGGGCGGCGTCAGCATCAGCACCGCCTTCTCCGGCGACGCGCCGACCAGCCTGCTCACGGTGAGCCGGGCCGGGCTGCCCGGCCGGTCCACCCGCGGCTACGCGGTGTTCATGGCCAGCCCGTACGGTTTCGCCCGGGCGGTCGTACGCGGCGCCGGCCAGGTGATCCGCGAGCTGTACGAGGCCCGCCGGCAGCGGCTGCGCGACGTCCAGCCCCGCGGCGGGCGCAGCGGCTCGTACCTGGCGCTGCGCCCGATGGCCAGCCTGCTCAGTGACCTGAACGTGTCGCTCATCGCCGAACAGATGGCCAGCGGGACACCCGTCATCTTCTGCGACTTCCTCGACTACGACGAGGTGGCGCACCACGCCGGACCGGCCCGGCCGCAGGCGCTCGCGGTCCTCGAAGCGCTCGACCAGACCCTCGGCATCCTGCAGCGGCTGGCCACGGAGGCGGCACGTCGCTACCACCTCGTGGTGCTCAGTGACCACGGCCAGAGCCAGGGCGCCACGTTCCGGCAGCGGTACGGCGAGTCGCTGGCGGAGGTGGTCGCGCGGCTCGCCGCACCGGCGGTGCGGCCGCCCGCCCCCGACGGCCGGCCGGCGACGACCGCCGAGGCGGCCGGCCCCGTCGAGGAGTGGGGGCGGGTGAACACCCTGCTCACCGAGGTCGCCGGTCGGGGCGGGGCGACCGGCACGGCGACCCGGGTGGCGGTCCGCTCGCACACCGACGGCGGCGAGGTCACCCTGGGGCCGGCCGACCGCGAGGACGCCGCCACCCGGGGCGACCCGGAGACCGTGGTGGTGGCGTCCGGCAACCTGGCGATGATCTACCTGCCCCGGCACCCGGGACGGCTGGGCCGGGAGCGGATCGACACCGTCGCACCCGGCCTGATCGACGGCCTGGCCGCGCACCCGGGTGTCGGCCTGGTCGTGGTGGACTCCGCCGCCGGGCCGCTGGCGATCGGGTCGCGGGGCTGCCACCGCCTGCGGGACGGCCACGTCGACGGCGACGACCCGCTGCTGCCGTACGGCCGGTGGGCACGCCGGGACCTGCTGCGTCACCAGGCGATGGAGCACGTCGGCGACCTCGTGGTGATCAGCGCGGTCGAGCCGGGTCTGGAGGAGGTCGCGGCGTTCGAGGAGCTGATCGGCTGCCACGGTGGTCTCGGCGGCTGGCAGACGCAGGCGCTGCTCATCCATCCGGCGAACTGGCCGCAGGAGGGCGAGCTGGTCGGGCCGGACGCCGTACACCGGCAGTTGCTCGGTTGGCTGCGTCAGCTCGGCCTGCGGGGCCCGGACGACTGACCGCCACCGGTCACGGCGTCCCGTCCGCCGCCGCGCGCCGCCGGCCCAGCCAGCTCAGCACCTGGGTGACCAGCAGGACGAGGGCGATCGCGGCGACGACGCTCTGCCACGGCTCCGGGAACACCGCCCGCCCGAGGACGCCGATCGCGGCGTACAGCGCCGACCACGCCAGCGCGGCCGGCAGGTTCGCCACCGCGAAGCGCCGCCAGTCCAGCCCGGACACGGCCGCGGCGAGCAGCACCGGGACCCGGCCGCCCGGAATGAGCCGGGACACCAGCAGCGTCGAGACCCGCCCCTGACGCATCCGGGCCGACAACCGGCCGACCCGCGGTCGCGCGTGCAGCCCGTGCAGCCGGCCCGCGAGCCGCTCGCCGCCCCAGCCGAGCAGGCGGTACGTCGCGAGGTCACCCGCGTACGCGCCGCCGGCGCCGGCGAGCACGACCAGGACGACGGTCAGCGGGTGCTGGTGCGCGGCGAGCGCGGCGGCGCCGCTGACCGCCGCGCCGGTCGGCAGCACGGGCACCACGGACCCGAGCAGCACCACCAGGATCAGCGAGCCGAGCGCCGCGAGGGTCGCCGTCACGGGCGCACCGTGAACGACTCGCCCGGCCGCAGCACCCGTACCCGGGTGGCCGGGGAGACGGCCCCGGCCCGCCGGGCGAACTCGTCGCCCGGCCCGGCGAACCGGTCCGGGCGGATCCGGTCGCAGCCGATCGGCCAGAACGTGCCGAAGTGGATGGGTACCGCCCACGCCGCCGCGACCCGCCGGACGGCCTCGGCCGCCCCGGCCGGATCCAGGTGACCCGGGCCGAGCGTCGGCCCCCACCCGCCGACCGGGACCAGCGCGACGTCGAGCGGCCCCAGCGCGGACAT
>JAEYGD010000265.1 GCA_023402505.1 Actinomycetes bacterium
AGCTGGAGGAGGCCGCGGCCACCGGCGCGGACGGCTGGGCCACCGCCTCGGCGGCCCTGGCCCGGGCCGCCGCCCTCAGCGACGACGCCACTCGCGCCGCCACCCGGCGGGTCACCGCCGCCCGGTACGCCTGGATGGCCGGACGGCCCGACCAGGCACACGCGCTGCTGCACGCCCTGCCCGCCGACCCGACCGTCACCGGGCCGGCCGACCTGTTGCGCGGCGAGATGCAGCTACGGTGCGAATCGCCGCCGGCCGCGCTGGCCACCCTGCTGGCCGCCGCCGCGACGCTGGCCGGCACGGACCGCACCGCGGCGCTGGTCGCGCTGCTGCGGGCCGGCGAGGCCATCTGCTTCTCCGGCGACCAGTACCGGTACGCCGAGGTGGCTCGCCGCGTGACCGCCCTGCGCCGCGACGGCGACCCGCCGGAGGCCGAGCTGCTGGCCACCCTCGCCACCGGGGTGGCCGCCACCCTGCGCGGCGAGCACCAGCAGGGCGGGCCGCTGCTGCGCCGCGCCGTCGTCCTCGGCGGACGGCTCTCCGGAGCCGCGCTGACACCCACCGCGCTGACCGGCGCGGCGGTGGCCGGCCTGCTGGTGGCCGTGGACGCCGCCGCGCACCGGCTCGCCGACCGCGCCGTGGACCTGGCCCGCAGCACCGGTGAGCTGTCCCTGCTGCCACGGGCGCTGGAGCTGCGCGCGATGGCCGAGTACTGGCTGGGCCGGCACGACGCGGCGGCGGACAGCTGCCGGGAAGGGCTGCGGGTGGCGAGGGCCGGCGGCCAGCACACCTGCGCCGGCGTACACCTGGGTCTGCTGGCCGTGCTCGCCGCGGTGCGGGCCGAACGGGACACCGCCCTGCGGCACGTCGCCGAGATCGGCGACACCGCCGCGCCGGGCAGCCGGCCGTACGCCCTCGCCCAGTGGGCGCTGGGCGTGCTCGACCTGGTCGACGGCCGGCACGCCGACGCCGCCGACCGGCTCGCCTCGCTAGCCCGTCCCGGCACCGGCCGAGGCCAGGTCCTGGTCCAGGTGATGGCCACCCCGCACCTGGTGGAGGCCGCCGCCCACCTGGGCCACCACGCGCGCGCCCGGGCCGCCCTCGCCGTCTTCGACCGGTGGGCCAGCAGCACGGCCAGCCCGTCGCGCCGGGCGCTGTCGGCCCGGTGCCACGCGCTGCTGGCCCCGCGCGGCAGCGCCGAGGCGGAGGAGCAGTTCCACACGGCGCTGCGGCTGCACCCGGCCGACGCCGCCACCTTCGAGCGGGCCCGCACCGAACTACTCTTCGGTCAGGAGTTGCGCCGGTGCCGGCGACCGCGCGACGCCCGCGCCCACCTGCACCGCGCCCGCCAGACGTTCACGCTGCTCGGGGCCGACGCGTGGGCGGAGCAGGCGACCGCGGAGCTGCGCGCGGCGGGGGAGTCGGTCGGCGCCCCGTCCCGGCCGGTCGCGCAGCTGCTCACCGGTCAGCAACTGCGCATCGCCCACCTGGTCGCCTCCGGGGCCACCAACCGGGAGATCGCCACCCAGCTGTTCCTGTCCACCCGGACCGTCGACCACCACCTGCGCAACATCTTCCACCGGCTCGGCGTCCGCTCCCGCACCGAACTGGCCCGGGTCCTCGGCTGACTGCGGAGCGCCTACCGCGATGGTGGAGGATTGAGCCAGGCGAGGGGTTGTCCGATGAGGGCGGCGTCGGCGAGGCGGTGGGCGCTGGCGGTCTTGAGTGCCGCTCGTGAGCTGTCGATCCAGCGTTGGACGTTGCCGATGCCCTGATGGCTGTACTCGACGGCCTGGACGAGGCATTCCAGCTTGTCGGCGTCGCGGGCGACGACGGCTTCGAGTGTCTCGCCCGCTTCGTACTCGGCGACCGCGTCGGTGATGACGTTGGAGACAGCCGGTGGGCAAGCGGCGACCTGGTCGGCGGTGACGGCGGTATTGGGTACGGCGGTGAGGTAGCGCTTGGCGATGTGCGGGATGTCGGTGATCCGGGTTTCCTGGGTGTCGTGCAGGACACACAGCATCGACACCCGGGCCGGATCGGCGCCTTCCATGGCGGCGAGCATCATCCCGATGAGCGCCGTGCGGAACGAGTGTCCGGCGATCGACTCGGGGTGCTCGACCCCGGCGAACCACCAGCCGGTGCGGGCCGCGCGCTTCAGCACGCCGGCTTCGAAGATGAAGCTCATCGCTCCAGCGGCGTCATGGTCGTCCGTCATCTGCCCGTCCCTGTGCCGGTAAGTCCGTCCGCCCGCAGGCTGTAGACGATCGAGGTTAGTTCCTGCCGTGACTGCGCGGAGATCCGTCCACTGTCCAGGAGCGGGCCGCTGCGGTCGAGAAGCGCCCGAGTTACGGCGGGGTGGTCGAGCGTGAGGCCGCGTCGTGCGGCCAGCAGAGCCCAGACGTTGTGGATGTTGAGGTCGACGAAGGGGTGCGCTGGGGTGAGGCGCTGGACCAGGTGCCGGAGCAGGATCGAGCCGTGCCAGTCAGCGAGCGTCCCGGGCATGAAGGAGTCGTCGCGGTGGCGGTACGGGATCTCGCCCACCCAATAGGCCGAGTAGTTCAGGGCCGCCCGCTCGCAGGCGTCGTCGGGATGCGCGCGGGCGATGAAGTCCCGCAGCGGTTCCGGGTCGCCCTGGTTCGCCAGGGACGTGACCACTGAGCGGGCATCGGCCCACAGCGGTGACCAGGTGCTGAAGCCGGTCACCCGGCGGGCGCGGGCGGTGGTCCGGGTGAGCCATCCCGCCGCCGCCCTGGTGGGATCCATGCCGGCGAGGAAGCAGGCCTGCCGGTGCAGCAGCACGTGCGGCTCCCGCGCCGTGGCTGCACGTTCGGCGAGCACATGAAGGTGGGCGAAGAAGGCGCGCTGTTCGTCGATGGGCAGGGTCGGCCCGGAGGCGACCGGACCCCGCCGGGAACGCGTGTTGGGTATGTCTCCGGCGAAGGTCGGTGTCTGCCCTAGGACGGCCCAGAGGATCAAATCGGTCAATCGGTGAGTGAGCACGGACCAGCCGAGCGGTTGTTCGGTGATATCGCGGCGGTCCCATCGCCCGTCCAGAACTGCGGCGAGGATGAAATCTGCCTCGGCGGCGTCGTCGAGTGCGGCGAGCAGGACCGTGTTCGCGCCGAGCCGCCTGAGCCGGTGCCGGACGGCGATCGCGTGCCCGAGCGGCACCGCCGTGAACGGCCGGCGTCCGGATTCCCAGCTCTGCAGGGTCACGCGGTCGACGCCGAGGTCGACCGCGAGCCGCTCCTGTGTAAGCGGAATGGACTCCCGGATCAGCTTGAAGAGATAGCCGGTCACCTCGCCGCGCTGTGGTGTGGGTCGTCCGCGACCTGCCATCCGTCATCTCCACGTTGACCGGCGGTCGATGTTTCCGCCGGAAACCGCTGCCGCCGCCAGCATTTGGCTTGCTCACCCGTACTCCGGGTGAGTCCAGCCGACGTCGCCGTGATCGTAGCGTCGCAGTTACCGAAAGTTCCAGAGGCGGTCCCGTGAGTCGGAATCGGTCACGAAGCGCTGCCCGACGCAGGGGAGTCAGAGATGCGGGAAGAGACACCACAGAGGCGACGAGGGTCCTGCGAGCAGCAGATGATGGCCGTCGCGATGCCCCTGGCCCGGCGACATCGCTCGGCGTGGTCGCGGCTGACGCCGTACCCGTGCTGGCAGGTGGACTGGGCGACCACCCGGCAGGCGCGGTCCCTGACCGTGGCGGTGCTCGGAGGTCGCGGATGACCACGCACGGTCCGGTGCTGCCGATCTGGAGCTGTGGCGGCTGCGACACGCCCTGGCCCTGCCGCACCCGGCAGCGGGAGCTGCGCGCGGAGTTCGACGGTGCTCCGATATCCCTGGCTCTCTACCTGGGCGCCCAGCTGGTGCGCGCCTCCGAAGACCTGAGCTGGGTGCCGGCTGGGGTGCTGCACCGACGGTTCCTGGGCTGGCTGCGGTGAGCGTCCTGCGGTCCGGCGACGAGAAGTTTCACTACAGCGACGGGTCGCACAGGTGGATCCCGCCGACCCCGACTACGACCAGGAGGTCTGGAACGAGCAGGTCCGCCAGCACAAGGAGGGCCATCTCCGGAACGAGCAGCCCAAGGTGCGCATCCAGTGTCTCGTCTGAGTAGCGGTGCTCAGCGAGGGCCCGGATCACCGGACGGCACGGCTGCCGGAGGCTTCGGTGTGGCACTGGTCGGCCTGATTCCGGAGATTGGCGTCGACGTGGAGCCGCGTCGACCTCCCGACCGGGAGCCGGTGGGTGGGATGAGCCGTTCGCCGAGTGCGAGCAGTAGGGCGAGGACGCCGAGCAGGGCGCCGACCAGCGCCGTGTCGCGTACGCCGTGACTGGACAGGGTGAGGCCGCCGACCAGGGCGCCACCGGCGATGCCGAGGTTGACGGCGGCGGAAAGGGTGGCGGCGGCGAGGTCGGAGCGCCCGGGCGCCACGTGCAGCACGAGACCGCCCAGTGACGCGGTGAACGCGGCGAAGGCCAGCCCGGCCAGAGCGAGCAGCCCAATAGCCGCCACCGGATGGTGGCCGAGCGGGTAGAGCCCGAGCAGTGCCACCGACTGCAACGCGACGGCGCCGACCAGGGCGAGCCACGGGCTGCGGTCCGCCACCGCCCCGACCGCGACGATGCCGAGCACGCTGGCGATGCCGCGCGCCAGCAGGACGGCCCCGACCGACGAGGCGGCGATCCCGCTGACCTCGGTGACGAAGAGCGCGACGTAGGTGTAGGCGGCGATCGCCCCGGCGGTGGTCAGGACGGCCACCGCGACCAGCAGCCAGAAGCGGCGGGCGTCGGGTGCCGCACCGCGGGCGGCGTGTCCCTGGTCAGGCGGTGCGGAGGGCAGCAGCGCGGCCACCGTGACGAACACGATCGCGCCGAGCGCGGCGACCGCCAGGAACGCGGACCGCCAGCCGGCGCGTTCGCCCAGCCAGGTGCCGGCCGGCACGCCGAGGACCAGCGCGAGGTTGCCGCCGGCGAACACGATCGCGACCACCCGCCCACGCAGGCCGGGCCGGAACAGCTCGGCCGCGGCCGGTACCACGACCGCCCAGAACAACGCGTGGGTCGCCGCGGTTGCCAGCCGGGCCGCCAGCACCAACGCGAACGTGTCCGCTAGCACCGTGGTCAGGGTGCTGGCGACGAAGCCGGCCAGGAGCGCCGACAGCAGTCGCCGCCGCGGGACCCGCCGGGCCAGCGCCGTCAACGGGACCGAGGCGACGAGGACCAGCGCGCCGTACGCGGTGACGAGCATTCCCACGCGCGACGGCGGGACGGTCAGGTCCGCGGCCATCGGGAGCAGCAGCCCGACCGGCAGCGCCTCGGCCGTGGTGTAGAGGAACGTCCCGCCGGCCAAGCCGATGAGTGCCCCGACCGCGCGTCTCCGCTCCATCCGACCCTCCCGTGTTACCCCCTAAAGAGCTTATGGAGGGAACGCTATCGGACGCTTCCCCCCAGGGCAACTGGTAAAATCGGTTTCGATGGAAACAGCCGAGGACGTGACGCGGATGCGCCTGGTGGGCGGCAATCTCGCCCTGGACTTCGTCAACACCCGTACCGGTCCACCCGTCGGCCCACCCGACGACGACGTGCTGACGGGCTACGCCGCGCTGGTCGACTGGGCCCGGCACGCGGGCTCCCTCGCCACGGCGGAGGCGGCAGCGCTGCGTCGCTCGTCCCGCGACGATCCGCGCGGCGCGCGCGCCGCCTTCGCCCGAGCGCTACGCATCCGCGACCAGCTCGACGAGGTGTTCCGCACGCTGGCCGCCGGGCGCGACCCGGCCGCTTCCGCACTGGCCGCCGTGCGCGACGAGGAGGCGGACGCGCTCGCTCACGCACGACTCGACCGGGGCAGCACGTTCACGTGGACCTGGCAGGACGACCGCACGCTCGCCCGGCCACTGCGGCCGGTGGTGCACGCGGCGGTCCAGCTGCTCACCACGGGAGCGCTGGATCGGATCAAGGGATGCGGGGGCTGCCGGTTCGTCTTCTACGACGAGAGCAAGAACCGCAGTCGCCGGTGGTGCAGCATGGACGACTGCGGCACCACCGAGAAGATCCGGCGTTACGTCGCGACGCGGCGCGCCCGCTCGACGCCGTGACAGTGCGGCCGCGGCAGTCGGGCGGACACCGGGCGCGGTGAGCGGATCACCCGCCGAACAGCACCACGGTGCGGGCGCCCTCGCCCCGGGCCATCCGCTCGAACGCCTCCGCCGCGCCGTCCAACGTCGTCCGGTCGGTGATCAGGGGAGGAAGGTCGAGCGTTCCGTCGAGCACCGCCCGGGCCAGCACCGGGACCTCCCGGTCCGGGTCGGAGGAGCCGTAGACCGAGGAGCGCAGCGTGCGCGCCGAGTGGAAGATGTCCAGGGCGCTGAGGCCGACTACGTCCTCCTTGGAGCCCATCCCCACCACGATCGCCTGTCCGCCACGGCGGGCGGCCCGCCAGGCGGCGCGGATGGTGGCGCCGCGCCCGACGCACTCCAGCGCGTGGTCGACGCCCCGGCCTGCGGTCAGCCGCCGGACCGCGCGGCTGAGCGAGTCGTCGCCGAGCAGGAAGTCGGTGGCGCCCGCGGCGCGGGCCAGTTCCTCCTTCGCCGGTGACACGTCGACGGCGATCACCGGGTCGGCGCCGGCCGCCCGGGCGGCGGACACCGCCGACAGGCCGACCCCGCCGAGCCCGATCACCGCCACCGAGTCGCCCGGGGCGACGGCGGCGGTGCGGCGTACCGCGCCGACACCGGTGAGCACGGCGCAGCCCAGCAGGGCCGCCGCCTCGAACGGCAGCTCGGCCGGCACCGGGATGACCGCGCGCTCGGGCACCACCACCGCCTCGGCCAGGGCGCCCAGGCCGAGCGTGACGTGCAGCGGCTCGCCGTCGGCCGTACGGCCACCCGGGGTCGCCCG
>JAEYGD010000294.1 GCA_023402505.1 Actinomycetes bacterium
GCCGAACAGGTTGTCGGTGACCACCACGTCGTACCGCTGGGGCTGGGTCACCAGGAACATCGCGGCGGCGTCGACGTGCTGGTACTCCGTCGTCACGTCCGGGTGCTCGGCGGCGACCGCCTCGAAGGCACGTGCCCACAGGGAACCCGCGTGGGTGAGGACGTTGGTCTTGTGCACGAGCGTGACCTTGCGCCGCTCGCGCCGCCGCGCCCGGGCGAACGCGTCCCGGATCACCCGCTCGACGCCGTGCCGGGTGTTCAGGCTCTCCTCGGTGGCGATCTCGGCGGGGGTGCCCCGGTGCAGCGAGCCACCGGCGCCGGCGTACAGGCCCTCGGTGCCCTCGCGGACCACCACCAGGTCGACCTCGCCGGGCTTGACGCCACCGAGCGGGCCGGCCGTGCCGGGCCAGAGCCGCGACGGGCGCAGGTTGACGTACTGGTCGAAGGCGAAGCGCAGCTTCAGCAGGAGACCCCGCTCCAGGACGCCGGGCGGGACGCTCGGGTCGCCGACGGCGCCCAGCAGGATGGCGTCGTGGCCGGCCAGCTCGGCCAGGACCGAGTCGGGCAGCACCTCACCCGTACGGTGGTAGCGGGCGGCGCCGAGGTCGTACTCGGTGGCCGCCACACCGGGGAGCACCGCGTCGACGACCTTGCGGGCCTGCGCGACCACCTCGGGGCCGATCCCGTCCCCGGCCACCACCGCGATCCGTGCCACGTCCGCTCCTTCGCCTCGCCGTAGGCTCCGACGGTACGCCGCCGTCCCGCAGCCCGGTACGAATCTTCCACCATCCGGGAAGCACGGATGCACAGGAGGCTTCCAGGTGGCTCCCATGGTGCGGTCATCTCCGCTGCCTAGCCTGATGGTCAGCGGGTCACCCGGCTCGCGACCGGCGCCGCGAGGGGGCGGGGCCGTCGACCGAGGGGGCGAGGGCAGGAATGCGGATCGACGAGCAGCCACGGACCCGCTGGATCGACCCGTCGCACTTCCAGCCCCACTCCCGCCCCGACCTGCGCCTCGGCGCGCGCCACCACCGCACCGACCGGATCGGCGCGGCCACCGGTGACCGGGTCGCCGTCCACCACACCGTCCGCACCGCCACCGGCGACTACTCGCTGCTGTTCAACGCGCCGGAGTGGCTCGGCCGCCGGGGCATCGGGGAGGCGCTGCGCGACGCGGTGGCGGAACTGCGCGCGATCGACCTGACCTACGGTCCGGCCCGACCGGAGAGCCTGGTCTCCCGGCTGCGCCGCGGTGAGATCAGCCCCGAGTCGTACCCGCCGCTGGCCGACCTGGTGGACCGCTGCGCCGCGATGCGGGCGGCGACCGACGGCTGGTTCGACGCGTGGGCCGTGCCCGGCGGCTTGGGCCCGGGCGGCCTGCTCGGTGGCTGGGCGGTGGAACGGGCCGCCGCCCGGTTGCGCGCCGCGGGCATCCACGACTACGCCGTGCTCACCGGCGCCGACCTCGCCGTACGCGGCTACGCGGCGCACGGCGGCCCGTGGCGGGTGGCCGTGCACCACCCGACCGACCGGCGGCGGGCGCCCCTGGTGCTGGAGATGACGGCGGGCGCGGTCGGCACGTCCGGGGTGACCGGGCGGCGGGGGCACGTGGTGGACCCGCACACCGGGGAGCCGGCCGACCGGTTCACCGCGGCGACGGTCATCGGGCCGGACCTGGCCGTCGCGGACGCCTACGCCACCGCGCTCTACGCCGCCGGCCCGGCCGGGCTGGCCTGGTTCCGTGGCGGCTCCGACTACCGCCCGCTCCTCGCCCGCTGAGGGTCACGGCGCGCAGCGGCGTCACCGGCGAGCGGAGCGTCGCAGCCCCCGACCGGCGATCGGCCCCCACGGTCTCGGCAACGACCGTGGAGGCCGGTCAGCGACGAGTGCGCGTGGCTCGCGCAATCGAGGGGTGCGGGCCGGTCGGGCCGGGACGTCGGCACCGCCACCCGAAGACGGGCCCACCTCACGGACTCGGCCAGCGACCGCACCGGTACGCTAGCGAATCGACGCAACTCGACGCAAGAGTCTCCACTGGGGAGACTCCCGACACCGGCGCGGCTGGCCTGCGGCAAGGCGGTTTCGACACCGTGAACGGCGGATGGCACGCTGTCCGCCGTGAGTTTCGATCTGAGCGTGTGGGCCCTGGCCGACGGGGCGACGCCCGAGGACGTGCGAACAGCGGTGCGGCGGTGCCGGGAGGGGCACCACGCCGACCGCCACCCGGACCCCCGGGTCGTCGGGTTCTACCAGGCGATCACCGCCGCGTACCCGGACCGGCCGGCGGGGGCGGACACGCCCTGGGCGGTGGTGCCGCTGCACGCGGCCGGCGATCACGTCGAGCTGAACCTGCACGTCACCTGCGAGGACCAGGTGTTGCTGGACATCGAGCGGCTGGCCGGCGAACACGGGCTGATGCTGTTCGACGCCCAGGACGGGTCGGTCTACCCGCCGCCCGCCCGCGTCACCACCTGACGCCTCGCGTACCGACGAAGGGGCCCGGCGGATCCGCCGGGCCCCCCGCTGTCGTGCGTACGGTCACTCGTCGCGCAGGTCCGCGGCGCTGGCCGAGGTCGCGCCGATCGAGTCGGCGGCCGAGGTCAGCAGGTCGGCGCCGAGCGCCTGGTCGACGGTGAGCGTCATCAGCGTCTCACCGCCGGCCTCCCGCCGGGCCACCTGCATCGCGGCGATGTTGATGCCGGCCTCGCCGAGCAGCGTGCCGACGGTGCCGACGACGCCGGGCCGGTCGGCGTAGCGGAGGAAGACGAGGATGCCCTCCGCGCCGATCTCCACGTCGAAGCCGTCCACCTCGGTCAGCTTGATGACGTCCCGGGCGCCGGCGCTGGCGACCGTGCCGGACACGCTGACCGTGCGGCCGTCGGGCAGGGCGCCGCGGATGGTGACCAGCACCGGGTGGTCGACCGTCTCCGGCTGCGTGACGAGCGACACCTCGACGCCACGCTCGGCCGCGAGGTGGGGGGCGTTGACGTAGGTGACCTGCTCCTCGACCACCGAGCTGAACAGGCCCTTCGTCGCCGCGAGCTTGACCACCGAGACGTCGTGGCTGACGATCTCGCCGCGCACCTCGACCGTGACGCTGGCGGCGACACCGCCGGCGACGGCGGTGAAGGCCCGCCCCAGCTTCTCGGCCAGCGGCAGCAGCGGCCGGACGTCCTCCGCGACCACACCGCCCGCCTGCACGTTGACCGCGTCCGGCACGAACTCGCCCTGGAGTGCCAGCTTCACGCTGCGGGCGACGGCCAGGCCGGCCTTGTCCTGCGCCTCGTGGGTGGACGCGCCCAGGTGCGGCGTGGCCACCACGTTGTCGAACGCGAACAGCGGCGACGACGTGCAGGGCTCCTTGGCGTACACGTCGACGCCGGCGCCGGCGACCCGACCCTCGGCGATCGCGTCCGCGAGGGCCTGCTCGTCGACGAGACCGCCCCGGGCGGCGTTGACGATCCGCACGCCGGGCTTGACGATCGCCAGCTCCTTCTCACCGATCAGACCCACCGTCTCCGGCGTCTTCGGCAGGTGGATCGAGATGAAGTCGCTCTCCCGCAGCAGCTCCTCCAGGCCGACGAGGCGGACGCCGAGCTGCGCCGCCCGGGCCGGCTGGATGTACGGGTCGTACGCAATGAGCCGGGTGCCGAACGCGGCGATCCGCTGCGCGAACAGCACGCCGATGCGACCGAGGCCGACCACGCCGACGGTCTTGCCCTGGATCTCCACGCCGGTGTACTTGGACCGCTTCCACTCCCCCGCCTTGAGGGCGGTGCTGGCGCTGGCCGTGTTGCGCGCGACAGCGAGCAGCAACGCGACGGCCTGCTCGGCCGCCGAGACGATGTTGGAGGTGGGGGCGTTGACGACCATGACGCCCCGCGCGGTGGCGGCCGGCACCTCGACGTTGTCCAGGCCGACGCCCGCCCGGGCGACGACCTTCAGGCGCGGCGCGGCGGCGATGGCCTCGGAGTCGATCTGCGTCGCACTGCGCACGATGACGGCGTCGGCCTCGGAGAGCGCCGAGAGCAGGGCCGGTCGGTCGGTGCCGTCCACGTGCCGGACGTCGAAGTCGTGGGCGAGCACCTCGATGGCGGCGGGGGCGAGTTCTTCGGCGATCAGTACGACAGGATTCATCGGTCCTCTAGGTGTCGTCAGAGCGGTCGGCCGGGCGGCGGGGGGCGGCACTGCGCCCCGCCCAGGTCCGGGCCATGGCCGTCAGGTGCCGGCTACGCACCTACCCGCGATCGTAGGGGGCGGGCCCGCCGGCATGTCGCGGACCGTGGGGTGAGTGCCCTCACAAACGGCGCATGACGTGCGGATGAACGATCGTTCGGCCAACACCTCTGGCGCTTCTTGCCCCGCCTCGCTACAACGAGAGTTCCGCCGGAAGGAGATCCGTGCCGCCCACCATCCGCATCGCCCTGCTCCGGCCTCTTGCCCGCCGGGACGTCCGTCGGTTCGGGCCGGCGCTCGCCGGCGCGCTGATCACTCGGGCCGAGCGGATGGGCGTCCGGGAGTCGTCGCCGCGCCGCGCCGCGCTGGCCGATGAGGCGGAGGCGCTGTGCCGCAAGCTGGACCGCGAACGGCCGGGACGGCACCAGGTCCTGCTCGCCCGGGCCCTGGTCGCGCAGGCCGCAGTCCCCGGCGGCCAGCCCGTGGCCACGAAGGCCGCCAAGGTTGCAGAGGCCATCGGCTACGTCGAGGACATCGACGACCGGGCCGCCCAAGCGGTGCTGGCCGCGGCGCAGGGGCTGCTGGCGGCGCTGCACTATTCCACGGGTGCGACGCGAAACTCCCTGTCGACCGCGCTTCAGGCGCAAACGACGTGGCGGCGCTGCGTGCCTCGGAACGCGTACGAGCGGATGGGGCTGACGCGGACGCTGGGTGTGATCGGGGACTGCCAGGCGTCGCTGGGGCGCGCCGAGGAGGCGCTCGCGGCGAGGCAGAAGGGGATGGCGCTCTACCGGGCGCTGTCGCCGTGGTCGCGGGGCTTGTGGGTCTGGACGGGGCAGTCGCTTGCGCTCGGCCTTGCGGAGTCCCTGCTGGCGGCCGGTCAGGCGGCGGCGGCCATCGCCCTGACGGACGAGGTTCGAGGCGAGCTGGTGATCCTGCTGCGGACCCGGGTGAGGTCCCGGCTGGCCAGGGGCCACCTCGCGCGCTTGGAGACCATCGTGTCCCGGGCTCAGTGCGACCTCGGTCGGGCTGACGCGGCCCGGCGGGCGGCCGAAATCGCCGTCGACCACTGGCGAGCGGTGGTCGCGGCGCACGGGGAGGCGCACCGGGCCGGGCTGGGCCAGGCGCTGTGCGCCCTCGGCGCGGCGTTGCGCCGGCAGGACCGACCGGCAGAGGCAGCGGTGCCGTTCGCCGAGGCGATCCGGATCTCGAGAGGCATCGATGACGACACCCTGGCGGTGGCACTTCTCGGCCTCGCGGCGCTGCGGTTGGCGGAGCAGGACTTCGCTGGTGCCGGCTGCCTGCTGGCAGAGGCCGTCGCTGTCTGCCGTCAGCAAGTGGCGCGGTCGCCGGAGTCCTGGTCACCGCGACTGGTCCAGTGCCTTTCCCTGATCTGCGGTAGCGCGGCGTTCGATGCGTCAGATCTGGACGAGGGACGGGTGACCGAGGCGCTGGCGGCCGGGCGGGAGGCGGTCGTCCGGGCCCGGCAACTCGCCGCGGAAGAGCCCGCGTACCGAACGCTCCACGCCGCCTGCCTGTTTGGCCTCGAACGTCTGGTCAACCGGACCGGAGACCCGGCGGAGTCGAGCGAACTGCTCCGCGAGTGCGTGGCCATCCGCCGTGAGCTGTTCCGCGCCGAGCCGGCACGCCACCGGGCCGACCTGGCGGAGGCGCTCGGCAATCTGGGCAATCGGCTGCACGTGCTCGGCCGCATGGACGGTGCCGAGGACGCCCACCGTGAGTGCGTCGAGGTGCTACGCGGCGGCGGGGAGGTCGACCGGCAGGCGCTCCCGACCGCCCTACGCAACCTGGCGCGGACCCTGGCCCGGTCCGGCCGGCCCGGGGACGCGGAAAGGCTCGCGCTGGAGGCGGAAAAGCTCGAACTTCCATCCACTGGGCGCTGACGCTGCCCGTTGGCGTCCACGCCGGGCGCCGATGGTCATCCGGTCTCGGACCGGTTCGGCTCCGGAACTGGCCCTCGCCGGGGCCAAGTCACCGATGAGCCATATTCCTGGCAGGCATATTCATTCCGGTCAGGAATACCGCTCGTCGGCGACCGCGACCGTCCGGGGTAGCGAATCGTCTTCCAGCGCGAACGCGGTCCGCCGCTTCGCCCGGCCACGACGTCCGCAGGACAACGCGCGGGAGACGAAGACCGAGCGGAGACGCCCGCGGCCCGACCGCCGGGGAGGGAGCGCGTCGGGCCGCGGGCGCGGAGTCGTGGTCGCCGTCAGGCGGTCTCGGTGATCGGCCGGTCCACCCAGCTCATCATTCCGCGCAGCTTGCGGCCGGTCTCCTCGATCGGGTGCGCCGCCCCCTCGGCCTGCCACTTGCCGAAGTTCGGGCGGCCGGCCTCGTCCTCGGCGACCCACTCGCGGGCGAACTCACCCGACTGGATCTCGCCCAGGATCTTGCGCATCTCCTCCTTGACCCGGCCGTCGATGACCCGGGGGCCGCGGGAGAGGTCGCCGTACTCGGCGGTGTCGGAGATGCTGTAACGCATCTTCGCGATGCCGCCCTCGTACATCAGGTCGACGATGAGCTTCAGCTCGTGCAGGCACTCGAAGTAGGCCACCTCGGGCGCGTACCCGGCCTCGGTGAGCACCTCGAAACCGGTCTGCACCAGCGCCGCGGCGCCGCCGCAGAGCACCGCCTGCTCGCCGAACAGGTCGGTCTCCGTCTCCTCCTTGAAGGTGGTCCGGATCGCGCCCGCGCGGGTGCCGCCGATGCCCTTCGCGTACGACAGGGCCAGCGCCAGGGCGTTGCCGCTCGCGTCCTGCTCGACGGCGACCAGGCAGGGCACGCCCTTACCGTCGGCGTACTGGCGGCGGACCAGGTGACCGGGGCCCTTCGGCGCCACCATCGCCACGTCCACCTCGGCGGGCGGCGTGATGAGGCCGTAGCGGATGTTGAAGCCGTGGCCGAAGAAGAGCGCCTTGCCGGCGGTCAGGTGCGGCGCGATCGACTCCGCGTACAGGCTGCGCTGCGCGGTGTCCGGGGCGAGGATCATGATGACGTCGGCCTCGGCCGCCGCCTCGGCGGGCGTGACCACCCGCAGCCCCTGCTCCTCGGCCTTGGCCCGGCTCTTCGAGCCCTCCTTCAGGCCGATCACCACGTCGACGCCGGAGTCCCGCAGCGACAGCGCGTGGGCGTGGCCCTGGCTGCCGTAGCCGATGACCGCGACCTTGCGGCCCTGGATCAGGCCCAGGTCGGCGTCGTCGTCGTAGTACACCTCAACGCTCATGGAATTCCCTTTCGTACGACGGCCCGGGCGGCCCGTCGTGGTCTGTGTGGAGGGTCAGGCGGCCCGGAGTGCCGGGCCGGCGGTGATGGAGCGGGAGCCACGCCCGATGGCGACGGTGCCGGACTGGACCATCTCCTTGATGCCGAAGGGTTCGAGGTCGCGCAGCAGCGCGTCCAGCTTGTCGGGGGTGCCGGTCGCCTCGATGGTCAGCGTGTCCGGTGCGACGTCGACCACCCGGGCGCGGAACAGGTTGACCGTCTCCAGTACCTGCCCCCGGGCGTTGCGATCCGCGCGGACCTTGACCAGCAGCAGTTCGCGGGCCACCGACACCTGCGGGTCCAGCTCGACGATCTTGAGTACGTTGACCAGCTTGTTGAGCTGCTTGGTGACCTGCTCCAGCGGGGACGACTCGGCGTTGACCACGATGGTGATCCGGGAGACGTCCGGGTTCTCGGTCTCGCCGACCGCGAGGCTGTCGATGTTGAAACCGCGCCGGGAGAACAGCCCGGACACCCGGGCCAGGACACCGGGCTTGTTCTCCACCAGCACGCTCAGCGTGTGCATCGTCACTGTGGCTCCTTCGTCATGCCCTCATGGCCCTCGCGGCGCTCGGTGCGTTCGCTCATGACTAGATGTCGTCCTCGTCGAAGACCGGGCGGACGCCGCGGGCGAACATGATCTCGTCGTTGCTGGTGCCGGCGGCGACCATCGGCCACACCATGGCGTCCTTGCCGACCACGAAGTCGATGACCACCGGGGCGTCGTCGATGGCCATCGCGGCCTCGATCGTCTTGTCCACGTCCTCCGCCGTCTCGCAGCGCAGGCCGATGCAGCCCAGCGCCTCGGCGAGCTTGACGAAGTCCGGGATGCGGTGCTTGTGCGTACCCAGGTCGGTGTTGGAGTAGCGCTCCCCGTAGAACAGGGTCTGCCACTGGCGCACCATGCCCAGGTTGCCGTTGTTGATGACGGCGATCTTGACCGGGATGCCCTCCAGGGCGCAGGTCGCCAACTCCTGGTTCGTCATCTGGAAGCAGCCGTCCCCGTCGATGCCCCAGACCACCGTGTCCGGCTTGCCGACCTTGGCCCCCATCGCCGCCGGCACCGCGTACCCCATCGTGCCGAGGCCACCGGAGTTGAGCCAGGTGTACGGCTTCTCGTAGGAGATGAACTGGGAGGCCCACATCTGGTGCTGACCGACCCCGGCCACGTAGATCGCGTCGGGGCCGGCGATCTCCCCCAGCCGCTTGATCACGTACTGCGGCGACAGGGTGCCGTCGGCCGGCTCCTCGTACCCCAGCGGGTAGCGCCGGCGCAGGTCGTCGAGCTGGGTCCACCAGTCGGCCAGGTCGGGACCGTGCCCGGCCGCCTGCTCGGTGGTGACCGCCGCGATCAGCTCGTCGATGACGTGCCGGGCGTCGCCCACGATCGGCACGTCCGCGTGCCGGTTCTTGCCGATCTCGGCCGGGTCGATGTCGGCGTGCACGACCGTCGCGTCCGGGGCGAACGAGTCCAACCGGCCGGTGACCCGGTCGTCGAACCGCGCGCCCAGCGCGACGATCAGGTCCGCCTTCTGCAGGCCGTAGACCGCCGCCACCGTGCCGTGCATGCCCGGCATGCCCAGGTGCTGCGGGTGCGAGTCGGGGAACGCGCCGAGCGCCATCAGCGTCGTGACCACCGGGATCCCGGTCAGCTCGGCGAGCTTGCGCAGCCCCTCGGTGGCGCCGGCCTTGAGCACGCCGCCGCCGACGTAGAGCACCGGCCGCCGCGCGCCGGCCATCAGCCGGGCCGCCTCCCGGATCTGCTTGCCGTGCGGGTGCAGGGTCGGCCGGTAGCCGGGCAGGTCGAGCGTCGGCGGCCAAGTGAACGTCGTGGGCGCCTGGAGGACGTCCTTGGGGATGTCCACCAGGACCGGGCCGGGCCGGCCGGTCGACGCGAGGTGGAACGCCTCGGCGAGGACCCGGGGAATCTCCTCGGCGTTCTGCACCAGGAAGTTGTGCTTGGTGATCGGCAGGGTGATGCCCTGGATGTCGGCCTCCTGGAAGGCGTCCGTGCCGATCGACGGCCGGGCGACCTGGCCGGTGATCGCGACCAGGGGCACCGAGTCCATGTACGCGTCGGCGATCGGCGTGACCAGGTTCGTCGCTCCGGGACCGGAGGTGGCCATGCAGACGCCGACCCGGCCGGTCGCCTGGGCGTAGCCGGTGGCCGCGTGCCCGGCGCCCTGCTCGTGCCGGACCAGGATGTGCCGGACGGTGGAGTCGTAGAGCGGGTCGTACGCCGGCAGGATCGCGCCGCCGGGGATGCCGAACACGACGTCGACGCCGAGCGCTTCGAGGGACCGCACGAGGGAGCCGGCACCGGAGACCTGGGCCGGGGCGGGGGTGCGTACCCCCGGGGCGGTCGGGGCGGCCGCGGCGCGGCCGGCCTGGTCGGCGTCGCGCGCCGGCTCGGTGGCCGCGCGGGCCCGCCGGGCGGAGTTGGCGAGGGTCTCGGGCGTGGGTCTCGTCATGGCGGTTCAGGCCTTCGGCTGGAGTGGGTGCGGCTGGTCGAGCGGTGGGAGCGGGCGGAGCCCGCGCCGATGGGGTCTGACGGCAACAAAAAAGCCCTCGTGCAGGATGCACGGGGCCAGCGCACTCTCGGTGTGGGAGAGCGCGCTCAGGTAAGTACTCGCAGCGACCGGTACGACGACATGTGGTCAAGCCTGACGGATCTCACGCGATGAGTCAACTGATCCCACATGTTGGTTAACGGATCTTGCCTAATCCCCCGTTCGAGTGGCCGAAGCGCCCTGTTCGGCCTGCTCAGAGGCGGGTGGTCGGGGGCCCGGAAGGGTCGGCAGCCGCTGCGGCGGCGGTCCGGCCGGCGTGGCGGGCGGCGTCGGGACCGGCCGGGCGTGCGGCGAGGTGGCCGCCTCCAGCATCGCCTCCAGGTGCTCCGCCGGTACGCCCCAGCCGAAGGCGGCCCCCTGACCGAACCGGCAGCCGGCGGCCACCACCGCGGCCAACTCGGTCGGCGTCGTGACGCCCTCCGCGATCACCTCCAGACCGAGCTGGTGACCCAGCCGCATGACGATGTCGACCATCGGGGCGAAGGCCGGCCCGTCGGTGTCGACCGGCCGGACCGGCTCGTGCTCGGCGACCAGACTGTGGTCGATCTTGAGGATGTCGATCGGGAGCCGGCGCAACTGGCCGAGCGAGGAGTAGCCGGCGCCGAAGTCGTCCAGGGCGATCCGCACCCCGGTGCGCCGCAGAGCGGTCAGCCGGCGGATCAGCTCGTCCAGGTCGGTGGCGACGGCGTGCTCGGTGACCTCCAGCACCAGGCGCTGCGGCGGTACGTGGTGGGCGCGCAGCGCCTCGGCGACCTGGACGACGTACTCCGGTGCGTGCAGCTCCCGGGGCGAGACGTTCACCGACACCCAGACGTCGTGGCCGTCGGCGAGCCACCGGGAGAGCTGGTGGCACGCCTGGTGCAGCACCCACGCCCCCAGATTGGCGATCATCCCGCACTCCTCGGCGAGCGGGATGAACTCGTCGGGGCGCACATTGCCCAGCTCGGGGTGGTGCCACCGGAGCAGCGCCTCGGCACCGACCGGGCGCACCGAGGGCAACGAGGCCACCGGCTGGAACGCCAGCCGCAGCTCGTCGCGCTCGATCGCGCCGCGCAGCTCGTGCTCCAGCGTCGTCCGCCGGCGCAGCAGCTGGTCGTAGGTGGCGTCGTACCGTTCGATCCGGTTCTTGCCGCGCTGTTTGGCGTACCGCAGGGCCAGGTCGGCGTGCCGCAGCAGCAGCTCGACGTCCGGCTCGCCGGCCCAGCCGGCGGTGCCGATGCTGGCCGACAGGAAGACCGGCCCCTCGGGCTGGTCGTACGCCGCCCCGAGCACCCCGAGCAGGCGCTCGCCGACCCGCTCGGCGTCGGCCGGGCGGCCGGGCATCAGCACGGCGAACTCGTCGCCGCCGAGCCGCGCCGCCACGTCGCCGGGGCGCAGGTTGCCGCGCAGCCGCCGCCCCACCTCGGCCAGCACCGCGTCGCCCGCGTCGTGGCCGCGCATGTCGTTGACGTTCTTGAAGCCGTCCAGGTCGAGGGTGAGCAGGACGCACGCTTTGCCCGCCTCGGCGCAACGGTGCAGGGCCCGCAGCAGGCCCCGCCGGTTGGCCAGGCCGGTCAGCGGGTCGGTGTGCGCCAGCTCCCGGAAGTGCGCCTCCCGCTCGGCGAGCCGGCCCGCGTACCTGCGGACGTCGTGCAGGGTCAGGTACTGCCGGGCCACCAGAGCGAACCCCTCGACGCTGCCGGCGACGATGGCCAGCGCGTCGAACCGGCCGTCCTGGAGCAGGTGGTACATCGCCGAGGCCGCCATCGCGAGCATCGGCAGGAACGCGTAGTCGCTGTCCCGGCGGATCACGTCCACGTCGAATTGGCAGGGCGGGTCGAGCCGGCGGGCGGAGAGCGCGACGGTCAGCAGCCCGGTGGCGAGCACGGCCGTCCCCACCAGCGCGAACACCGGACCGGCCTGGCAGAGCCCGGTGGCGGTGCCGAGCCCGCCGACGGACACCGCGGTGACGCCGCCGGTGAGCGGCACCAGCCGGTGCCGCGGGGGCGGGGAGCGGAAGACCACGATCACCGCGAGCCCGGCGGTCAGCGCCGCGCTCACCGTGGCGAGCAGGATCGGCTTGCAGGCCATCGGCGTGGCGTCGCCGAGCAGCCGGGTCGGCTCGGAGAGCAGCACCCAGCCGACGAACCAGAGCGCGGTGGCGATGATCACGCCGTCGAGCGCGATCCGGGCGGCCGCCCCGGCCGTCGGAGCCACGCCGGGCAGCCGCAGCACGCCGGCCGCGAAGACCAGCCCGCTGGCCG
>JAEYGD010000345.1 GCA_023402505.1 Actinomycetes bacterium
GGTTGACCCCATGCCGGCGTGGGCGGCGCGGCGGCGGCCGGCGGCTGACCCCACTGCGGCAGGGTCGGCTCCCCGGCCGCCGGCCGGCTCCACGGCGACTCGGCCGGGTCCGGCCGCCCCCACTGCGCGACCGTCGGCTCCGACCCGGCCTGGGTGGGCTGTCGTACGGTCGAGTCGGTGTCGGCCTGGGTGGGGTGCGGCACGGTCGGATCGGTGCCGGCCTGGGTGGGCTGGCGCACCGTGGGCTGGTCGCCCGGCTGAACCGGGTGCTGGACCGTCGGCTCACCCCCGGACGGGACCGACTGCTGGACGGTCGCCCCGTCCGCCGGCTGGGCGGGCTGCTGGACCGTCGCGTCGTTCGCCGGCTGGGCGGGCTGCCGGACCGTCGCGTCGTCCTCGGCCGCCGCCCAGCGGGGGACCGTCGGTGGCTCCGGACTGCCGCCGGGCGGTGGCCCGCCCGGCGAGCCGGACTGTCGCTGCGTCGGGTCGTCCGGCGGGCCGGCTGGTCCGTAGGTCGTCATCTCTCTTCCTCAGGGGTTGCGGTGGTTCAGCGCTGCTTCAGGCAGAGCACGAAGTCGAGGGTGTCCAGCTCGCTGTCGAAGAAGTACCAGTTGGTGTAGCCGTCCACCGCGGCGCACTTCGCGGCCGCGTCCTTCTCGCCGGTGGTCGGGCCGTCCACGCGGTGCAGCACCTCGTACGACTTCGGGGCGCACTCGCTGATCAGCAGCTTCGGCTTGCCGCCGGCCGGGCCGTCGTTGCGGACGCACTCGCCCACCTTCACGAAGCGCGGGTCGGCCGAGGACTCCGGAGCGGCGACACTCGGCATCGGGCTGGTCTCGTCGACCGGGGCGGACTCTCCGACCGGGGCGCTCGGCGCCGCGGCCGGCGCGTCGTCCGAACGGCCGAGCAGCCAGACGACCGCCGTACCGCCCCCCAGCAGCAGCAGTACGACAGCCGCGAGCACCGCGATCAGCGGGCCCCGGCCACGGGACGGGCGGGTCGGCGGGACCGGACCACCATCGTGACCGGCCGGGCCGCTCGGCGTCTGGTACGCCGGGCGGTACGGCTCGGGGGCGTAACCCGGCGGGCCGTCCTGAACCGGCCGGCCGTACCCCTGGGGATCGCCGTGCCCCTGCGCGCCGCCGTACCTTTGGGGGTCGCCGTAACTCTGCGAGTCGCCGTACCCGGGCGGGCCGCCGTACCCCTGGAAGCCGGCGGCTCCGGCCGGGGCGTGGCCCTCGGTGCGCGGGGCGTCGTAGCGCGGCCCGTACCCCTCGTCCGGACCCTCCGCCGCGTCCTGCCACCCGCGCCCGGACCGGCCGTACGCCTCGTCGGGCCGCCGGCTCCGCCACGGCTCGCCGGCGCCGTCCGGTGGTCCGTAGTTCGCCATGCGCGTCCTCCTGCGCCCGGGGGTGAGAGGCCGGCCACCTTCGAGGGACGCCGACGCACCCGCCACCGTAGCGTGACGGTGCGATGAGCTCATCCACGCCAGGGACGACACCGGTCACCGGCCCGGCGGGCGTTCACCACGGCGCCACCCCGGCCCTCGTCTGGACGGCGCTGCTGCTGGTGTACGTGCTGTGGGGCTCGACCTACCTGGGCATCCGGATCGCCGTCGAGTCGATGCCGCCGCTGGCCTCGGCCGCCGCCCGGTTCGCCGCCGCCGGTCTGGTCCTCGCGGCCGTGCTGCGGATCCGACGTGGGCCCGGCGCCCTCCGGGTCGACCGGCGCCAACTGCGGTCCGCCGCGCTGGTCGGTGTGCTCCTGCTGACCGGCGGCAACGGTCTCGTCGTGCTCGCCGAGTCCGGCCCGCCCGGCGTGGCCGTTCCGTCCGGGATCGCCGCGCTGCTGGTCGCGACGGTCCCCCTGCTCGTGGTGCTGTTGCGCTCCGCCACCGGCGACCGGCCGGGGATCCGCACGTTCGGCGGGGTGGCGCTGGGCTTCGCGGGCCTGGTCCTGCTGGTGCTGCCCACCGGCGGGGTGGACGCGGTGCCGCTGGTCGGGGCGCTGACCATCGTCGTGGCGGCGACCAGTTGGTCGGTCGGCTCGTTCCTGTCGGGCCGGCTGCCGATGCCCGCCGACCCCTTCGTCGCGACCGTGTACGAGATGTTCGCCGGTGCGGCGGCGCTCGCCGTGCTCGCCGTGGGGCGCGGTGAACTCAGCGGCTTCGACGCCGGGGCGGTCACCGCCCGGTCGTGGTGGGCGTTGGCGTACCTGATGGTGTTCGGTTCGCTCGTCGCCTTCACCGCGTACGTGTGGCTGCTGCACCACGCGCCGATCTCGCTGGTCGCCACGTACGCGTACGTCAACCCGGTGGTGGCGGTGGCGCTCGGCGCGCTGCTCGTGGCGGAGCCGGTGACGCCGCAGGTGCTGCTGGGCGGCGCGGTGATCGTCGCCGGTGTCGCCCTGGTGGTGACCACGGAACGCCCCCGCCGCTGACCCCTTAGCGGGGACAGTCAGATCAGGCGGAGTTGGCGGTCCCGGGGGCGGCGGGGTTCCGCCTCACCGAGGCGTTCGAAGAGGCCGGGGTCGATGGTGTCGAGGAACGGCGACGGGCGGCAGTCGCGTTCCGCGCCCTGCCGGACCCGCCGGGCGGCGTGGCTCACGTAGAGGCGGTCCTGCGCCCGGGTCAGGCCGACGAAGAAGAGCCGCCGCTCCTCGGCGACCGCGTCGTCGTCGGGCTCCGTGCCGGGCCAGCGCAGCGGCAGCAGCCCGTCCTCGACGCCGACCAGGAAGACCACCGGGAACTCGAGGCCCTTGGCGGCGTGCAGGGTCAGCAACGTCACCGCCTCGGCCCGCGGGTCCAGCGCGTCCACCTCGGCGCCGGTGGCGAGCTGCGACAGGAACAGCTCCAGGTCGTCGCCGCAGCGCCGGGCCAGCGGCGTGAGCAGGTCGACCGCCACCCGTACGTCGTCCGGGCGGACCGTCCCCGAGCCGTCCAGGGTGGGAGTGGCGAAGCGCTCGGCGACCACCTGCCCGGCGAGCCGGACCCGGGCCGGCAGCCCGCCGCCGAGACCGTCGGCGTGCCGCAGCTCCCGGGCGATGGCCGCCACGCCGGGCCGGTCCCGCAGTCGGTCGTGCGAGCGCTTCTGGACCGGGATGTTCGCCCGGGCCAGCGCGTCGACGACCGGCGCGGCCTGCGAGTCGGTGCGGTAGAGCACCGCGATGTCGGAGAAGGAGAGCGTGGTCGAGCGGCCGTCGATCCGACCCGAGTCCAACGACCGGTGCGACAGGCCACCGACCAGCTCGTCGACCGTTCGGACGACGAAATCGGCCTCGTCGGAGACCGACGCGGCGGCGTACCGGCCGACCAGCGGGGCCTCCGGGTCCAGCCGGGCCGGGTCCAACCGGCGGCCCCGGACCAGCGACGACGGTGCGATGGCCTGCACGGCGGCGGCCAGGATCGGGGCCGACGAGCGGTAGTTGCGGTTGAGCCGCACCAGCCGCGCGTCGGTGAAGTCCTGTGAGAAGCGCAGGAAGTACCCGACGTCGGCGCCCCGGAACGAGTAGATCGCCTGATCCGGGTCGCCGATCGCGCACAGGTTGCCGTCCGCGGGGCTGAGCAACCGGAGCAGCTCGTACTGCACCTCGTCGACGTCCTGGTACTCGTCCACGAAGATCCACTGCCAGCGGTCCCGGTAGGACCGGACCAGCGTGCGGTCCGCCCGCAGCAGCGCCAGCGGGAGGGTGAGCAGCTCGTCCAGGTCGACCAGGTCCTGCTTGCGCAGCAACGCGAGGTAGGTGTCGCGGTCGTCGCCGGCCTCCACCCGGGCGGCCGCCCGGTCCGCGTCGTCGGCGATCCGGAAATCCACCGGCAGGCCGGCCGCCTCGGCGTTCTCGCGCAGGATCTGCAACCCCACCGAGTGGAACGTGCCGACCGTGACGTCCTCGGCGACCGGGCCGAGCAGCCCGTCGAGGCGGTGCCGCAACTCCTCGGCGGCCCGTCGGGTGAACGTGATCGCCAGGCAGCGCTCCGGGAAGACGTTCAGCTCCGCACACAGGTACGCGATCCGGTGGGTCAGCGTCCGGGTCTTGCCGGTGCCCGGCCCGGCCACGATCAGCAGCGGCCCGCCGGGCGCGGAGGCGGCCACCCGCTGCATCGCGTCCAGCCGGTCGAGCAGGCCGGTGCCGACCTCCTCCATCCCGGACAGCATCGGCTCGAACGGCTCGTGCGGAGAGGGCGGCGGCGCGATCGGGGGTGGGGGCGGCGTGGTCCGCATCGGCTCCGGCTTCGCCGCCGGGCGGCGGGCCTTCGGCTTCGGCGCCGGCTCCGCGGGCCGCCGCTGTGCCGGCACCGGTACGTCGAACAACGTCTCCTGTGCCGCTGGCGCACCGCTCCCGCCCAGCTCGGCCGGGTCGAAGAGGGTGATGACGCCGTACTCGCCGTCGTAGCCCGGCACCCGGCGGACCTCGCCCCGGCGCAGCCGCCCGATGCCCTCGGCGAGCAGCTCGCCACCGACCCGCCCGATCTCGTCCAGCGGCGTACCGGTGAGGATCTCCAGCTCCGGGCCGAGCGCGGCGACCAGCTCGTTCAGCTTGCCCTCGACCCGCTTCGACCGGGCACCCACCTTGTTGATCTCGCCGAGGATCTCGGCCAGGGGTACCAGGTGGGTGACCTCGCGGGCGTGCGGGGGCCGGTGCCCGGCGGGCCGGTCGGCCAGGTCCTCGACGCGGCTGAGGACGCCGACGGTCAGTGGCTTGCCGCACTCCGGGCAGCGCCCGCCCGCCGCCCGGGTCCGCTCCGGCGCCCAGTTGACGCCGCAGAGCCGATGGCCGTCCGCGTGGTACTTCCCCTCCTCGGGGAAGAACTCGATCGTCCCGGCCAGACCGTCGCCGGTGCGCAGTGCCTCACGTACCGCGAAGTAGTCCCGGGCCGACGTGAAGACCGTCGCCTCGCGGGCCAGCGCCGGCGGCGAGTGCGCGTCGGAGTTCGACACGAGCTGGTAGCGGTCGAGACTGCCCACCCGCCAGTTCATCGCCGGATCCGAGGAGAGACCGGTCTCCACGGCGAAGACGTGCTCGGCGAGGTCCGCGTAGCAGTCGGCGATCGCGTCGAAACCGGACTTGGAGCCGAGCGCGGAGAACCACGGCGTCCAGATGTGCGCCGGCACCAGATACCCGTCCGGGCTCGCCTCCAGGGTGATCTCCAGCAGGTCGCGGGAGTCGAGGCCGAGGATCGGCCGGCCGTCCGAACCGAGGTTGCCGATCCGGCCGAGAGCGGCGTTGAAGCGGGCCACCGCGTCCAGGTCCGGCAGGTAGATCAGGTGGTGCACCTTGCGCGTACGGTCGTCGCGCTTGTAGATCGTCGAGATCTCGACGCTGAGCATGAACCGCACCGGGTCGGCCTCGGCCGCGTCGGCGAGTCGTGGCGGCAGCCGCCGCGCGATGTCCCGCTCCGCCTCCGGACTCAACCGGTACAGGCCCGGCTCGGCCGGGTGCAGGGTCTCGCGGAGGTGGTCGTACCAGGCCGGGTGGGTGAAATCACCCGTGCCGAGCAGGGCCACGCCCTTGCGCCGGGCCCACCAGCCCAGGTTCGGCAGGGTGAGATCACGGCTGCACGCTCGCGAGTACTTCGAGTGGATGTGCAGGTCCGCGACGAAGGGCGGACGGCCACCGGGGGGTGCGGCGCTGATCGGAGGCACGCCGCATCCTGCCACGGCGCCCACGCCGTACGCCCGCCGCCACGCGCTCAGGTGAGTTGCGCTATGCCGAGCGCAACTCGACGAGGGTGATCTGCGGCTCGGCGCCGACCCGGACCGGAGGGCCCCAGAACCCGGCACCGTTGGTCACGTACACCTTGGTGCCGTCCACCTCACCGAGCCCGGAGACGACCGGCTGTTCGAGCCGCACCAGGTAGTTGAACGGCACGATCTGGCCGCCGTGGGTGTGGCCGGACAGCTGCAGGTCCACGCCGAACTTCGCGGCCTCGAAGGCGGCGACCGGCTGGTGGGCCAGGAGCACCACCGGCCGGCTCGGGTCCCGGTCGCCGAGTGCGGCGGCGTAGTCCGGCGGCGCGGCCACCCCGGTGCCGTCGGCCCCGGCGTCGTTGACGCCGGCCAGGTCGAGCACGCCGCCCCGGGCGGCGATCTCGACCCGCTGGTTCTGCAGGACCCGCAGGCCCAGCCGGTCGACCTCCCGCACCCACTCCTCGACCCCCGAGTAGTACTCGTGGTTGCCGGTGACGAAGTAGCTGCCGTGCCGGGAGCGCAGGTCGCGCAGCGGGGCCGCCGCCTCGCCCAGCTCGGCCACCGACCCGTCGACCAGGTCGCCGACGACGGCGACGACATCGGCGTCCAGCCGGTTGATGGCGGCGACGATCCGCTCGGTGTGGACCCGGCCGCGCAGTGGACCGAGGTGGATGTCGGAGACCGTGGCGATGCGCAGGCCGTCCATGCTGCGGGGCAGCTTGGCGATCGGGATCCGCACCCGGTCCAGCCGGGGTGGGCCGAGAGCGGTGCGGACGCCGTACCCGGTCAGGCCGGTGGCGGTGAGCCCGGCGAAGATCGCGGCTCCGCGGGCCAGCAGCAGCCGGCGCGACGGGTCGTGGTCCGGCTGCCGGACGGCGGCGACGGCCGGCGGGTCGGCCGGACCGGTGGCCCCCACCAGCGCGGGCTCGGGCGCGGCGGCGGTGGGCTCGGCGGCGGCCACCCGGCGGCGCAGCACCAGCCTGGCCACCAGCATCGGGATCTCCAGCGCCACCAGCAGCACCAGGAGGTAGAACATCACCGCCAGCCACAGGTAGCCCGGCCAGGCGAGCCAGTACGCCCCGCCGCGCGTGCCGACCATGGTCGCCGGGACGAGCAGCGCGAGCGCCAGCGCCGTGAGGCTGCCGACCCGCCGCCAACGCCCCGGCGTGGTCGTGTCACGCACGAGCCGCTTCCACAGGTAGAGGTGGATCAGGCCGGTGATCAGGGCCAGCGTGGCGACGAACCCGAGAACCGCCAACAAGGATGTGCCTCCCTCAGCCGCCGGCGAACGGCGGTAGGACGTCGATCGTGGCCCCCGCCGGCAGCGGCGCGCGACGATCATGACAGGTCACGCCGTCCACCAGGAAACTCGCCACGCGGAGCACGGCGGCCAGCCGCTCGCCGTGCCGGTCCGCCAGCTCCGTCAGCAGGTCGTCCAGCGACCGGCCGCCGGTCGCGGTCTCCTCGGGGCGGCCGGCCGCGGCCCGCGCCCCGGCGAAGTAGCGGACGGTGACGGTCGGCACGATCAGCCTCCGATCGCGGACATCGGCCGGGTGGGTTGCAGGAAGGTCGGGTCGTCGATGCCGTGGCCGGCCCGCTTGACCAGCGTCGCTGCGCGCCAGCGCCGCGCCAGCTCGTCGTCGTCGGCTCCCGCGCGCAGGGCCCCGCGCAGGTCGGACTCCTCGGTGGCGAAGAGGCAGTTGCGGACCTGGCCGTCGGCGGTGAGCCGGGTACGGTCGCAGTCACCGCAGAAGGGCCGGGTCACGGAGGCGATCACGCCCACCCGGGCCGGGCCGCCGTCGACCAGCCACGTCTCGGCCGGTGCCGCGCCGCGCTCGGCCGGGTCGGCGGTGAGGGCGTACGCGGACCGCAGTGCGGCGAGGATCTCGTCGGCGGTGACCATGGTCGTGCGGTCCCAGCCGTGCTGGGCGTCCAACGGCATCTGCTCGATGAACCGCAGCTCGTAACCGTGGTCGAGGGCGAAGCGGAGCAGCGCCGGGGCCTCGTCGTCGTTGACGCCCCGCATCAGCACCGCGTTGACCTTGACCGGCGTGAGCCCGGCCGCGGCCGCGCCGGCGAGGCCGGCCAGCACGTCGTCCAGCCGGTCCCGTCGCGTCAACCGGCTGAACCGCTCCCGGTCCAGGGTGTCCAGCGAGACGTTCACGCGGTCCAGGCCGGCCGAGCGCAGAGCCGGTGCCAGCCGCTCCAGGCCGATGCCGTTGGTGGTCAGCGAGATGCGCGGTCGTGGTCCCATCGCCGCGACCGCCGCCACGATGCCGACCAGTCCCGGCCGGATCAGTGGCTCCCCGCCGGTGAACCGCACCTCGGTCACCCCGAGCCGGGTCACCGCGACCCGGACCAGCCGGACCACCTCGTCGTCGCCGAGCAGCTGCGGCCCGGCGAGCCACGGCAGCCCTTCCGCCGGCATGCAGTAGGTGCAGCGCAGGTTGCACTTGTCGGTCAGCGAGACCCGCAGGTCCCGGGCGACGCGGCCGTAGCGGTCGACGAGGACGCCGTCGGTCGGAGGAGCGGCGTTCACGAGTCGACCGTAGCGCGGTCGGGCCCGGTCAGCGCGGCCCGGGCGGTGTGAGCGACGGCATCCCGGTAGGCGGACCCGAACAGCGCGGTGTGCACCAGCATCAGGTGGAGCTGGTGCAGGGGAACTCGGTCACGCCATCCGTCGGCCAGCGGCCACGTCTCGTCGTACGCGGCCAGGATCCGGTCCAGGTGTGGCGCGCCGCCGAAGAGCGCGAGCTGGGCGAGGTCGGTCTCCCGGTGCCCGCCGTGGGCCGCCGGGTCGACCAGCCACACCCGGTCGTCCGCTCCCCACAGCACGTTGCCCGGCCACAGGTCGCCGTGCACCCGGGCCGGGGGCTCGTCGCCACCCAGCTCGGCGATCCGGGCGACGACCTGCTCGACCAGGTCGCGCTCGGCGGGACCGAGCGCGCCCTCGTCCACCGACATCCGCAGGTACGGAAGGAGCCGGCGCTCGGCGAACCAGCGCGACCAGGGGCCCCCGTCCGGCGTGTTGTCCGCCGGCAGCGCGCCGATGAACCCCGGCCAGTCGGCGCCGAAGGCCGGTGCTCCGGCCCGGTGCAGGTCGGCCAGCTCCCGGCCGAACCGCTCGGCGGCCTCCGGGCCCGGATCGCCCGGGTCGACCCACTCCAGGGCGAGCAGGTCGGGCAGCGCCACGATCACCTCCGGTACGGCGACCGCACCCGCCGCCCGCAGCCAGCGCAGCCCGGCCGCCTCGGCGGCGAAGAAGTGCTCCGGTCGTCGCCGGACGGCGTGCTCGGGCCAGGTCTTGGCGAAGACCGAGTGCCCGTCGTCGAGGGTGAGGCGGGAGGCGGCGCAGATGTCGCCCCCGGGGACCGGCGTCTCCCGGACCCGCTGATGGGTCAGGAAGGTCGGCAGGTGCTCCGGGTGGGCCCGCAGGTACGCCAGATCCATGTCGGGACGGTAGCGCGTGGCTGCGACGAGAACGGGGCCGTGCCGCAACCGGAACCGCGCCGAAACGCTCTGAGCTGCCCGGATACTCTCCGTGTCTGTGGATGGACCGCGTGTCGTCCACAGGGGCGGACGCGGGGCGTCGTGCCGGCGCAGGCTGCCCGGCATGACCTCGACTGACATCCCCCGGCTCTCCGTCCGGTCCCCGGGCGACCTGATCGCCGCCGTGCCGTACCTGCTCGGGTTCCACCCGGCCGACAGCGTCGTCGTGGTGGCCATGCGCGGCAAGCGGGTCACCTTCGCCGCCCGGGCCGACCTGTCGGACCTGGCCGGTCCCGCCGCCGACCCGGGTCCGGCCACGCCCGACGGGAGCCTTCGGCCGGTCGGGCCCGCCGGTGCGGCGCGGCACGTCGCGGCGGTGGTGGCGCGGCAGCTCGCCGACCGCGCGACGGTGCTCGGCTACGGGCCCGCGTCCCGGGTCACCCCGGCCGTCGACGCGGTCCGGGCGGCCCACGCCGAGCGCGGGATTCCGGTGCTGGACGCCCGTCGGGTCACCGGTGGCCGCGA
>JAEYGD010000351.1 GCA_023402505.1 Actinomycetes bacterium
GCCGCCAGCGCGGCCAGCAGTCGCGCACCGACCGCCGCCACGCCCGCCACCGCTCGCCGTGGCGCCGAGCCAGGTCGTGTTCCTCGTGGGGGCGGGCGACGGCGGCGCTGAAGGCGGCGGAACCGGCGGCCACGGCGAGCAGGGTGGCGCTCCGCGCGGCCGCCGCCGCGACCAGCAGCAGGGCGGTGGCGCCGAGCTGCATCGGGTTGGCGAGGTAGGCGTACGGCCCGGTGGTGACGAGCCGGGCCGGCGGGTCCCACGGGTACGGGGTGCCGCCACCGCGTACGGCGAACTCGCGGACCGCGAGGAGTGCCGGTGTGGACACCAGCACGACCACCTGGACCAGCACCAGAAGGTGGGCCCGGGGCAGCCCGGTGAGCCGGTCCCACGAGCCGTCACCCAGGTCGAACGCGACCGTGGGCAGGAGCCACAGCACCAACACGCCGAAGACCGCGACCTGGAGCAGCACCCGGGCCCGCAGGTGCCGGCCGTCGGCGCTCCACCGCCCGAGTAGTTGCGCGGGGAGCGCGACGGCGACCAGTCCCACGATCTCGCCCACCAGCCAGTGCGGCCGGAGCACCACCAGCGGGTGCAGGGCCGGCATCGCGACCACGTCCAGCCACAGCAGCAGGCCCAGCGCCACGGGCAGCGGGAGGAGCCGGCGCAGGAGCACCGGCAGCGCGCCCCAGAACGCCGCCCAGCCCAGCCACAGGTCGACCGGCAGTCCACGCCAGGCGCCCGCCACCGGGGCGAACGCGTACCAGCCGGTCAGCCGCGCCAGCTCGTGAAGCACCGCGATGCCCAGCGCCGCGGCCACGAAGGCGAGCAGCGCCGCGGCCCGGGCCCGCCGGTCGCGTTCCAGCCGGCTCGCGGCCAGGACCGCCAGCAGAGGTACGCCCAGCGCGAGCCAACGGGCGGCGGTCATCGCAGTGCGAGCATGTCGAGCAGATGCCCGGCGCCCTCGTGCAGCAGCGCGTCCTGCACCGGCCCGAAGTACCACGAGGGATCCAGGCCGCGCTCGTACGCCACCCGGACGGTGACCGCCGTGCGGTCCCGGTCCACCGCGTGCCAGGTCACCTCCGCGTGCCGGAATGTGACCCACCGGCCGGTGATGGCGGTGTCCTCGACGAACCGGAAACCGACCCTGCCCGGCTCGTTGACCGTGACCTCGGTGAGCAGGTGCCCGCCGGGGCCGTGCGCCGTGCCGTGGTAGCCGAACATCCACCGGTCGCCGGGGGCGAGGCCGTCGCCGGTGACCCGGGTCGGGACGGGCACGCCGAGCAGGCGCAGCGGCGCCGACCGGACCGGTGCCGGCCGGGGGCCGGCGGCCAGGTGCTCGGCCACCAGGTCGGCGGGGACGGCGACCACGCGGGACACCTCGACCGACTGGTCCGGTGCGATGCGGGGGGCGATGCCGGTGCCCTCCAGCCCCGGTACGAGCAGCAGCGGCACGGCGACCAGCGCGTAGGTCCGGGTCGGGTCGCGGCGGACGAAGCGGATCAGGGCGGTGGTGCCGTGTGCCACCGCGTACACCAGCGGGGCGGCCAGGACGACGCAGATCGCGCCCTCGTGTAGCGCGACCGCCGCGAGGAGCAGGGCGATGGTGGTGGCCACGAAGACCCTGCCGTGGGTGGTCCGCCCCGGTGTCAGCGCGAGCGCGGCGGCCAGCAGCACCGGCAGCGCCACGAAGAGCAGGGCGCTGTCGGCGCGCCCCTCCGCCACGGCGACCGTGAAGACCGCCACCCCGAAGGCCGTGATCAGGCCGGCGAGGGTCCAGTTGGCCCAGGTGCGTCTCGGTGCCGGTTCGGGTGCCTCGGACATCGTTCCTCCCCCGTCTTGAGCGATCGCTCAAACGGAGCGTAGGCTGAATTGAGCAGTTGCTCAAGACTGGGCGCGCAGGCAGCCGGACGGGTCGTGCGCGGAGGGTTTCGATGCGGTGTGGCGCGGTGTGGCGCTGTTCTGCGCCGTGCTGTGCGGTGGACGGTCAGGCGGCCGGGGCGGTGCGGGTGCGGCGGTGGCGGCCGTACCAGGCGATACCGATCGCCACGCCCACCCCCACGCCGAGGGCGGCGGCCGCGACGGGCACCGCCGGGCGGTCCCGCAGCCGCCGGCCCAGCGGGACCGGATGCCGGAACTCGAGCACCGGCCAGGAGTTCTCCAGCGCCAGTTTGCGCAGCTGGCGGTCCGGATTGACGGCGGTCGGGTGGCCCACGCACTCCAGCAGGGGGCGATCGGTGTACGAATCCGAGTAGGCGTACGAGTCGGCGAGGTCGTACCCCCGCTCGAGGGCCAACTCGCCCACCGCGTCGACCTTGGCCGGGCCCGCCGCGTAGAACTCGATCTCGCCGCTGTAACGGCCGTCGACCACGCCCATCCGGGTGGCGATCACATCGGTCACACCGATCAACGCGCCGATCGGCCGGACCATCTCCTCGCCCGACGCCGAGACGAGCACCACGTCACGGCCGGCCGCCTGGTGCTCCTCGATCAGGGCGGCGGCCTCCGCGTACACGTAGGGGTTGATCAGTTCGTGGAGCGTCTCCGCGACGATCTGGCGGACCTGTTCCACGTGCCAGCCCTTGCACAGCGTGGCCAGGTAGTCCCGGGTCCGGGCCATGGTCTGCTCGTCCGAGCCGCCCAGCCGGAACATCAGCTGCGCGTACGCCGACTTGACCACGTCACGCCGGGTGATCAGACCGTCCCGGTAGAACGGCCGACCGAACGCCAGGGCACTCGACTTGGCGATGACGGTCTTGTCCAGATCGAAAAAAGCGGCACTTCGGCCCACGGCGCGAAAGTCTAGTCTGATGGTCTATGGTCTGCGGGTGCCCGGGGTCCGCCGACCCCTCGGACCTGCGGGCCGGCCGGCGTCATGTCCGCTCTGCGTGACCGCGATCACACTCTGCGAACAGGAATTCGCAGGGAGTGGAGGCTACACCACTCGACGTAGCCAGGTTCACTCAGGCAGACTGTCGGCACGACGAGCGTTCATGTCTCGGACAACCAGCAGACCCTCGGCGGTTGCACCCCCCGTGACCGCTGAGTGGGTTCGGCTCGACCCCCCCGGAGCCGAACCTCCCGACGACCCCCGTCTCCCCCCGACGGGGGTCGTCCCTATTCCGGGTGAATCCTCCGCCGCAGCTCACAGGTCATCTCCGTCCCCGTCGAGACCGTCTGCCGAGGCCGTTTCTGCGGCCGGAGGCAGCAGAGAGGCAGCAGAGCGGTCGAACGCCTCCAGGACGCGGGCGGCGTAGTCGTCAGGGGTGTGCGTATAACGATTGAGCGTCGTGGACGCCTGCTCGTGGCCCATGACCCGCTGCACCAGATTGATCGGGACGCCGTCCGTGACCAACCAGGTGGCGTAGGCGTGCCGCAGGTCGTGGAACCGCATCCCGCCGGCGGCCTTGGCCGCGACGCAGGCGACGGCCTCCCGCTCGGTGGTGAACTCCGCCGACCACTCGATGCCCTCCCGGTCCGGCCAGGTGGCCCGGTAGCGGTGTGGGCCGCTGTTGAGGACCTGGCCGAGCAGCCCGGCGCGCACCAGCGAGGGCAGCCAGACCCGACGCCGGAAGTTCGACCGCCGCAGTGGGCGCCCTACCCTGTCGCGGAAGACCAGCGTGCGCGGGTCCGGATCGTCGTCGGCGTGCAACTCGCGCAGCACGGCCAGGAGGAATCCGGGTAGCGGCACGGTTCGGACCCCGGCCCGACTCTTCGGGTACGGGCGCAGCACGATCCCGCCGTGCGTCTCCTCCGCCACCTGGACCACCCGCAGCGATGCCCGGTCGAGGTCAACCGAGGACCACGTCAGCCCAGCGCACTCACCCCAGCGCAGTCCCGCCCCGGCGGCGGCCGAGACGATGCCCCGGTGCCGAGGTGGCACGGCGGGCAGCAGCCGCCCGAAGAAGTCCTCCCGGCTGATCGTGACCGGCTTGACGTCACGCGACCGGTCACGGGGCAGCTTCACTCCTTCGGCGGGGTTGCTGCCGATCAGCCGCGCCTGTACCGCCGTCTTGAGGATCATCGACAGCAGTTGGTAGCACTTGGCCACGGTGGTGGGGGCGAGTTCCCGACCCAGGCCGGTCACCCACTCCTGCACCGACATGTAGTCGACCTTCCCGAGCGGCCAGTCGCCCCACTTCGGCAGGACGTGTGCCCGGAGCATGGAGACCGTTCGTTCGGTGGTCCGGGCCTCGACCGTCCGGGTGGCGAGCCACTGCTGAGTGAAGTCCCCGAACCGGGTACGACCGGCATGCGGGTTGACGTAGGTGCCCCGGTTCAGGCTGCCTTCCACCTCCGCCAGGAAGGCATTGGCCTCCCGCTTCGTGCGGAAGCTCTTGGACTTCTGCCCACCAGCAGGATCACGCCAGCAGGCACGGAAGGTTCCCGCCGGAGTCTTGCGGACGAAGCCCATCAGCGCGGCCCTCCATCAGTGCCGGTGGCGGCGGGCTCGGTGGCCGTGTCGAGCCAGGCGTGAAAGCGGGTCCGAGGGATGACCCAGCGACCGCCGAGGCGGGTGGCGGGGATGGTGCCGTCGCGGACGAGGGCGTAGGTGCTGCCGAGCGAGATGCCGAGCAGCTTGGCGACCTCGCGAACGGTGTAGGTGACCGGCTCGACGAGGGCCGCGCCGGTTCGGGGTACGAGTCGGACGACGGGGCTGGGGCGGGCGGTGGTGCTCATGACGGGTGACCTCCTCAGGTCTGTGGGGTCAGGCGGCAGCCGGCGCGGTGGCGGCTGGGGTGGTGGGGAGTTCGTGGGCGAGTTCTTCGCGGCCGGTGGTTCGTCGTTCGCGGGCGAGGGCGGCGGCGGTGTTGGCGAGCAGGGCGTCGCCGGTGGTGTGCCAGCCGACGCCGGCGAAAGTGAGGGTGCCGACGATGAGCGTCGTGTCGTCCTCGTCGAGGTGGTCAACGGCCCGGAGGGTTCCGGTGTGCTCGTCGACCTGGTGGTGTTCGTGGCGGCGGTAGGCGATGCGGGTGTCGCGCAGGAGCCGGAAGGTCACCGAGTAGCGGCGGGCCTTGGTGAGGAAGTGGCCGCCGTAGCCGAGCATGTGAGCCCACCGGCGCAGCCGGGCGTACGGATTGGTGGCCTGTGGTCTGCTGGCAGGTTGGGCGTCAAGGGCGGCTTGACGCGCGGCGACGCAGGACGGGCAGGCGGGGTATCGGGTGTGGGTGCCGCAGTCGGGGCATTCCCAGCGGTCGACGAAGCCCGGCGTGGGCCGGGGGTCGCGGGGCCGCTCGGACAGGGGGACCGGGGTGCCGGTGGGTCGGCCGATGCGCCAGCAGGCGTCGATGAGGCGGGCGGTGTGGTCGCCGTCGGGATCGGCGTAGTCCCCGATCGTGTCGGCGGTCAGGCGGGTGGAGGTGTGCCCGGTGGCCTCGGTGCTCTTGGTGGCGTACTTGGCAAGGTAACCAGCCACCATCCCGTCGGTGACGTCTCCGTCGACGCCGGTGGTGATGGGGCGGATGTCGAGCTGCTCGCCCCAGGCGATGAGCCATCCCTCGGGCCGGTCGGGATGCGGCGGCGTGTGGAAGGTGACCTGTCGGGCGGCGTGGCGGAACGCGTCGACGAGCTCGGTGACGCCGAACCCGGCAGGCGGGGGAACGATGGCGTCGGGGTCCGGGCCGTCGACGCCGTCGAGGCGGGCGATGGCGTGGAAGTGGACCGCTCCCCGGGCTTGCAGTTCGGCGACCTTGCCCGGTGAGAGCCGCACCGGTGGGACCTTGCGGGTCTTGCCGGAGGCGGTGACGACTTCCACCTTGGGGATGCCGCGTCGGCGGGCGAGTGTGGCGAGCCATCGTTCCGCGGCTTGCTTGGTGCGGTGCCACAGTTCGCCGGAGAAGATGTTCCAGACGACCTGGTGGTCGTGGTCGTAGCAGTCCAGGCAGAGTGGCTGCCCGAGCACGGCGTCGCCGGTTTCGTGGCGGGCCCAGCAGACGGCCGGGCGTCCGTGCGCGCAGAGGCCGACGTCGCGGCGGGCGTGGCACGGCTCGGCCCGGCAGTCGCAGCGGCGGCGGTTGGCGCAGGTGTGCCGCTTGACCACCCGGGCGTGAACCGGGCCGAACGACGGGGCCGTGAACGTCGGGAACACGGCCGGATGCGAAGCGACCGAATCGGGAACACCTTTGCCGCCGACGAGGCCGGCGCGCAGGAGTTGGAACGCGTCGCGTTGGTAGGTCTGGGCGCAGGACGGGCAGACCGTGGCGCGGCGGTTGCCGCAGGCGGTGTAGATCGCGGCGTCGGGCATGGCATCGGTGTGCCGCTGCTCCAGTACCCGCCCGGTGCCCTGCTCGACGGTGAGGATCTGACCGGCCAGCCGGATCGGGCGGGTGCATCCGGCGGCGGCGCGGACGTGTTCCAGCCAGCCGAAGTAGTCGGGGCGGGTGGCGCGTTCGAAGGCGGACCCGGCGGCGGTGTAGTCGTAGACGATGGTTTCGGCGTTCGAGCTCACACCCCGGGCCGTGGTCCGGGGTGTGAGGTCCAGCGTCGAGGCCATCAGCCGCGCACCTCGGTGAGGTGGCGGGTGGTGATGGTGCGTTCGGTGACGATGACCCGGCATGCGCCGCACTGGCGCTTGGCCGGCTCGTGCCGACGGCACGGAATGGTAGTGGTCACCTGGCCGCAGCGGATGGTGACCGGTGTGCGGCAGGGACCGCCGGGGATGACGTCGACGACGGTGCGGCGGATGTCGAACGGGTGCGGCTCCGGCTCTGCCGGGCAGGTGTGCAAGACCTGCTCGATGTCGACGATGACGATGGTCATCGGGCACCACCGGCGATGGTGGTCAGGAGTTGCCCGGCGAGGGCGGGGGTGACGTCGAGCCGGTCGGCCAGCTCGGCGGCGGTGATGGGTGCGCCGGTGGCTTGTTCGTGCTGCACGGCCGCGAAGCGGGCCGGAGGCAGCAGGTGAGCGGGAACGTCGACCGGCTCCAGGGCCGGAGTGGTGACGGGATCCGGCTCGACGGCTAGGGCCGGGGCGATGGCAGCCGGCGGCTCGGTGGTCACCTGCTCGGCCACCTGGACCCGGATCGGCTCCACCGGCTCGGCGGCCGGCGTGATGTCCTCCGACCCGGCAGGGGTCGGGGCAAGGACGAGTTTCACCAGAGCCATGAACGCCAGGGCGGGGACGGCGGACAGGAGCCAGCCGGAGATGCCCGGCTTGGCGACCGCGAGTTGCGCGGCCAGGGACAGACCGGCGGCGGCGAGAAGCAGGAACAGTGGGTAGCCGATCGGAGCGCCGGCCCGGCGGCGTCGACGGATGGTCAGTAGGCAGGCGATGGGGACGAGTTCGGAGATGACCGCGTTGGCCCAACCGAACCACTCACCCGTGCCAGCGGGCGAGTTGGCAAGGGTCCAGTCCTTGACGGGGGTGAACGAGGCGGCTCCGGCGAACCCGGCGACGGTGAGCAGGATGAGGACCAGGACCAGGCCCTCGACGCGGGTGCCCGTGGTGGGGCGGTCAGTGGCCATGGCCGGTCACCTTCCCGGCGGTGACGATGCGTTCTTCGGCGATGAGGCCGGCAAGGCCGACGCGGATGCCGTTGCAGGTGGCGCAGTGCTCGCCCTCGGCGGCGGTGCAGTCGGTGAGGTGGGCTTCGTGGATGATCCGCAGGCTCTCGGCGTAGTAGCCGGACAGGAACCGTTCGAAGGACAGCTCGCCCCGAGCGGCGAAGTCCTGCGCGATGGCGGTCACGACGTAGCCGTCCGGGGTCATCCGCTCCTGGGCGGCGAGGTTCGTGAGGGCGGTGGTCATCGGGCACCTCCGTGGCAGTCGAGGCAGCAGCCGTAGCGGCGGGGGATGTAGTAGGGCTGCACCAGGCCGCACACCTGGCAGGTGCGGCGGGCGCGAAGCGCCTTGGCGATGGCCTCCCGCTGGGCGGGGGTGGCAACGCGCTTAGGTGCGGCGAGGGCGATCCGGTAGAGGTAGGCGACGCGCTTGCCGCGCCTCCACAGCAGTTGCGCGACGGGTTCGTGTCCGCCGGGTCGCAGGCCAGCCGCGCGCAGTTGCCGGCGGGTGGCCAGCCCGTCGGGGGCCATCCGGTAGGGGTAGGTGGGCATGCCGTAGCGGGTGCCGGCCGGGTCGTAGAAGGTGGCGATCATGACCGGTCCCCCCAGCGCTGCTGGGCAGCCTGGCGGGTGATGCCGAGGCGCTGGCCGATTTCGGCCCAGGAGTAGCCGAAGGCCCGCAGGCCAATGACGGCCTCACCAATGGCGTCGTCGAGGTTGGCCGACAGGGCGACCAGGTCGCGGAGGGCTTCGACGTCGCCGGTGGCGACGCGGCGGCCATGGGCGCGGATGATGCGCCGGGCGAAGGCGGCGAACTCGTCGTTCTCCACGACATCGCGGCGCTGCTGTCGGGGCACGAAGGCCGTCAAGGGGTGCTTGACGCTGCTCATCGGTTCTCGCCTCCCTGCATGTGGAGGCGGTCCCACTCCTTCGCCGCGCCTTCCAGGGCGGCGATGACGTCCTCTGCGGTGCAGAGCGGGTCGTCGTTCCAGGAGTAGGGCGAGGTGTGCTCGTCGAGCCAGTAGCCGTCGTCGTCGACCAGGCAGATCGGGTAGTGCAGGTCGAGGTAGTCGGTCAGGGCGGCGATGGCGTCGAGGTAGGTGTGTCGGTCGTCGGTGTGGAGGTCGGAGAAGTGGTTGACCCGGTGGCCGGCGCAGGCGATGCCGATCGCGCCGACGGCGCAGGCCGGCGGCGTGGGGTTGTCGGCGGTGGTGAGGGTGTCGTAGTAGCTGCCCTGGTGCCAGCCGTGCCGGCGCAGGTAGAGGGCAGCCATCCGCAGCAGGTCAGCAGGAGTGACCAGCGCGGTGGTGGGTGGGTTGTGGGTAGCCTTCATGGCAGCCACGTCCTTTCGAGGGCTGTTGGTGGAGGTCGGCAGGACCAGCGGTTGCTGGCAGGCGTTGACTGGTCCTGTCGACCGGCTATCGGGTGCGTAGCCGCAGGTAGCGGCGGTGGCGGGTGTCGTCGCCGCCCATCGGGGTCGGTGCGGAGACGTAGACGAGTCGGCCGCTGGCCGAGGCGATCTGGACCATGGCCGCGATCTCGTGCGGTTGGGCGACGATCCACAGCTCGACGTACTGGGCGGCCCGTTGGTTGTTGGCGCGGGCGTAGGTGCGTTCCCGGGTGGTCATGCCGCCACCTCGAAGTCGACGCGGGTCAGGTCCGGCACCAGGGTCGGTAACCGACGGGGTCGGCGGATCCAGGCGGCGTAGTCGGCGATCCCGGCGATTTGGGCGTCGGTGAGGTAGGCGACCTTGATGCGTTGGGGTGTGCCGCCTTCGGCGATGAGGTAGGCCGCGCCCTGGTTGGTGGGCTGGATGTCGGTGGCGGTGTAGCCCTGTTCGGCCCACCCGTGGCCGAGCACGATGTTCGACGAGTTGGGGGTGGTGCAGCGGAACGCGGCCCGGTAGCCGAACAGGTCCCGCAGGCTCGTAGGGATGATGTCGAACGACGGCCGCTGCGTCGCGGCGACGACGGGAATGCCGGCGGCCCGGCCGCGTGCGACGAGGTCGCGCAGGAGGGCGACGAACTCTTCCTGTTCCTGCTTGCTGCCGACGGTGGCGGAGTAGAAGGCGATCTCGTCGACCAGGACGGTGATGACGGACAGGCCGTCGGCGGCGGTGAGTTTGCGGCGCCCGTGGGCGCGTAGCCAGGCGTAGCGGTTGTTCATCACCAGTTGCAGCCGCTTGAGGACGTCGAGGGCGGCGGTGATGTCGGGGCCGATGAACGCGTCGGCGCAGTCCTCCCACTGCCCGAGTTCGACGAGCTTGCCGTCCAGCAGGACCAGGCGGCTGTCGACGGAGAGGGCGGCGTGGGCGGCGATGCAGTTGAGGAGGCCGGATTTGCCGCCGCCGGGTTCGCCGCCGGCGAGGAGGTTGCGGTAGGCGAGGGTGATGTAGACGGGGTGACCGAACTCGTCGATGCCGACGAAGATGGGGTCGAACATCGACAGGCCAGGCCCCACCGGTATGCCGGTGTCCGGGGCGGTAGCGGTGGTCATGGTGTGCCCTCCTTGGGCGTTGGTGGGCGCGGAGAGCCACACGAACGAGCCCGCAGGGCTCTCCGCGACCGGTTGGGTTGGGGTCAGATCCAGTCGGAGACGTCGTCGGCGTCGGTCGACGAGGAAGCCGCGGGCTTGCTGCCGTTGGCCGTGTTCGTGGTGGCCGGCGGCTTCTTCTGCACCGGCAGGGTGATGACGGGTGCGTCGACGTCGGGCAGGTCCAGAGCGGTCGGGATCACCGGCGCAGGCCGGTCGACGCTCGGGGTGTCGGGGTTGATGACCTCGACGAGAGGCGAGCTGACGTTGGCGGTCAGCACCTCCCGACGCTTGATGTCGAAGCGCAGGTAGGCGGCGTTGCCGTCGGATGCGCGTTCGACGAGGGCGGTGGAGGCGTGGCAGGCGACCGCGATGCGGTCGAGGCGGCCTTCCAGGTCCGCGAGGGACAGGCCGGGGCGCAGGTAGACCCAGACCCGCTCACCGACCGGCGTGGGACGGGCCCACAGGATCAGCGGCAGCGAGCCGGACTGGTTGGCGATGATGAACTGCGCGAAGCAGACGCGCAGCCGGTGGCGCACCACGAGGCACCAGGTCCAGGCGACCACGGCGCGGCGGGTGACCGGCAGGGCAGCCGGGACGCCGACGACCAGGGCGACCACCACGAGGGTTACCGGGGTGCTGGTGTGGTTGACCAGCTGCACCCAGCCGAAGCCGAGGACGGTGGTGAGCCCGATTTCCGGGGTCCACCACCACAGCAGCCGCAGCACCGGCCAGATGCGCACGAGCACCCAGGCGAGCCCTCCGAGGGGAGCACCGACCAGCGCGCCGACGAAGACGGCAAGGATGGGGTGCATGTAGGAAGCGGCCACCACGGCCGACAGAAGGCCGACGATGACCGCCGTGAGGATGAACGCCAACCGGGCGTTACGGGCCGAGGAACGGTGGACCTTGGCCTCGATGACCGTCACCGTCCCGGTGTTCCGCCCGAAGGGGCGGCGGGGGCTAGACTTGGACACGACGAGTCCTCCCAATCGCGAGTTGGGTTGGATGAGTGGAGGGCACGGGGTCGGCAGGTTTGGACGCCAGTACCGACCCCGCGCCAGCTCATTTCGGGGTGTGACCACCGGTCGTGGTCACCAGGCCGAGAGCGTTGGACGCCAGAGCCGCCCTCGGACTGCCTTGTTCAGTTGGATGGATCAGCGGACCTCAGCCGCTTCGGTTGCCACGGACACCAGTGGCAGACACAGCACGGTGACCGAGGACCTACTTCGCCGCCGAGTTACCAGCCTTCGGCTTCAGCGAGATGGCGCGGAACGCGACGCCGTTGCGCCCGTTGGTCGCCCACGGAATGGCCTCCAACTGCTCGACAGCGACGAGCTGTCCCACCGTCACGCCCGGCTTCTCACCCGCCGTGGTGATGGTGATGATCTCGCCGCCGGTCTCGTCGAGAACGAAGACCTGGGTGGACCACATGGGCCGGCCAGTGTTCTTCTCCGACCGCTGGTTGCCGTTCTGGTCGTTCTTCGGCTCCGGGTCCTTCGTCACCTGGACCTGCTTGCTCTGAGTGTCCACGTACAGCTTCACGAGTACCTCCTGTGTCTAGGCGCATCCCCTGATGGATGACTGCCTCGCCTTGAAAATACCAACTGAGTTGGTACTACGCCAGACTCCAACCGGAGTTCTTCCGGCGTTTTGCTGACACCCACAACGATCGTCTTCACTGCAACAGAACGACAGGTGTCACTGCGGTGACAGGTCTAAGTCCCCTCGCCATGTCCCCTGGATCGGGGCGATACTGGCCGCATGGCTGACGTAGCTGCTGACCTCGACCGGCCCATCTGGGCGACCAGGCTGAGGGCTGAGCGCACTGCACGGGGGTGGTCGCAGGGGGAAGCTGTGCGCGCCATGCGAGCACACGCCGCCGAGCAGCTTCCGGCCGACAGCACCATGCTTCGGAACTGGAAGCGGTGGGAGGCGGGGAGCTCTGAGCCTGACGCCTTCTACAAGACCCTCATCGCTAAGACGTTCGGCACCGTAACGGCCGCGTTCTTCCCGCCGGCGACACCTCACGAGGCTGACGCGGAACTGATCGCGGGAACCGGCATGGAGACGGTGGAAATTCTTGCCCGCCTCCGTAGCTCCGACGTATCGAACGCCACTCTTGAAGCGCTGCGGATAACCGCCGATCGGCTGTGCTGCGAGTACCCCTATATGGCACCGGAGCAGCTACGGGTGGAGGGCCGTGCGTGGCTACGCCGGATTACCGCACTGAGGGACCGCCGGCTAACCCTCGCTCAGCACCAGGAGGTGTTGACCCTCGCAGGCTGGGTCGCGTTGCTCGTTGGCTGCGTCGAGTACGACATGGGCCTCCGTCACATTGCCGAAGGCACGCGCAAGGCGGCGTTGACACTCGGCGAGGAAGCCGGCAACGCCGCCATCTCAGGCTGGGCTTACGAGATGCGAGCCTGGTACGCGCTGACGCAAGGCGACTACCGAGGGGTCATCGCGGCCGCTGAGGCGGGCGAGGCAGTGGCCGCCCATGACGGAGCGGCCGTGCAGCTGGCCGCGCAACGCGCCAAGGCATGGGCACGGCTCGGCGACAGGCGACAGGTAGAGACGGCGCTGGACAAGGGTCGCACCTTGCTTGAATCCCTGCCGTATCCGGAGGACACCGACCACCACTTCGTGGTGGACCCGGCGAAGTTCGACTTCTACGCCATGGACTGCTACCGCATAGCAGGGGAAGACCGCCTCGCAGAGATGTACGCCCGCGAGGTGATTCGTTCCTCGACGGACCCGGACGGGACTGACCGAAAGCCAATGCGACAAGCGGAAGCCCGGATAACGCTGGGCGTGGTGGCGGCTAGGGCAGGCGACCTAGAGAGGGCAGTCTCCTACGGGCGGCAGGCGCTGGAGGGCGATCGCAAGTCACTGCCCTCACTGCTGCTGGTCTCGAAGGAGCTGGCGACGCTGCTGGGCGAGCGATACCCGAAGGAACCAGAGGCCGCCGCGTACCTTGACGAGGTGCGAGCCCTCAGCGCGGGCTAACCTCTTCGTCTCCGTCCCCGATTGCTCGGCTTGGACGACCCCCGACGCCTGGACGTGGGCGGTTCTCATGCCAGCTCATGACGCGGCTCGGGCGCCACATATGCGTGCGGCCCACCGTGGCATCCGGCTCTGGCATCTGACCCCGCTTCCGGTAGTTCGTCACCGTTGCGACCTTCACGCCGAGGTACGCAGCTACGTCGGAGGTTGTCCACCACTCCGCAGTCGTGTCAGGGCCAGCTTCCACGGCCTCATTCTCGCACCAACGGCCGTACGGCAACCGAGGCTGACGACCGGCACTAGCTGGGAAACCCACGGAAGGCATATGTTGCCTTCTATGGGACCAGGGGAGGCACCAGCTCTGCCGGGTCGCCGGGCGGCGGCAGGCAAGCCGTTGGTGAGGTCGCCGCGCCATTGGCCGTGGGTGGCTCTCTCGCTCGTGGCTGTGCTTTGTGCCGGGGTCGTAGCAGTGCCCGTGTCGTGGGCAGTCCTGCGGCAGGCGGAAGCAGAGCGAGGTGAAGCAACACCCGACGCCGCCGTGAACCTGTATGTGCTCCGGATGAGTAGCGGAGAGCGGATCGGTCTGTCGCGGGTGCTGGCGGGTAGGCGTCATGACGAGCTGCTGAGGCAGTGGCGTGAGTACCGCGGCGAGATGGAACGCGGCAATGTTCCGTCGAAGCTTGAGGTGGTCGGACCTATCGACGTCGAGGACCAGGCCGACGACCGCGCGACGGTGACCGCCCACGTCCACGCGGTCTGGTGGACCGACCAGGTCAACCTCAGCGGCACCGCTCACCCGTGGCGGTTCGAGACTCGGCGAGACGCCAGCGGCTGGCGAGTGTGGTCAGCGGAGCTGCCGCCCTGGTGTGGTGTGCACCTCCGGGCAGACGCCTGCCGTTGAGCACTGCCGAGCGCGGCCGGTCCAGCTAGTGAGTCCGCCGGCGGTTGGACTCCTGCCGGATCGCCTCCGTGAGATCCCGCCAGGTGCCGGCCGAGGTCTTCATCATCCGGTCGACCATCGAGCGGGCAGAGGGTTCGTCCGGGAAGTCGTATGAGACCTCCTGGCCTCCGTCACCGCCGAGGCGGCCCCGCACTCGCCACAGCCGATCATCGACGAGCAGCCAGATATCCCGCCGGGCCATGCGACCCCACGACCCGTTCCACCAGCGCCCCCGTACCTCCACCGGCAACAACCTAGTCGAACGTACGTACGATCCGGCCGCCTGCCGGCGTGTCTAGTCCCACCACATGCTTGACAGACCCGCCCCAGGACAGGCTTGACAGTCGATCTAGGGTCTACCTTCGGCGGATGTCGCAGGCGGCGTGGATACTCCGACCATGACGGCTCGCTCGCACTGGGGAGTGACCCCGCGTCAGAGCGTCGAGGCCGAGTGCGTGCGCCGAGGCAGGCAGTCGGTCGTCGCCGGATGCTGCAGCCTGATCAAGGGCGAGGACGTCGACAGCACACTCATCCTGGCTCTCGGCGGTCCACACGCCCGCCGTGTCCTCGACGGCAACCCGCGAGCCGGCCAACAGTACTGGCTGCGAGTCTGGGGGACCCGTGGCCTGCTGTGGGCTTGGGACGACGATGCCTTGGATGCCGTCATCATCGCCCTGCGCGATCCAGCGTGGCGGGTCCGAGAGTTGGCCGCAAAGGCCGTTGCTCGGCACCACCTCGGCGACACACTCCCGGCGGTGCTCGACCTACGGGACGACCCAGTGCCGCGTGTTCGGGCAGCCGCTACTCGGGCGATCGCAATTTTGACCCAAGCTGGCGCGTAAACATCTACCGGACGTGGTCCACCGCCGTAGATGGGCCAAGGGTTCGCCGATCTTGTCAAGCATCAGGTGGGACGCAGGTGTAACGCATCAGCCGGGACACGACAGGCCGCCTGCCGGCGTGGTTGTTCAAAGTTTCTGTACGTCTTCAAGGCGGCCCTCGACGGGCCGCACGCGCCGCCGCCAGGGCGCGCGGCCTGCACTCCGCTGTCGCTCCGCTCCGGCCACGCAACACGCCCGGCGGCTGGCGCGGAGAGCGGGAAGCCCGGAGGGCCGCCGCAGAACGACAGACCGTTGACCGAGTGGTGGTGGGCCGGCAGCCGGCCGGGCCGCGCGGCCACGAGCCCGCGCGGCGTAGGGGA
>JAEYGD010000483.1 GCA_023402505.1 Actinomycetes bacterium
CGCCTCGGTGGCGCGGGCGAGTGTCTCGCCGGTGTCCGGTGGTCCCAGCGGCCCGGGTGGCCCCGGTGGGCCGGGCGGGTTCGGTCGCGGCGGTCGCGATCCGGACGCCCTGGCCCGGGCGAAGAAGCGCAAACGGGTCAACATGCTGATCGCCGCGTTCGCGGTGTTCATCATGCTCGCCGGTCTGGGTGTCGTCGGCTTCACCTACTACTCGACGAACGTCGTCCTGCCCGAGGACACCACCCCGCCGCAGGCCACCACGCTGTACGCCGCCGACAACAAGACGCTCATCGCCAAGCTCGGCACCCAGGACCGGACCCTGGTCACCATCGACCAGATCCCGCAGCACGTGCAGGACGCGGTCGCCGCCGCCGAGGACCGGAACTTCTACAAGCACTCCGGCGTCGACTACAAGGGCATCGCGCGCGCCGCGTGGAACAACTTCACCGGCGGCGACAAGCAGGGTGCCTCCACGATCACCCAGCAGTACGCCCGCAACGCGTACGACAACCTGAAGGACGACACGTACGCCCGGAAGGTGAAGGAGGCGATCCTCGCCTCCAAGCTGAACGACCAGAAGAGCAAGCCCGAGATCATGCAGCACTACCTGAACATCATCTACTTCGGGCGGGGCGCGTACGGCATCGAGGCGGCGGCGCAGACCTACTTCGGCAAGTCGGTCAGCAAGCTGAACGTTGCCGAGGGCGCCGTGCTCGCGGCCGTCATCAAGCAGCCGGTGGCGAGCGCGACCCACAAGGGGTACGACCCGGCGAACAACCCCGAAGAGGCGAAGGCCCGGTGGGACTACGTCATCCAGGGCATGATCCAGGAGGGCTGGCTGAACGCCGCCGGCCGGCCGGAGGCGCCGACGGAGTACCCCAAGAACATCAAGGACCCGAAGAAGGCCGGCGCGGGGCTCGACTTCGGCATCAACACGCCGTACGGCAACGTGATCAACTACATCAAGACGGAGATGCGGGAGAAGGGTGTCTGCGTCGCCAGCGAGGCGGAGGTCACCCCCGACAAGCCGACCTGCTCCGACGCCCTGATGTCCGGCGGGTACCGGATCGTGACGACGATCGACAAGAATGTCCAGGCAGCGGCGGTGCAGACCGCGCAGCGCAAGAGCAAGGGCTCGGAACTCAGCGGCCAGCCGCCGAACCTGATGGCCGCGGTGGTCTCGATCGAACCCTCCACCGGCCGGGTCAAGGGCTACTACGGCGGTGACAACGGCACCGGCACCGACTACGCCGGCAAGAACACCGACAGCAAGGGCAACCTCATCGGTGGCCACCCGCCGGGTTCGAGCTTCAAGATCTACACCCTGGCGGCGGCGCTGGAGAACGACAAGGCGCTCGAGTCGCGGTGGAAGGGCAAGGCGTTCAAGCCCGAGGGCGTCGGCTACACGGTCAGCAACGCGGGCACCGACAACCCGTCCTGCAGCGGCGGACCGAATTCCTGCACGCTGCGGGAGTCGACCCTGAAGTCGCTGAACGTGCCGTTCTACCACGTCAGCGAGGACATCGGCGCGGACAAGATCGTCGACGTGGCGAAGCGGGCCGGCATCACCACGATGTGGAACACCTACCCGAGCGAGGCGCACGATCTGACCAAGAGCGACCCCAAGGATCTCGCACCGAAGACGTTCTTCCATCCCGTCTCGTACGGCCAGTACCCGATCACCGTGCTGGACCACGCGAACGGCGTCGCGACCTTCGCCAACGAGGGCAAGTACGTCAAAGCGCACTTCCTCCACTCGGTCTTCAAGCGCAACCAGCAGACCGGCAAGATGGTGAAGGTCGCCGACGAGGGCAGCATCAAGCCCAAGCAGGTCATCAAGCGGGAGGTCGTCGCGGACGTCACCAGCGTCCTGAAGGAGTACCCGGGCCGGGTGGGGCACACGCTGGAGAACGGTCGGCAGGCGGCCTCCAAGACCGGCACCTGGGAGCTGAAGGAGGGTTCCCGGGAGAACGGTGACGCGTGGATGATCGGCTACACCCCGCAACTCGCCACCGCCGTCTGGGTCGGCAACCTCGGGGACCGCAAGGCCCTCAAGATGAAGGGTGGCCAGAAGATCACCGGCTCCGGCCTCCCAGGTGAGATCTGGGAGAAGTTCATGGAGCGGGCGCTCAAGGACGAGGAGAAGAAGGAGTTCCCGCCGGCGGCCAACGTCGGTGACCCGGACTCCGGCAACGGCGAGGCTCCGCCGCCCCCGGAGCAGCCCCAGTGCCCGCCGCTGGATCTGTTCTGTCAGCTCGGTGGCGGGAACAACGGCGGCAACAACGGTGGCAACAACGGAGGTAACAACGGCGGCGGCAACAACGGCCCGGGCAACCCGGTCGAGCCGCCCCCGCCCTCGAACGGCGACGACCGGGACGGTACACAGCCGACCCTGACGCCACGGCGGGACTGACCGGCCGGACGCCGCCGGCGAGCAGAGCAGCCGCTCCGCTCGCCGGCGGCGTCTTCGGGCACGACATGTCGCCTCGGGGCGCGACGCGGAGCCCCGACGTACGGCAGGATGCACCCTCATGAGCACGCAGTCGACGCGAGGCATCGACGACGCCGGTGCCCCGGATCACCCCTCCCGCTCCGACGGCTTCGTCCGCGGGATGTCCGGCCTCATCGGTGGCCCGTTGGGCGACCACGCCGTCGCGCTGGACCGGCCGGTCGGGCGGGAGCGCCGGTTCTGGACGGCCGCACGGATCGTCCTGGCCCTGGTCTGCCTGGCGCTGGCCCTGCACTGGGTGCAGAAGTCGCCCTGCCAGGACGGCGCCTGGACGAACAACGTCCAGTACACCCGCTTCTGCTACACCGACGTGCTCGCCCTCTACTACGCCGAAGGGCTCAACGAGGGCAAGGTCCCCTACCGGGACCACCCGGTCGAGTACCCGGTGCTCACCGGCTACTTCATGGGCGCCCTCGGCCTGCCGGTGCACGCCCTCGGTGCCGACGACCCGAGCCTCAACCAGGGCATGTGGTTCTACAACCTGAACGTCCTCGTGCTCGGCGCGCTCGCGGTCGCGACGGTGGCCGTACTCCTCGCCCTGCGCCGCCGCCGTCCCTGGGACGCGGCGATGTTCGCACTGGCGCCCGCGCTGATGCTCACCGCCACGGTCAACTGGGACCTGCTCGCCATCGGCCTCGCGGCGTTCGGACTGCTGGCCTGGGCGCGCAGCCGACCCGCCCTGGCCGGCCTGCTGCTCGGTCTGGGCGGCGCGGCGAAACTCTGGCCGCTGTTCCTCTTCTGGCCGATCCTGCTGCTCGCGATCCGCGGCAGCCGGCTGCGGGCGGCCCTCACCGCGATCGGCGCGGGAGCCGCCGCCCTCCTCGTGGTCAACCTGCCCACCGCGCTGCTCTACCCCACCAACTGGGGACGCTTCCTCGAACTCAACACCGAACGTCCCATCGACTGGGGCACGCTCTGGTACATCGGTCGCTACCTGGACGGGAGGGTGAACCTCGGTGCCCCGGGTTCGCTCGGGCCGTTCGAGTGGCTGAACGTCAACATCCCGGTGCTCAACAACCTGTCGTACGCGCTGTTCGGCCTGGCCTGCGTCGGCATCGCGGTGCTGGCGCTGCGCGCGCCACGCCGGCCGCGCCTCGCCCAGCTCGCCTTCCTGGTCGTCGCCGCGTTCCTGATCTTCAGCAAGGTCTGGTCGCAGCAGTTCGTGCTCTGGCTGCTGCCGCTCGTGGTGCTCGCCCGGCCCAAGTGGGGTGCCTTCCTGGCCTGGCAGCTCGCCGAGGTCGCCTACTTCGCGGCCTTCTACGGCGAACTGCTCGGCGCGTCGACCGGCCGGCCGGTCTTCCCCGAGGGTGTGTTCGTGCTCGCCGCGACGCTCCGCCTGACCACCGTCGTGGTGCTCTGCGTCCTCGTCGTACGCGAGATCCTGCGGCCGGAACAGGACGCGGTGCGGGCCACCTACGCCGACGACCCGGACGCGGGCGTCATCGACGGGGCACCGGACGCGCCGTGGATACGACGGCGTCGCGCGACCGCCGACCCGACCCCGGAGCCGGCCACCGCCTGACCGCGCGTCCGGCGTGGCCCGCGCGACGCGCGCATGCTCAGAGGCGGAAGACCACGACGTCCCCGATCTCCTCGCGGGCGATGCCGAGACCGTCGACGGGCGCGTCGACGGTGATCTCCCACGGCGTGCCGGCCACCTGGTCCCGCACGATCAGCACGTTGCGCACGCCGAGGGTACGCAGGTACTCGACGCTGGTCTGGTCGGGGAACGCGACCGTCACCCGGCGCACGTCGTCGAGCAGGGTCGGGGTGAAGCCACTCCCGCCGTTGACGACGTCCTGGAAGTGGGTGGTCGACCACAGCATCACCGGTTGGTCGTTGTTCTGCCCGCTGGGCAGCACCAGCAGCGGACCGTCCACCGAGCGCATCGCGGCCGGCTGCACCGGGACGACGGGGTGCGGGGTGCGGTTCAGGCCCTCGACCGTCACCAGCAGCAGCGGAAGCAGCGTCGCCAGGCGCAGCCACGGGCTCGGCCAGGACGGGATCCGCTCGGCGGAGATCTCCCGCACGCGGGCGGAGAACGCACTGACCGCGCCGGCCGCGAGCAGCCCGAGGAGCAGCGTCGCCCAGAGCATCAGCCGGCCCGGGGTGCGCAGGCCGTTCCACCCGGGCAGGTGCTCGAAGAGCGGCACGAACGTGAACCGGCCGCCGAAGAACTCGGTGCCCATCGCCAGCACCATGCTGACCACGACCCCGGCCAGCAGCAGGAGCCGGTGCCGGAGCCGCCAGACCGAGAAGAAGAGCCCGCCCAGGGCGAGCGCGTAGAGGACGTACCCGGGGAGCAGCGTCATTTCCGGATGCCACGGCAGGGTCGCCCGGGCCCCCTCGTGCAGGCCGCCCCAGATCCGCGACTCGGCCGGCGCGGTGAGGAACCCGGTCGCGGGCGGGGAGTACAAGGCGATGTCCCCGACCGTCCGCTCGGCCTGCGGATGCAGCTCGGCCACCCGGAAGTACGGGACCGCCAGCAGCAGCCCCACACCGGCGAAGATCAGCCCACCGACCAGGTCGGCGGCGAACAGCCGCCGCCCGAACGGCCGCTTCCGCGGCCGGATCACCCACCGCCGCAGGAACCAGGTCACCGCCGAGACCAGCACGATGCCGGCGAGGACGTACGCGAACGGCAGCCCGATGCCGAAGCCGAGACTCAACTGCCAGGCGGCGACCAGCCAACCGGCGTACACCCAGCCGTCGTGCCGCTTCTCCGGGCGGTAGCCGTGGCGCAGCGACCAGCCGTGCCCCCGCGCCAGCATGGCCAGGGCCAACGGGATGCCGCCGTTGGAGACGACGTGCAGGTGCCCGGCCTGGGCCAGCAGCCAGGGCGCGTACGTGTAGGTGATCCCGGCGACCGCGGCACCGATCCGGCCCGACCCCAACTGCCGGGCCAGCGCGTACGCCCCGAACGTGGCGAGCGCGTGCGCCAGGACGAACATGATGTTGTAGCGGAGGACGGCGTCCTCGGGGCCGCTGCCCAGCATGCCGGCCGGCGCGTACCCGAGCAGGGTGTCGGAGAAGGCGAAGCTCCACCGCTCGGGGAAGAACGCGTTCGAGTGCCACAGCCGGCCGGGATCGCTCAGCAGCGCGTGACCCGACCAGGCCATCTGCCAGGCCTGGAGGCTCGGGTCCCAGTAGTCCTGAGGCAGGGTGTAGCGGGGGTAGCGGAGGGCGGGCCAGGTCATCGCCACGGCCAGGACGAGCGAGCCGAGGACCGCGAGCGTCCACTCGTGCACCAGCAGTCGGCCGACGGCACGCGCCGCCCGCCCGATCCGGGTGGGCACCGGCTCCGGCGCCGGCCCGAAGGACGAGAACGGGTCCCGCTCCTCGTCGTCGGTGCCCTTACCGGTCGCGGTGCCGGCGTCCTTGCCGGTGTCGGTGCCCTTCGCGGTCGCGTCGGTGTCCTTGCCGGTCGCGGTGCCGGTGCCGTTACCCGTCGCGTCGGTGTCCTTGCCGGTCGCGGTACCGGTGCCCTTACCGGTCGCGTCGGCCTCCTTGCCGGTCGCGGTACCGGCGTCCTTGCCGGTCGGAGCGTCGGTAGCCGTCGTGTCCGCACCGGCCTTGCCGCCGGTGGGCCCGGCCGTCGCCCCGTCCCGGCTCGCATCGCCGCCCGTGGTCGCCGGGACCGGACGGAGCGGTGGCGAACCGCCGGCCTTTCCGGTGGTCATGCGGCCGGAGCCCCCGTCCCGAGCCGGTCCCGCAGGAAGGCGATGTCCGCCGCCTGGCCCTTCGCGCCGCCCGGCGTCTCGACGACCACCGGGGCGCCGGCCGCGCGGATCACCGCCACGACCAGCTCCGGGTCGATCGTGCCGCCACCCAGGTTGTCGTGCCGGTCCTGACCTGAGTTGAAGGCGCCCTTGGAGTTGTTGGCGTGCACGAGGTCGATCCGGCCGGTGATGGCCTTCACCCGGTCGACCAGCCCGAGCAGCTCCTCACCGCCGGCGTGCGCGTGGCAGGTGTCCAGACAGAAACCCACCTCGTGGTCGCCGACCGCGTCCCAGAGCCGGGCGAGCGCGTCCAGCCGGCGGGCGCAGGCGTTCTCGCCGCCGGCGGTGTTCTCGATCAGCACGGGCACGCCGAAGCCGCCCGAGTCCGCCGCGTACGCGAAGGTCTTGCGCCAGTTGTCGAAGCCGACGGCGAGGTCGTCGCCCGCGTTGACGTGGCCGCCGTGCACGATGAGGCCGCGCGCGCCGATCTCGGCGGCGGCCCGGGCGTGCGCGAGCAGGAGTTTCCGGCTGGGAATGCGGATCCGGTTGTTCAGCGTCGCCACGTTGACGACGTACGGCGCGTGCACGTAGAGGTCCACCTCGGCGGCGCGCAGCCGCTCGGCGTCCTCGCGAGGTTTCGGCGCCTTCCAGCCCTGCGGGTCGGAGAGGAAGAACTGCACCGCCTCGGCCGCTCTGGCGGTCGCCTCCGCCACCGGGTCGGTCGAATCGACGTGGGCTCCGATGCGCATGCAGGGGAGCCTACGTCGAGTCGCCGACAGTCGGGGCGACGGTGGTGGGGCGCCGCGCGTCACCGGAGGTGGTGGCGCTCGTTGAGGGGAGTGGGACGGCCGGTCCGTCGCGTGCCCGGGCGGAACGCCCCGCGTGGCCGGACCCGTTGCGAGCAGGGCACCCCGCCGCGCGGCCCGGCGCGGCGGGGCGGGCCCCGGATCCGCCCGATTGAACCACTCAAGAATATTGTCGGAGATTCTCCGGTTTCTCCGACAAGTAACGCGATTCGGTATAAGTTCGGGTAACAACATGATGAAGCTCCGCGGGGCGTCTCCGGTCCAACCTCATCGGTGTGGTCGTTCCTCCCCAGGTCCCACCCAAGGAATGCGGACGGGACGCCCCGCGGCCTCCGTCACGGGGGGCCCGCCTCGACAGCGACGTCGCGGCCGGGCCCCCCGTCGGCGTACGTCCGGGGAGCGCACCACCACCCCGGGCATGATCGTCCGGACCGGGTATCCTGGTCCGGTTGTCCGCGTCCGGCCGGGTTCCCCCGGTCCGTTCCGGGCACGACGCACGACCTCCTGCCACGGAAGGACCGTGGCCGCTTAGCCCACAGGAGGTGAGCACGTCTTGCGTCATTACGAAGTCATGGTGATCCTCGACTCCAGTCTCGAGGAGCGCACCGTCGCCCCGTCGCTCGACACGTACCTGAACGTGATCCGGACCGCGGGTGGCTCGGTGGAGAAGACCGACGTGTGGGGCCGCCGGCGCCTCGCGTACGAGATCAACAAGAAGACCGAGGGCATCTACGCCGTCATCGACCTGCAGGCGACGCCTGAGGCCGTGGCCGAGCTGGACCGTCAGCTGCGACTCAACGAGTCGGTGCTGCGCACCAAGGTCATCCGGCCGGAGACGCGCTAGTCGCATCCCGACCCGGCACCCCCGGATCTGCCTCGTCGGCATTGTCGGACGGCTCTGGGAGCCTGTACGGCGAGACGATGAGTGCGCGAGGAGATGGTCATGGCAGGAGACACCACCATCACGGTCATCGGCAACCTGACCGATGACCCCGAGTTGCGATTCACCCCCTCCGGTGCGGCGGTCGCCAAGTTCCGGGTCGCCTCGACGCCCCGGTTCATGGACAAGGCGTCCGGCGAGTGGAAGGACGGCGAGCCGTTGTTCCTCTCGTGCACCGTCTGGCGGCAGGCCGCCGAGCACGTCGCGGAGTCGCTGCAGCGCGGCACCCGCGTGATCGTGTCCGGCCGGCTGCGCCAGCGGTCCTACGAGACCCGCGAGGGCGAGAAGCGCACCGTCATCGAGCTGGAGGTCGACGAGATCGGCCCGTCGCTGCGCTACGCCACGGCGAAGGTGCAGAAGATGTCCCGCTCGGGTGGCGGTGGCGGCGGCTTCGGCGGCGGTGGCGGCCAGGGCGGCGGAGGCAACTTCGACGACCCCTGGGCCTCGGCGGCTCCCGCCCCCTCGCGCGGCGGCAGTTCCGGTGGCGGCAACTTCGACGAAGAGCCCCCGTTCTGATGGCGCCGAGCGCCCGCGATCGCAAACCAGGAGCAAGAGCAATGGCCAAGGCTGCGGCACTTCGCAAGCCGAAGAAGAAGGTGAACCCGCTCGACAAGGACGGGATCACGTACATCGACTACAAGGACACCGCGCTGCTGCGCAAGTTCATCTCCGACCGCGGCAAGATCCGCGCTCGGCGGGTGACCGGCGTGACCTCGCAGCAGCAGCGGCAGATCGCCCGTGCGGTCAAGAACGCCCGCGAGATGGCGCTCCTGCCGTACACGGCGACGGCTCGCTGAGAGGGGGCACCGAGATGAAGATCATCCTGACTCAGGAGGTGTCCGGCCTCGGCAGCCCGGGCGACATCGTGGAGGTCAAGGACGGCTTCGGCCGTAACTACCTGCTGCCGCAGGGCTTCGCGATCGGCTGGACCAAGGGCGCGGAGAAGCAGGTCACGCTGATCAAGCGGGCGCGGTCCGCCCGTGAGATCCGCGACCTCGGCCACGCCAACGAGGTCAAGGGCCAGCTCGAGGGCCTGAAGGTCACCCTCAAGGCCCGCGCCGGCGACGGCGGCCGGCTCTTCGGCTCGGTCACCCCGACCGAGGTCGTCGATGCCGTCAAGGCCGCCGGTGGCCCGACGCTGGACCGCCGCCGGCTGGAGCTGCCCGGTCACATCAAGTCGACCGGCTCCTACCCGGTGCGGATCAAGCTGCACCCCGAGGTGACCGCCACTTTCGACCTCAGCGTCGTCAAGGGCTGACACCCGCCAGGCAAGACGACAGGGCCCGCACCGGCATCGGTGCGGGCCCTGTTCGCGTACGCCCGTCGGCCCGGCCGCCAAGCGCGAAGCGTCCGCCACCGATCCCGGAATCGACGCACCCCGGAGCCGGAGGGCCGCCTACGGGCGGCCGTTCGTCAACCGATCGGCTGCCCGGTGATCGCGCTGATCATCACGGTCGACACGCCGCCGCCCACCACGGCCGCCGCCAACGCCACGGTTGCCGCGCGCCACGTCGTCCCGACCCGGCGCAGCAGCATCGCGACCACGAGGCTGCTGGCGAGGGCCAGCCCGAACCGTGGCAGCCCTTCCGCGAGCGACCCCAGCGCCCGTGACCGCGGCGAGTCGCACCCGCCGCCACTGATGTCGGTGACGCAGCCTGCCGGTGCCGACGCGTCCAGGGTCAACACCCACACGAAGATCACCAACACCGGCAGGAGATAACACGCCGCCGTGTAGAGCAGTGGCCGCAGCGGGCCGCTCGCGTCCGGATCGAGCAGGTCGTCCTCGAGCCGGCGGGACCACGGCCCCGGACCCACCGTCTCGATCCGGCGCCGCACCGACCCCGCCGGGACCGGCGCGGCCACCGGCGGACGGTTCACCCGGGGCGCCGTACGCGGGCGCGGGGCCGTGTACGACACCACCGGCGAGCGGGGTGCCGACGGCGGAGGATCCATCCACCGCGGATCGTCACCGGCCAACCGGGTGCCGGACCAGAAGCCGTCCTCCCGGTCGTCGCGCGGTGCCCACGACCAGCCGTCGGCGCCGCCGGCCGAGCGGGGGGCCTCCGTCCGGTCCCACGCCGGCTCCACGTACCGGTCCAACTGGCCGGTGGCGTCCGGCTGCTGCCACCGGCCGGTGGCGTCCGTCCGGTCCCACCGGTCCGGGCGCTCGGCCCGACCCCACCGGTCGACCTCGTCGGCGGGCTGCCACGCGTGCACTCCCGACGCGTCCCACGGATCCACCGCCGGGCGGTACGGCGGGTCGGCCGCGCGTCGCGCCTCCCGGTCCCAGGGGTCGGCGGGAGCGGGCGGTGCCGACCGGTCCCACGGATCGGCGGAGGGCGTGGACGGGGCCGCTCGACCGCTGCGCCGCGCCGGCCGGTCCGACGACCAGCCGGGCTCCGGGTCGGCCGGCGACTCCGTCTCCTCCAGGCCCGACCAGACCACCGGTTGCCGGCGGGACACCGCCCGCCTCGGGCGGGTCTGCGGGCCCACGTCGGAGACCGGCTCGTCGTCCGCCCTGCGGCTTCCCACGTACCCCTGATCCTGGGGCCGGTCGAGCGTCCACTCCCGGGTGTGGTCCGACTCCGGCGCGGCCCCGATCGCCCGCGTCTCCCGCCAGCTGGTCTCGGCGACCCGCTGCCAACCGCTCGTCGTCTCCCCGGCGGACCAGTCGTCCCGCGCGGGGGGCGGGTACGCCTCGTAGCCGTCGTCGTCGGGGGCCGCGTGCCGCCCGGCACCGTCGGCCCGGCGGACGCCGGACTCCAGCGCCCAGCGCGGCAGGTAGGCGTCGACCGGCTCCTCCTGGCCCCGCTCTATCGCCCGGCGGCGGCTCGGTGTGCGGTAGTCACCGACGTCGGACGCGTACGAGTCGACCGGCGGGACGGATGGATCGTCCCAACGGGCGACCGACCGTCGACCGCGCGGGGCATCCTCTCCGCGTTCCCAGTCCCGGTAACTCACGGCCGCAGCGTGACCTTTCTCCACGTGAAAGCGCAACCCGCTGTGTAGACATAGCCGGTGGTGCAGATAGTACGGGACAAATGAGGTCCAAGTCTGACCGAGATTTTGTCGTCCACAGGGTGGGGACGACATTCGCCCAGCTCAGGGGCGTACGGGTGGTGGATTCCCCAACCGTTGTCCACAACCTGTGCACACGCTGCGCACATGCTCGTCCACCGGCGTCCACAGGTTGTCCCGAGGCTCGTCCACCGGTGCGGTTGAGTGGCCGGCGACGCGTTCCGTATGGTGACCACCCGACCTGCCGCACGATGACCCCCGATCGCAGCCCAGGTCGACAAGTTGTCGTACCCCGGCGGTAGAGCTGGGACGAGGATCCGACGGCGTGGAGGGGGGACCGTGTCGGTCACCGACGACGTGCGGGCGGACCCGCGCTCCGAAGGGCAGCCGTCCGCGCCGGTCCAGCGTGACGGCCAGTTCGACAAGACGCCCCCGCAGGACATCGCCGCCGAGCAGTGCGTGCTGGGCGGCATGCTGCTGTCCAAGGACGCCATCGCCGACGTCGTCGAGATCCTCAAGAGCAACGACTTCTACCGCCCGATCCACGCCACGATCTTCGACACCATCCTGGAGATCTACGGGCGGGGCGAGCCGGCCGACTCGATCACCGTGGCGGCGGCCCTGGCCGACTCCGGTGACCTGGTCCGGATCGGCGGCGCACCTTACCTGCACACGCTCATCGCGAGCGTGCCGACGGCGGCCAACGCCGCCTACTACGCCCGGATCGTCAGCGAGCGGGCCGTGCTCCGCCGGCTGGTCGAGGCCGGCACCCGCATCGTCCAGCTCGGCTACGGCACCGCCGCCGGCGGCAGCCGCGACGTGGACGACGTCGTCGACCTCGCCCAGCAGGCCGTGTACGACGTCACCGAGCGGCGGGTCAGTGAGGACTTCGCCGTCCTCGCCGACATGCTCCAGCCCACCCTCGACGAGATCGAGGCGGTCGGTGCCCAGGGTGGCGTGATGACCGGCGTGCCCACCGGCTTCACCGACCTCGACCGACTGCTCAACGGCCTGCACCCGGGTCAGCTTGTAATCGTGGCCGGCCGGCCTGGTTTGGGCAAATCGACGGCAAGCATGGACTTTGCTCGAAATGCCGCTATCCGGGCCAACCAGGCGTCGGCGATCTTCTCGCTGGAAATGAGCAAGGTCGAGATCGTCATGCGACTGCTCTCGGCCGAGGCCCGGGTGCCGCTGCACGTGCTGCGCAGCGGCCAGCTCTCCGACGACGACTGGACGAAGCTCGCCCGGTGCATGGGCGAGATCAGCGAGGCGCCGCTCTTCGTCGACGACACGCCCAGCATGAACCTGATGGAGATCCGGGCCAAGGCACGCCGGCTCAAACAGAGGCATGACCTGAAGCTCATCGTCGTCGACTACCTCCAGCTGATGACCTCGCCGAAGCGCACCGAGAGCCGCCAGCAGGAGGTGGCCGACCTGTCGCGTGGCCTGAAGCTCCTGGCCAAGGAGGTCGAGTGCCCGGTGATCGCGGTGAGTCAGCTGAACCGTGGCCCCGAGCAGCGCACTGACAAGCGCCCGCAATTGTCCGACTTGCGCGAGTCTGGCTCAATTGAGCAAGATGCCGACGTTGTCATCCTTCTTCACCGCGACGACTATTACGACAAGGAGTCGCCGCGAGCCGGGGAGGCGGATTTCATCATCGCCAAGCATCGGAATGGCCCGACGGACACGGTGACGGTCGCGGCGCAGCTCCATCTGTCGCGCTTCGTGGACATGGCGATCGTGTGACTCGGACGGGCGCACGTCTCTCGGAGGCAGACCGGGTTGCGGCCGTGGCCCGGGCAGTGGCTGGGAGAGCCTCACCACCATTGCCGAGTCCTATGGAGTGTCCCGTCAGGCAATTCGGGGTCTACTGCGACGCCGGGGTGTGCCGCCACGGTCACGTGGCAAGCTCACCGGAGAGCAGCGGACAGAGTTGGCCCAGCGCTACCAGAGTGGAGAGGCGCTCGGCGTGCTGGCCCGCGAGCATGACATCAGTGAACCATCCGCGCGCGGCCTTGTTCTTCGACGTGGCATCTCCCTCCGGCGTGTAGTCCATACCCTTCGTCACGATGCCTTCGACGACCTGACGTCGGATGCCTGTTACTGGATCGGCTTCCTGTTCGCCGACGGGTCGATCGCTTACCGCCCCAACCACATCCCGCAGATCTCGGTGGGCCTAGCCAAGCGCGATCGTGCGCACCTGGCCGAGTTGCGCGCCTTCCTGGGCTCGACGAGCGCCATCTCGGCGCCCAGCCCAACCCATCACTCGTGCCAGTTCTCGGTGAGATCCCACCGGCTGGCTCAGCGACTCATGGAGCTTGGTCGTTATCAGGGAACGATCGACGCACGACTCGTGGAGTCACGTGACTTCCGGCGAGGTGTGGCTGACGGGGATGGATCTATGGGTGTCTACCGCAGGTCGCGATCCGCGCAGGTCCTCATGCCGCAGTTCCGACTGGTGGACGGCACGATGTGCTGGCGGCGTTCCTGAGCTTCCTGAAGACACAGGGCATCGTCGGGCTCTCGGTCCGACCACACAAGTCGATATCCACCGTCGGTACGACCTGTGGCCCAGCAGAGAGGATCGTTACGCTGCTTTACGCCGACGCCACTGTCGCCCTATCCCGCAAGGCCGAGATCGCCAACAGATCATGACCGCTGCCAAACTGCGCGAACCCGGCCCGCTCCGATAGGTCAAAGGCGCCCGCAGTCCCGTACCCCTCAGCCCAGCAGGGGGAACCAGCCGGCCACCTCGCCGAGTTCGAGACGGTCCCGGTCGTCGAGCGGGAGCCGGCCGGTGGCCTTCAGCAGATACTCGTGGTCGTCCCAGCCGGCCGGTCGCACGGCGTCGTCGCTGAGCAGACCGTCCATGGTCGCCACCGCGACCCGGGTCGCCGCCGCACCGGGCGCGGGCGCGCCGGGAAGGTCGACCACGAGGTCCAGGTGGTGGACGACCGCCTCCGTGGTGAGCGTGGCCAGCAGGTCGGGAACCGTCAGCACGTGGCCCTGGGTGGCGACGTGTCCGGCCGGGTCCGCTGCTCCCGCGGCGCGGACGGCGGCCGGGGCGGTGTCGGTCCAGAGGCGGACGATGCCGCGAGGGGTGTCGAAGGCGGCGGCGGAGCGGCGGACCCACCAGGCGTGCCGTGCGCCGTCGTCGTCACCCGGGAACGAGCGCCAGTAACTTACGTCGTCGACGTCCGGGGGACCGCCGGCCGGGGTGGCGAGCGCGACGAGGGCGCGTTGGGCGTCGCCGGTGAGATGCAGGAGCAGGTCGGCGACCAGCCAGCCCCGGCAGCGGGTGGGTCGTTGCAGGTCGGCGTCGTCGAGGTCGGCGACGACCCGGATGATGCCGTCGTACGCCTGGGACAGCGCGACGTGCTGCTGCCGGTGGGACGTCATGGGACGAAGCGTCGCACGGGCGGCACCACCGCGCACGGGTGAAGCGGGAGGGACGGCGAGGCCCCTCCCGATCACCGTCGCGTCGAGGTCAGCCGAACATCTCGTCGAGGAAGCTCTTGTGCTTCTTCTTGCGCCGGTAGTGGCCGTGGTAGCCGTAGTGCTGCTGCTGCCCGTGGCCCCCGTACGCCGGTGCCGGCGGGTAGCCGTGCGCGGGCGGCGGTGGTGGCGGCACGGCGCCGTAGCCGGGCTGGTGCGGGGCCGGGGCCGGCGGCGGTGGGGGCGGCGGGTAACCGCCCTGCTGGTGGCCGGGCTGACCAGGCTGGCCAGGCGCGGCAGCGGCCTGCTGCCGTTGCCAGTTCGCCTCCGCCTCGAACAGCTTCTCCAGCTCGCCGCGGTCGAGGAAGATCCCCCGGCACTCTCCGCACTGGTCGATGACGACGCCGCTGCGCTCGTACTGGCGCATCTCTCCGTGGCACTTGGGACAGGTGAGACTCATCATCCGAAGGTACCTGGTCGACTCACGCGGTCGCGGTCAGCGCGGCGGTGACCTCCTCGTCGGAAACCTCGTGGAAGTCGTCGTAGTAGGCGCTGACCGCCATGAACTCCGTCGGATGCTGCGGGCACACGACCTGGTCGGCCTCGGCGGAGAGCATCTCGTACGCCTCCTGCGAGCCGACCGGCACGGCCACGACGACCCGGCGGGCGCCGAGGTGGCGGGCGACCTGCACGGCGGCACGGGCGGTGGCGCCGGTGGCGAGCCCGTCGTCGACGATCACGGCGGTGCGTCCGGTGAGGTCCATCTGTGGGCGACCGCCCCGGTAGATCCGTTCCCGGCGCTCCAGTTCGGCCTGCTCGCGTCGGCGGACCTCGGCGATGTCGTCGGGGTCGAGCCGGCTGGCGACCACGTCGTTGAGCACCTGCACCTCGCCGGGCCCGAGGGCCCCGAAGGCGACCTCGGGTGCCCAGGGCATGCCGAGTTTGCGGACGACGAGGACGTCGAGCGGTGCGCCGAGCCGCTGGGCGATCACCTCGGCCACGGGCACGCCCCCGCGTACCAGGCCGAGGACGATGACGTCCGGGTCGCCGACCAGGGCGGTGAGCCGGTCGGCGAGCATGCGTCCCGCGTCGGTTCGGTCTCGGTAGGTGGTCATCCCTCAGGTTTACGCCGTGTCGGCGGGATCCGCCGGGTGGTTCGCAGATCCGGGCCGGGTGAGCGCGGGTGCCCAGAGCAGGAACGCGAGGGGGTAGAGCAGGTAACCGAACCGGGTCGAGGGCATCAGCAGGATCGCGGCGAGCAACCCGTACCCGCAGACGAGCGACGCGGCGGCGGCGGTGCGGGGCGGACGGCGGGCGAGCCGGACGGCGATCGCCAGACCGGCGGCGAGCAGCAGGGCGCCGGCGACCGCGCGCCCGGCGGGCAGTGCGGTCGCGACGAGATGGCCGGGGAACGGCGACTGCGCGGGGCTGGTGACCA
>JAEYGD010000058.1 GCA_023402505.1 Actinomycetes bacterium
CGTGGCCGAGGCGTGGCGGCGCGGCGACGACGACGCCGTCGAGGCGCTGGCGGCGTTGGAGCTGCGGCAGCTCGGCCTGCGGGCGACCCGCTGACGCCCGGCCGGCCGGGACCACTCGCGCGACGGCCAGCGCCGGCCGGCCGTACGCGGCGGTTAAGGTCGTCGGGTGTTCTACTTCCTGCTCGCCATCGCCGTGCTGCTGCTCGGCTACGCCGCGTTCCTGCTCCGCTTCGTCCGGCAGGGGCGGCGGATCCCGCCAGCGGCGTACCTCGGGTTGGCCGCCCTGAACGGCCTGATCCTGGCGGCGGTGCTGGCCTGGGCCATCGCCCGCTGACCGCGCACCGGCGGGCCGGCACCCGGCTCGGCGGCGGGCCCCCGGGGCATGGTCGGAAACGGATCCCGCAGGTCGCGGTGTCGGAGTGCCTGGGACACCGCGACCTGCGGGAGGCCGAGTGGATCAAGCGGGTGGCGGGATGCGCCGGCGGGCGTCGGTGGCGGTGGACGGGCCGGGCGACCACGGCGCGACCCAGGGCAGGTCGGCCGGCGGGGTGATCACGCCCTCCTCGACGCTGGCGTAGCGGCCGGCGAGGATCCGCTTGGCCGCGGCCGTGTCGACCGAGTCGGTGTTGTCCCACAGGGCGGTGAAGAGCGCGTCCACCCGGACCCGGGCCTGCCGGCAGAAGAGGTCGGCCAGCTCGACGTTCTCCGGGTGGGTGTCCCGCTCGGCCGTCGCCCGGACGCAGACCGCCGCCATCGCGAACAGCTCCGCGCCGATGTCCACCACCCGGCCCAGGAACGCCTGCTTGCGCTCCATCTTCCCCTGCCAGCGGGACATCGCGTAGAACGTCGACCGGGCCAGCTTGCGGGAGAACCGCTCCACCTGCCGCAGGTGACCGGCGAGCGGGCCGAACTCGGCGTACGCCCCGGGGGACTGCCCCCGGCCCACCGCCAGGGTCGGCAGCCACTTGGCGTAGAAGACGCCGGCCCGCGCGCCGGCGCGGGCCTTGCGGCCGAGCCCGGCGTCCGGGTCGATGATGTCGCCGGCCACCGACAGATGCGCGTCCACCGCCTCCCGGGCGATCAGCAGGTGCATGATCTCGGTGGAGCCCTCGAAGATCCGGTTGATCCGCAGGTCGCGCAGGATCTGCTCGACGGCGGCCGGGCGTTCACCCCGGGCGGCGAGCGAGTCGGCCGTCTCGTAGCCGCGCCCGCCCCGGATCTGGATCAGCTCGTCGGCGACCCGCCAGGCCATCTCGCTCGCGTAGAGCTTGACCAGCGCGGCCTCGATCCGGATGTCGTTGCGGTCGTCGTCGGCGAGCAGGCAGCACAGGTCCAGCATGGTCTCCATGCCGTACGTGGTGGCGGCGATGAAGGCCAGCTTCTGCGCGACCGCCTCGTGCTCGCCGACCGGCCGGCCCCACTGGACCCGATCGGCCGCCCACTCCCGGGCCACGTTCAACGCCCACTTGCCCGCGCCGACGCACATCGCCGGCAGCGACAGCCGGCCGGTGTTCAGGGTGGTCAGCGCGATCTTCAGGCCCTTGCCCTCACCGCCGATCACGTTCTCCCTCGGTACGAAGACGTCGTGGAAGCGGGTGAGGCTGTTCTCCAGGCCGCGCAGGCCGAGGAAGGCGTTGCGCCGTTCGACGGTGATCCCCTCGGAGTCGCCCTCGACGACGAACGCCGTGATCCCGCCGCGCCGCCCCTCGCCCGCCGGTACGCGGGCCATCACCACCAGCAGGGTGGCCACCGTGCCGTTGGTGGCCCAGAGCTTGACGCCGTTGAGCTTGTAGCCGGTGCCGTCCGGGGTCGGCTCGGCGGTGGTCGCCAACCGGGCCGGGTCGCTGCCGACGTCGGGCTCGGTGAGCAGGAAGGCGGACACCTCACCGGCGGCGAGCCGGGGCAGGAAGCGCTGTTTCTGCTCGGCGGTGCCGAACATCTTCAGCGGCTGTGGCACGCCGATCGACTGGTGCGCGGAGAGCAGCGCGCCGATCGCCGGGTTGACCGATCCGGCCAGCATCAGGGCGCGGCAGTAGTGCAGGTTGCTCAGGCCCAGACCGCCGTACGACGGGTCGATCTTCATGCCGAACGCACCGAGCCGGGCCAGCCCCTGGAACACCTCGTCGGGGATGGCGGCGTCCCGCTCGATGGCGGCACCGTCCACCTCGGAGGCCAGGTAGTCCCGGAACCGGCCGAGGAACTCGTCGGCGCGGGCGACGTCCTCGGCCGCGGGGCGGGGCCAGGGGTTGATGAGGTCGAGCCGGAACCGGCCGAGGAAGAGCTCCTTGCCGAAGCTCGGCCGGTCCCAGGAGGACTCGCGCGCCGCCTCGGCGACCTGACGCGCTTCCTTCTCGGAGACCTGGCCGGCCTCCGAGGGCAGCGGGCCGGCGGAGCCGGCGGGGGTGACCGGCCCGGGATCGGCACCGTCGGGTGTGGACCGGTTGTTCTGCGTCGTGGTCACGGCTGCCTCCTCGAACCTCGGTCCGGATGCGTCGACGTGCTCGACACCCGCCACGCTACCCCCGGGTGTTACCCAGCGGTAGCGCTCCGTGAAGATCGACTTACCGGTTCCGCCGGAACCACGTCGTCGTACGACGAAGGGCTGTCGTCCTCGTCGTCCAGGTCGTCCTCACCCCAGTTGCGGCGGGCGAACGGCAGGGCGACCCAGAGAGTCAGGAACCAGAGCCCGGTGATCGCGCTGAGCAGGAAGGCGATCGGCCGGTCGAGGACGAAGTCGGTGATCAGCAGCACCGCGGAGACCATCGACACCAGCATGAACGCCAGGCCACCGCTGGCCATCCGGTGGGCGAAGCGGACCAGTTCCGGCTTCCGCCCCTGCCGGAACAGCGCCCGGTGGAAGGCCACCGGAGAAATGATCATGGCGGTGGCGCCGGCCGCGGCCAGCAGCGCGACGATGTAGACGTCCTTCTGGAACGGGGTCGTGTCATCGAAGCCGGCGCTGAACGGCAGGGTGAGCAGGAAGGCGAAGAGGATCTGCACCCCCGTCTGCGCGACCCGCAACTCCTGCAGCAGGTCGGCGAAGTTGCGCTGCCAGCGCTGCTTCTCGGTCTCCTTGGACACGCGCGCCCCCTCGGGGTGAAAAGCCGGGCCCGGCGGGACCCGGCCCGCCGGCAGGAACGCTGATGCCCCACCGCGCGTTCCCCGAAACCGGCTCAGAACCCGCGGGGCGCGCCCGCCCCGAGCCACCCGTCCTGGACCAGGCAACGCGTCCGGAAAGGGCGCTCACACCTCAGGCGCCCCGGCGGATGCGGCCGGCGTACCGGGCCTCGAGGTCGTCGTTGTGCGCGTCCCCGCCGGCGATGTTCGCCGAGAGGTAGACCGGCGGGCGCTCCCCCGCCGCGAGCAGCCGGGCCACCACCTCGACCGTGATCTGCTGGGCTAGCAGGGCCGCGGTGATCGACGAGACCGCGCCGACCGCGCCGCCACCGGGCAGCGGCAGGGTCGCGTCGCCGTACGGGGCGCCGTTGTCGAGCACCACGTCGGCGAAGTCGGCGAGCCGGCGCCCGGACGGGTGGCGCGAGGTCATCCGCGCAGAGTGCTCGACGGACGTGATGGCGATCAGCCGGTGCCCCTTGTCCCGCACCAGCGAGGCGAACTCCACCATCGCCCCGTTGACGCCGGAGTTGGAGGCCAGCACGAAGATGTCCGGCGGGCGGACCGGCGCCAGGTCGTAGAGCCGGTGCGCCACCGACGGGTCCCGCTCCAGGCGGGGGCCGAGCACGTCCGGCGACTCCCCGCCGTGCAGGACCAGGTCCCGCAGCGCGATCCGGTTCGTCGGGACCAGGCCACCGGCCCGGCCGGCGATCTCCATCGCCAGCGCCTCCGAGTGGCCCGTGCCGAACGCGTGCACCACCCCGTCGGCGCGCAGCGCCTCGGCGATCAGGTCGGCGGCCCGGCCCACCGCCGCCCGCTGGCTCGCCGCGACGCGCTGCATCGTCGCGGTGACGACCGCCAGGAAGTCCCCGGCGCCGGGGGCCACGTCTGCTCCGTCCATTCCCGTCTCCCTCATCTCAGCCGCCGACGCGGGCCAGGATCGCCTCGCCCAGCGGCCCGGGCGCCGCGTCGGGAATCCAGTGGCTCACCCCGGCCAGCTCGACGAACCGGTAGTCGCCGGTCACGTGCGCCGCGCACGCCTCGGCGGCGGTGCGGCCGATCGCGACGTCCCGGTCGCTCCAGACGTACGTCGTCGGCACCGGCACCGGCCCCACCGCCGCCAGGTCGCGGCGGGACATCGCCCGGTACCAGTTCAGCGCGGCGGTGAGCGCGCCGGGCGCGCGCATCGGCTCGGCGTAGCCACCGACCCGGGCCGGGTCACCGGCCCCCGACAGCAGCTTGCGCAGCGCGGTCGCCTTCAACGCCAGCAGCACCGTCTCCGCCTTGCCGGGCTGCCGGAACAGCACCATGTACGCCGAGCGCGCCTTCTGCTGCGGGTCGTTCGCCAGGGCGTGCGCCACGGCCGCCGGGTGCGGCACCGAGACCGCGGTCAGCGTGCGTACGCGATCAGGGTGACCCGCCGCCAGGGCCCAGCCGACGACCGCTCCCCAGTCGTGGCCGACCACGTGTGCCCGCTCGACGCCGAGGGCGTCGAGCGCCGCCACCGCGTCGGCGACCAGCTCCGCCAGCCGATACGCCTCGACCGCCTCCGGGCGGGCGCCGGGCGAGTATCCGCGCTGGTCGAGCGCGTACGTGCGCAGTCCGGCGGCGTGCAGGGCGGGCACCACGTCGTCCCACTCCCCGCTGTGCTGGGGGAAACCGTGCAGCAGGAGCACGGGGGGACCGCCCTCCGGCCCACCGGCGCGTACGTCGAACGTGAGGCCCCGGGCGTCGATCCGCATGATCGGCAGCCTACCCAGCCCGGGCGCCGGCCACCGGTGGCCCGCTCGCCGGCCGCGCGCGCATCCCGGCGCTGACCTGCGCGGAGATCACTTTGCCCGATGATCTTCGGGGGTGCTAGCGTCGGTGGGACAACTTCACATCCGACAGGGGAGCGCACAGCGCTGAGAGTGCGGGCACCGCCCGCAGACCCTCGAACCTGATCTGGGTAATGCCAGCGCAGGGAGTTCGGTCGACCTCCAGCCGCGCCGCCGTCCGGCCACGCCGGGCGCGGCGTGCGTCTTCTCCTGGTTCCGCGGCAAGGACTGGGAGGATTCGATGAAACAGCCAACCCGATGGCGCACGGTCGACGTGATCGTGGCCGCCGTCATCGCCGTCGCCTTCGGCGTCATCTTCTGGGCCTGGGGCCTGCTCTGGCGGGCCGTCGACCCGGCGTTCGCCTTCTTCCCGGCCGCCCAGGCGATCATGTACGGCGTCTGGCTGGTCCCGGCCGTCCTCGGCGGGCTGGTCATCCGCAAGCCCGGCGCGGCGCTGTTCTGCGAGGCGGTCGCCGCGACGGTCTCCGCGCTGCTGGGCGCCGAGTGGGGCGGGGTCACGATCATCCAGGGCCTGCTCCAGGGACTGGGGGCGGAGCTGGCCTTCGCCGCGTTCCGCTACCGTTCGTTCCGGCTGCCCACGGCGCTGCTCGCGGGCGCCCTGACCGGTCTCGGCGCGGCGCTGTTCGACTTCTTCGCCTGGAACATGGAGTTCGACCTGACGACCTACCGGATCCCGTACGCGCTCCTCACGATCGTCAGCGCCACGGTCATCGCCGGTGCCGGCTCCTGGTACCTGACCCGGGCCCTGGCCAACACCGGCACCCTGGACCGTTTCCCCGCCGGCCGCGAACGCACCGCGGTCTGACCCGGCTGGCGATCATGAGGTTGACGGCGCCCGGGAAGATCCACATGGCCGTCAACCTCATGATCGGCCGGGTCGGGCGGGCTGGAGGGCCCGGCTGGTGAGCGCGGTCGGGTTGCGGGGGTTCGGGTGGCGCCACGCCGGGCGGAAGGCCTGGGCGGTGCGCGGCGTCGACCTGCGGATCGAACGCGGTGAACGGGTCCTCCTGCTGGGGCCGTCCGGGGCCGGCAAGAGCACCCTGCTCGCGGCGCTGGCCGGGCTGCTGCCCGACGACTCCGGCGAGCAGGAGGGCACCGTCGAGATCGACGGCCTCGACCCGCGCAAGGCCCGCGAACGGGTCGGCATCGTCTTCCAGGACCCGGAGACCCAGCTGGTGATGGCCCGCTCCGGCGACGACGTCGCCTTCGGGCTGGAGAACCGCGGCGTGCCCGCCGAGGACATCTGGCCCCGCGTGGACGAGTCGCTGCGCCGCGTCGGCTTCCCCTACCACCGGGGCCGCCCCACCGCCGCCCTCTCCGGCGGGGAACAGCAGCGGCTCGCCCTCGCCGGCGTGCTCGCCCTGCGCCCCAGCCTGCTGCTGCTCGACGAGCCGACCGCCAACCTCGACCCGGCCGGCGCGGCGCTGGTCCGGGACGCGACGGCCCGGGCCCTGGACGCCGACACCACACTGGTCCTCGTCGAGCACCGGGTCGCCGAGGCGCTCCCGCTGGTGGACCGGGTGGTCGTGCTGGCACCGGGCGGTGGCGTCCGGGCCGACGGCACACCGGAGGCGGTCTTCGGGGCCCACGGCGAGGCGCTCGCCGCCGACGGCGTCTGGGTGCCCGGCCGTCCGGTGCCACCCCGGCGAGCCACCACCCCCGCCGGGGACGTGCTGCTCACCGCCGACGGGCTCGCCCGGCCGCCCCGGCTGGACGCCGTCGACCTGGCGGTACGCGCCGGCGAGGCACTCGCCGTCCGCGGCCCCAACGGCGCCGGCAAGTCCACCCTGGCCCTGCTGCTGGGCGGACTGCTCGCGCCCGGAACGGGCCGGGTCACCGCGACCGCCGAGCTGGCCGGCGGGAACGCCCGTACTCCCCCGCACCGCTGGCGCGCGCCGGCTCTGGCCAGCCGGATCGGTTCGGTCTTCCAGGATCCGGAACACCAGTTCGTCACCGCGACGGTCTTCGACGAGCTGGCGCTGGGCCCGCGCCGGCTCGGCCGCCCCGAGCCGGAGGTCCGCGCCACGGTCGACGCGCTGCTCGACCGGCTGCGGCTGGCGACGCTCGCCGGGGCCAACCCGTACACCCTCTCCGGTGGCGAGGCCCGGCGGCTCAGCGTGGCGACCGCCCTGGCCACCGCGCCCCGCCTGCTGATCTGCGACGAACCGACCTTCGGCCAGGACCGGCGGACCTGGTTGGAGCTGGTCGACCTGTTCGCCGAGCTGCGCGACGCGGGGCACGGACTGGTGACGGTCACCCACGACGCGGAGTTCGTCGCCGCCCTGGCCGACCGCCAGGTGCGACTCGACCGTCCGGTCGTGAGCCCGTGATCAGCCTGGAACCCGTCGCCCGCCCGGACGCGCCGCTGGCCCGGCGCAACCCGGTGGCGAAGCTCGCGGCGGCGCTGGTCTTCTCGGTCATCATGATCGCCACCCTGGATCCGGTGGCACCGGCCATCGCCATCGCCGTCGAGCTGGCGGTGCTGCCGCTGTTCGGGGTACGCCCGCTGGTGCTCGCCCGCCGGGCGTGGCCGCTGCTGCTCGGGGCGGTCGGCATCCTGGCCACGCTGGTGCTGTTCGCCGCCGAACGGACCGGGCGCGTCCTCGCCGAGGCCGGTCCCGTGGTGGTGACCTCCGGCGTGCTGCTCACCGCGCTCGGGCTGGTGCTGCGCATGTTCGCGGTAGCGCTGCCCGGGATCATCGTCGTCGCCACCACCGACCCGACCGACCTGGCCGACGCGCTGGTGCAGAACGCGAAGGCACCGGCCCGGTTCGCGTACGGGGCGCTGGCCGCGTTCCGGCTGGTGCCGCTGCTCGGCCAGGAATGGCAGATGATCAGCATGGCCCGGCGGGCGCGCGGCGTCGACGCGGGCCGCAACCCGGTCGCCCGGCTACGCCTGTTCGCCTCGACCGCCTTCACGCTGCTGGTCGGCGCGATCCGCCGGGGCACCAGGTTGGCCGTCGCGATGGACGCCCGCGGATTCGACGCCGGCACCCCGCGGACCGTCGCCCGCCACCAGCGCTTCGGCGCCGCCGACGCGTTCCTGATCGCCGGCGCCGCGGCGCTGGCCGGCACCGCCCTCACGGTC
>JAEYGD010000166.1 GCA_023402505.1 Actinomycetes bacterium
GCCGGCATCTACTTCTGGTTCCCGAAGATGTTCGGCCGGATGCTCGACGAGCGGCTCGGCAAGATCCACTTCTGGCTGACCATGATCGGCTTCCACACCACGTTCCTGGTGCAGCACTGGCTGGGCAGCGAGGGCATGCCGCGGCGCTACGCCGACTACCTGCCGACCGACGGCTTCACCACGCTGAACATGGTCTCCACGATCGGCGCGTTCATCACCGGCATCTCGACACTGCCGTTCATCTACAACTGCTGGAAGTCGTACAAGGCCGGCCCGGTGGTCGAGGTCGAGGACCCGTGGGGCCACGGCAACTCGCTGGAGTGGGCGACCAGCTCGCCGCCCCCGCTGCGGAACTTCGACCGGATGCCGCGGATCCGCTCCGAGCGGCCGGCCTTCGACTACAAGTTCCCCGAGCTGGCCGCCGGCAACCAGTCGCTAGCCGGCCCGCCCGAGGGCGGCGCCAAGCCGCTGGCCAGCGAGTCCGACGGTGGTGCCAGCTACCAGGAGGACGTGTCGAGCGACATCGACCGCCGCTGACCCCCGCACGCACGACGGGCGCCGCATTCGGGAAGAACCCGGGTGCGGCGCCCGTCGCCGTTGGCCGTGCCCGTCGCCGGGTCCGGCGTACGGACCGACCGCTCAGCGGGCGGTCGCGAACGCGGCGCAACCGATCAGCTCGAGCGACACCTGGAGGCGCTCCAGGCTGATGTTCTTCTCGATCGTGTCCTCCGGCGTGTGGTACGGCGGCTCCAGCAGGGCCGGGGTCTCCTCGCCGCGCCAGGAGAAGTTGGCACTGGCGATGCCGACCTCCTGGAAGGCCTGGTGGTCGCTGGAGCCCCGCTGCGTCACCGGGTGGGGAGCCCGGCGAAACGGTGGGCGACCGGGTAGTAGATCTTGAACGTATCCACTCTTCGTGGCCGGTCCAAGATCCGTTCGGTGGTCCTCCCGAGGCCGAGCAGCCGTCCCGATCAGGCCGGCCGGTCAGGCCGGGGTGAGTTCCGGCTCGGTGGTGGGCTCCGGAGCGGCGGCGGCCCGGCGGCGGCGCAGCTCCACCGGGACGGCGGCCAGCGCGACCAGGCCGCCGATCAGACCGGTCACGGCGAAACCCCAGGCCGGCGCGGACGCGTCGATGACCGCCCCGGCCAGCGGGGCACCGACCGCGATGCCGACGGTGATCGCCGAGCCGTGCAGACCCATCGCCTCGCCGCGCGCGTCGGCGGGCGCCAGCCGGCTGACCGCGTCGGTGGTGGCGGCGAGGGTCGGAGCGCAGAGCAACCCGGCCGGGATGAGCGCCAGCGCCAGCAGCCACCAGATGCCTCCGCCCAACCCCACCGGGATCGTGCAGAGGCTCAACACCGCCATCAACACCAGCGGCGACCAGGACCGGGTCACCGACCCGTACGCGAAGCCACCGACCAGCGAGGCGACCGCCCAGATGGCGAGCACCGCACCGGTGAAACCGACGTCACCGTTCTCCCGCAGCACCGCGATCACCGCCACGTCGGTGCCGCCCAGCACCAGGGTGGCGGAGGTGCTGACGGCGAGCACGGCGAGCATCCGGGGCGTCAGCCACTCCCGGCGCGGCACCTTGCGTCGCGGGCCGACCGGTTCGCCGGCGCCCCGGACCGGCGGGTTGAGCAGGAACAGCCCGATCCCGGCGGCGACGATGCCGGCGCCCACCAGGTAGAGGGTCGTGCGGGCGGAGATGGCGGTGACGGCGGCGGTCGCGAGAGCCGGGCCCACCATGAACGACAGCTCCACCGACATCGAGTCCAGCGCGTACGCGGGCCGCCGCCGGTCCGCCGGCACCATGGCCGCGATCGACTGGCGGATCACCGAGAAGATCGGCAGGGCCAGCGAGCCGGCGAGGAAGGCGGCCGGGAGGAGCAGCGCGTACGACAGCATGGGCGCGGTGGACCAGAACACCGCCTCGGCGACACCGGTCAGCACCAGCACCGGGCGCAGGCCGCGCCGGTCGACCAGGCGACCCAGCAGCGGGCCGCCGATCGCCGCGCCGACGGTGATCGCGGCGCCGACCAGCCCGGCGGCGCCGTAGCCCCGGCCGAGGTCCTGGACGACGTAGAAGGTCAGCGTCACCCCGGTCGCGGTGAGCGGAACGCGGGCGAGGATCGCCACCAGCAGCAGCGTCCGGAGACCGGGCAGGGCGAGCGCCTGCCGGTAAGGCTTCAGGTTCACGTGGGTCCGTACCTCCGCCGGACATCGTCGACTCCGGGTACGACACCCGCCAACCCATTACCGCTTCATGCGGCCCTGATCACAGGCTCCCCGCGGGTCGTGATCCCCGCACCCTCGAACGCCCGCAGGGCGACGTCCGTCGTGTCCGGCGCGACGCCCGCCGTCAGGTCCAGCAGCACCGTGGTGTCGAACCCCTCCCGGGCGGCGTCGAGAGCGGTGGCCCGGACGCAGTGGTCCGTCGCGATGCCGACGATCTCCACCCGGTCGACCCCGTGCCGCCGCAGCCAGTCGGCCAGGCACTCGCCGTCGTCGGCGTGCCCCTCGAAACCGGAGTACGCGGCGGCGTGCTCGCCCTTGTGGAAGATCGCCTCGATCCGGTCGGTGGTCAGGTCGGGGTGGAACTCGGAGCCCGGCGTGCCGACCACGCAGTGCCGGGGCCACGAGTCGACGAAGTCCGGCGGATCGCCGAAGTGGGCGCCCGGGTCGATGTGGTAGTCCTTCGTCGCGACCACGTGGTCCCAGCGGTCCGGCTCGGCGGCGAGCAGCCGGCTGACGCCGGCCGCGACACCGGCCCCGCCGCCGACGGCCAGCGAGCCGCCCTCGCAGAAGTCGTTCTGCACGTCCACGATGATCAACGCGTTGCCCATGTGACGCCCTTTCAGTCGGCCGGAACGACGGTGACCGGGATGGCCGGGTCGCCGGCGGAGAGCTTCAGCCCCTCCCAGGGGATCGAGATCAGGCACTGCCGCAGGTGCTCCCGCGACTCGTCCAGCGTCGGCAGGGTCGCCGGCTCGCCGCCGGCCACGTACGACCGCTGCAACAGCCGGTCGTTCGGCTGCCGTTCGGGCATCCCCTGCGGCACGATGATCTCCTCGGTGGCGGTGCCGGTCGGCTTGTGCCGGCGCACCGCCACCTTGCGCCCGCCGATGGTGGCCTTCTGCTCCGAGCGCTTGACGACGGCGCGGCCCTCGACCTCGACGAGCTTGTAGACCAGGCCGGCGGTGGGCGCGCCGGAGCCGGTCACCACGGCGGTGCCGGCGCCGTACATGTCCACCGGTTCGGCGGCGAGCGCGGCGATCGCGTACTCGTCCAGGTCACCCGAGACGATGATCTTCGTCTCGGTGGCGCCGAGCGAGTCGAGCAGCTCGCGGGACTGCTGGGCCATGACCGCCAGGTCGCCGGAGTCGATGCGGACGGCCCGCAGGTCCGGGCCGGCCACCGCGATGGCGTTGCGGATGCCCTGGCTGGTGTCGTAGGTGTCGACCAGCAGCGTGGTCTCCTTGCCCAGCGTGGCCACCTGCGAGGCGAACGCCGCCCGCTCGTCGTCGTGCAGCAGCGTGAACGCGTGCGCGGCGGTGCCGGCGGTCGGGATGCCGTACCGCTTGCCGGCGGCCAGGTTGGAGGTGAACCGGAAGCCGGCCAGGTACGCCGCCCGGGCCGCCGCGACCGCCGCCTCCTCGTGCGCCCGCCGCGAACCCATCTCGATCAAGGTGCGCCCGCGGGCCGCGGTGACCATCCGCGCGGCCGCCGCGGCGACGGCGCAGTCGTGGTTGAGCACCGACAGCACCAGGGTCTCCAGCACCACGCACTCGGCGAACGTGCCCGTGACGGTGAGGATCGGCGAGCCGGGGAAGAACAGCTCACCCTCGGCGTACCCGTCGACGTCGCCGGTGAAGCGGTAGTTGGCGAGCCACTCCGCGGCGGTGTCGTCCACCACCCCGCACCGCCGCAGGAAGTCCACCTCGTCCACGTCGAACCGGAAATCGCGGATCAGGTCCACCAGCCGACCGGTGCCGGCGACGACGCCGTAGCGGCGGCCGGCCGGAAGCCGGCGACTGAACACCTCGAACACACAGCGACGATCCGCGGTGCCGTCGCGGAGCGCGGCGCTGACCATGGTCAGCTCGTAGTGGTCGGTCAGCAGCGCGGGGCGGAGGGTGCTCACCGTCCCAGCCTAGAACCTGCCCGGCGGCGCCCTCCGGCCGCGCCACGACCTGCCCGCCCTACACCGTGTCGGGCTCCGCGCCGTCCTGGCGCGGGATCGCCCGCAGCGCCGCGCCCAACTCCGCCCGCCCGGCGACGCCGAGCTTGCTGTAGATGCGCTGGAGGTGGTTCTCGACGGTGCGCGCGGACAGGTAGAGCCGTTCGGCGATCGCGCGGCTGGTGGCCCCGGTGGCGGCCAGCCGGGCCACCTGCCACTCCCGGTGGGTCAGGGTCGGCGTGCCGGCCTGCAACGCCGGGGTGTGGACCTGGCCGCAGCGCCCCAACAGCGTGGCGAGCCGTTCCCGGGCGCGGGCCGCCACCGGGGAGCGGCGCTGCCGCAGCAGGTGCAGGGCCGTCGCGGTGGCCTCCGCCGCCCAGACGGTGAGGTCGTGCTCCGCGAAGTCGCGGGCGACGGCGAGCAGGTCCTCGGCGGCGCCGTCGGCCACCGCCCGGGCATGCCGGGCCAGCAGCGGGGGCAGCGCGCCGTCGACCTGTTCGGACAACTCGCTGAGACGCTGCGCGACCGTACGCCGGCTCCCGTCGGAGCAGGTCGGCCCGACCGGGGCGGTGGCCTGGTCGAGCCGGACCAGGTCGTGCAGCACATGCACCTCGTGCCCGGCGAAGCCGTCGGCGCGCAGCCGCTCGGCCAGCTCGGTCAGGTGCTTCACCGCGCCGGGCAGGTCGCCGCCGGCCGCGAGGACCGCACCGCGGGCCTGCTCCAGCCACGGGTACAGCACCGACATGCTGCGCGCGTGGGTGCGGTCGGCCTCGGCCATCGCCTCGGCGGCCTGGTCGGCGTCGCCCCGCAGCGCCGCCGCCTGGGCCCGCTCGGCCTGCGCAAGGCCCGCGTAGACCCGGCTGGTCGCGAGCACGGCGCACGCGCCGAGGCTGGTCCGCAACGCGTTGTCGGTCTCGCCGCGCAGCCGCGCCGCGTACGCCTGGAGGATCGCCAGGTAGCCGGTGCCGAGCCGGAAGTCCCCGGCGCCGGCCAGGTCGGCGAACTCGTCGGCCACGAGCGCGTCGATGCCGACCAGGTCACCGGCCAGGGCGAGCCGGGTGCCCCGGGCCAGCTCCAACGCCAGTTGCAGGTACGGCATGTCGGCGCGCCAGTGACCCGCGGCCGCCTGCACCAGGTCGATGGCGGCGGCGCTGCCGCGCAGCTGCCCCTGCACGGTGTGCAGGTACGCGATCGTGCACCGCGCCAGCTCACGGGAGGCGACGCTGGCGGCCGGCCGGTCCAGCACGGTCTGCCCGAGCCGCAGCGCGGCGGCGCTGTCCATCCGGTGCAGCCGCATGATCGCCTCGAAGGCGAGCAGCCGCGCCTGGGCCGCGGAGTCCCGCAGCTCCGCGGCCTGCGCCGCGATCTCCTCCACCGTGGACTCCCGGCTGAGCCCCCAGTAGGTGACCATCCCGCGTACGGTGAGCCACCGGCTGCGCCGACGGTCGTCGCCCAGGTCGGCGGCGACCGCGTCGAGCACCTCGATCGCCTCGTCCGGGCGGTCGGCGAACATCAGGATCGTGGCCAGCAGTTCGGCCGCGTCGAATCCGCCCCCGGCGTCCAGCGCCGCCCGGGCCAGCCGGGTCGCCAGCGGCACGTCGTAGCGGGTGAACGCCTGGACCGCGGCGCCGAGCAGCATCGTCTCGTCCTGGGCGGTGCCCGACTCCAGCCGCCAGACGGCGACCCGCAGCAGGTCGTCACGGCGGCGGGTGCCGACCTGTTCGAGCAGCTGGGCGAGTCGCGCCTGCAACCGGCGGGTACGGCTGACCGGGCACTGCCGCCGGATCACCTCGCCGTACAGCGGGTGGGCCAGCCGCACGTCCAGGCGGCGGTCGTCCCGCACCACCGTGATCAGGCCGCGCTCCTCGGCGGTCTCCACGTCCGCCGGGTCCACCGCCTGCCCGAGCAGGTGCAGGCCGAGCGGCTCGCCGAACGCGACCAGCTCCACCGCCGACCGCACGCCCGGGGTGAGCTGGCCGATCCGGGTGTCGATGAGGTCGGTGAGGCTCGGCGCCAGCTCCAGCCGGCCGGTCCACTTCCACACGCCGTACGTGCTGGTCAGCTCGCCGCTGCCGGAGGCGGCGTGGACGAGTTCGCGCAGCAGCAGCGGGTTGCCGGCGCAGAGCCGCCACAGCCGGTCGGCGGAGCCGGCGTCGACCGGCCCGCCCAGGAAGGCGGAGAGCAGCCCGGCGGTGTCCGCCGGGTCCATCGGGCTCAACTCGGCGTGGTCCACCAGGTCGTCGGTCCACAGTGCGCGGATCGGCAGCGGGATCTGCTCGCCGTTGCGCAGGGTGCCGACCACGATGGCGTTCTCCGACCGGGCGACGAGGTGCACCAGCGCGGCGGACGGCGGGTCCAGCAGGTGCGCGTCGTCGACGGCGAGCACGATCCGGCGGCCGGCCGCCTGCTGCTGCAGCACGTCCAGCGCCCAGCGCAGGATGCCCGCGGGTGACAGGCCCTGCGGCTGGTCGGCCGGCAGCACCTGGACCAGCCCGCCGAACGGCAGCGCCGCGGTGGTGGCGCTGGCGGCGACGAACCAGACCGCGTACCGGTCGCGGGGCAGCGACTCCACCCCCTCGCGGAGGAGGCGGCTCTTGCCGATCCCGGCGCTGCCGCTGAAGAAGAGCCCCCGCCCTTCGACACCGGTGACCGCCGCCGACAGGCGGTTGAGCTCGCGGGTACGGCCGACGAATCTCCACCGACTCATCCGCGCAGCATATCGACGTGATTCCGTATGTGCGTAGACCGTCACGCACCGAAGTTGAGTAGTCTGGTCGTTACTCGTGAGTACACGGGATGTTCCGACCCTGTCCCGGTTCGCCCGTACTCTTCCGGCATCCGGGTAGCAGAACCCGAAGTACCACGTGGTCGGCTCCGCCGGCCACCAGCACTGGGAGGCCAGCCTGTGACGCCGGGTCCACTCCCTGCGGTCGACATGTCGGGCGAGCCCGCCGGCAACGCCGACCCGCCGCACGGCCGGCCGCTGCCCGCCCGGTCGGGCTCGACGAAGCCGGGCGCCGAGGAACCGCTGGGTGTGGTGGCCGTCGGTCCCGCCGGCGCCGGCCGCACCGAGCTGCTCGCCGCCCTGCTCCGGCTCGACCCTGCCATGCTGGCGGTGCCGGCCGGCAGCTGGCTGGTGGTCCGCCACGCCCGCGTGCCGAGCCGGGCCGCGTACGTGCCGGGTTACCGGCAACCGCACTCGTACGGCGCCGACCGGCTCGCCGCCGGGCCGGCGCTCGCGCGCCCGCCACGCCGGGTCGAACTGACCGTGCCCGAGCCGCTGCTGCGGCACTTCGCGCTGGTCGACACGCCGGACACCGGCGACCTCGGCCTGGCCGGCGGCCGGGTGCTGCTCGACGCGGCGGGCCGGGCCGGCGCGGTGCTGTTCGTGATCGCCGCCGACCAGGCGTTCACCGCCGCCGAGCTGCACCTGCTCGGCGATCTCGCCGGGGCGCGGGTCGAGGTCTTCTTCGCCGTGGCCCCGGGCACGGGCGGTTGGGCGCCGCCCGACGGTCCGCCGGCGGAGGACACGGGGGCGTCCGTCCGCGCGGGTGACGCCGGGTCCACCGGGGCGACGTCGGCGGTCGACCCCGTGGACC
>JAEYGD010000168.1 GCA_023402505.1 Actinomycetes bacterium
CGAGGAGTTCCTGTACGTCGCGCGCGGCGCGATCACCGTCGACCTGGACGACGAGCCGGTCGCGCTGGCAGCCGGCGAGGCGCTGTTCGTCGCGGTCAACGTGCGGCACCGGCTGCGCAACACCGGGATCGAGGACGCCGAGGTCGTGTTCCACCTCGGCCCCCTCGCACCCCGCCCCGAGCTCGGGCACGTCGACACCGAAGCGGTCGAGCCGGCCGGCGGCCTTGTGAGCGCGGGGAGTGAGCCGGGGTTGCGAGCCCCGCAGTCGCGAACGACAGCCGGTTCGGTGAGCGCGGGGAGTGAGCCGGGGTTGCGAGCCCCGCAGTCGCGAACCGAGATGGCACCGTGACCGGGCGCCGCTCGGTGGTGACCGGCGTCGGGGTGGTCGCCCCCGGCGGCGCCAGCCGGGACCGGTTCTGGAAGGCGATCACCGAGGGGCGCACCGCGACCCGGCGGATCACGTTCTTCGACCCGTCGCCGTTCCGTTCGCAGATCGCCGCCGAGTGCGACTTCGACCCCACCGCGGCCGGCCTCACCGGGGCCGAGTGCCGCCGCGCCGACCGGTACGTGCAGTTCGCGCTGGCCTGCGCCGCCGAGGCCGTCGCGGACGCCGGGCTCGACCTCACCGACGCGCGACGCGACCGCGCCGGCGTGGTCCTCGGCACCGCCGTCGGCGGCACGATGACCCTGGAACAGGAGTACGTCACGGTCAGCGAGGGGGGACGGCGGTGGCTGGTCGACGCCGGCCGGGGCGGCCCGTTCCTGTACCAGGCGCTGGTGCCCAGCAGCCTCGCCGCCGACGTGGCCTGCCGGTACGGGCTGCACGGTCCGGCCCAGGTGGTCTCCACCGGCTGCACGTCGGGCATCGACGCCATCGGGTACGCCCACCAGCTCATCGCCGACGGCGAGGCCGACGTGGTCCTCGCCGGCGCCGCCGACTCGCCGATCTCCCCGGTCACCGTGGCGTCGTTCGACGCGATCCAGGCGACCAGCCCCGACAACGAGGACCCGGCGCACGCCTCCCGCCCGTTCGACGCCGACCGGCGCGGCTTCGTCCTCGCCGAGGGCGCGGCCGTGCTGGTGCTGGAGGAGGCGGAGCACGCGCGGCGGCGCGGCGCGCACGTCTACTGCGAGGTGGCCGGGTACGCCAGCCGCAGCAACGGCTTCCACATGACCGGCCTGCGCCCGGACGGCCTGGAGATGGGCCTCGCCATCACCGCCGCCCTCAAGCAGGGCGGGATCCGACCCGACCAGGTCTCCTACATCAGCGCCCACGGCTCCGGCACCCGGCAGAACGACCGGCACGAGACCGCCGCGTTCAAGCGGGCCCTCGGCGAGGCGGCGTACCGGGTGCCGATCAGTTCGATCAAGTCGATGGTCGGGCACTCGCTCGGCGCGATCGGCTCGATCGAGATGGCCGCCTGCGCGCTGGCGATCGAGTTCGGTGTGGTGCCGCCGACCGCCAACTGGGCGACCCGGGACCCGGAGTGCGACCTGGACTACGTGCCCAACGAGGCCCGGGAGGTGCCGGTCGACGTGGCGCTGTCGGTGGGCAGCGGCTTCGGCGGCTTCCAGTCCGCCATGGTGTTCCGCCGGCTGCCGGCGGTGACGCCGTGACCGGGCGGGCGGTGGTGACCGGGATCGGGGTGGTCGCGCCGAGCGGCGTCGGCGCGGACGCGCACTGGCGCACGGTGCTCGCCGGTACCCGCCGCACCGGCCCGATCACCCTGTTCGACCCGGCCGGCTACCCGACCCGCCACGGCGGCGAGGTGCCCGGGTTCGACGCCGCCGCGTACGCCGACAACCGGCGGCTGGTGCAGACCGACCGGTGGACGCACCTCGGGTTCGCCGCGACCCGGCTCGCGCTGGCCGACGCCGGGCTGCCCGAGCGGGCCCCGGACCCGTACGGCTACGCGGTGACCCTGGCCAGCTCGTCCGGCGGGAACCTGTTCGGGCAGCGGGAGCTGCAGCGACTGTGGGGCGGGCCGACCCGCACCGTCGGGGCGTACCAGTCGATCGCCTGGTTCTACGCCGCCAGCGTCGGCCAGCTCTCGATCCACCACCAGTTCAAGGGGCCGTGCGGGGTGCTGGTCGCCGAGACCGCGGGCGGCCTGGACAGCCTGGCGCACGCCGCGCGCGCCGTACGCCGGGGCACCCCGGTGGTGATCGCGGGGGCGACCGAGTGCCCGCTGAGCCCGTACGCGCTCGCCTGCCAGCTGGCCTCCGGGTTGCTCAGCGACGTGGCCGACCCCCGGGCGTACCGGCCGTTCGACGCCGCGGCCAGCGGCTACCTGCCGGCGGAGGGCGGCGCGGTCTTCGTGGTGGAGGAGCTGGGGCACGCGTTGTCGCGGGGCGCCCGCGTCTACGGCGAGGTGGCCGGCTGGGGCGCCACCCACGACGCCGTGCACACCGGCCCGGACAGCGCCGGCGACCCGGCGTGGTACGCCCGCGCGATGCGGCTGGCCCTGGACCGGGCCGGGGTGGACGCCGACGCGGTGGACGTGGTGCTGCCGGACGCGCTCGGCGTCCCACGGTACGACCGCAGCGAGGCGGCCGCGCTGCGGGCCGTCTTCGGTGACCGTCCGCCGCCGGTCACCACGCACAAGACGCTGACCGGACGGGCCCACCAGGGCGGGGCGGCGCTGGACGTGGCGACCGCGCTGCTCGCGTTCGCCCGCGACACGCTGCCGGCGTCCGCCGGACCGGACGACGTGGCGCCCGGCTGTGAGCTGGACTTCCTGCGCGAGCACCGGCGGCCGGTCAACCGGCTGGCGCTGGTCTGTGCCCGCGGCTTCGACGGTTTCAACAGCGCGCTGGTCCTGCGCGGGGCCGCGCCCGGCAGGGGAGGCGACGCGTGAGCGAGCGGGAGGACGGCGCGGTCGAGCGGCGGGCGCGGGTGGTGTTCCTGGTCCGGGTCCCGCAGGAGCGGACGGCGGCTTTCCTGGCGGCGTACGAGGCGGTGCGGCACCTCGTCGCGGGCGGCGTGCCGGGGCACCTGGTCGACCAGGTGTGCCGTTCGGCGGCCGACCCGGAGCAGTGGCTGATCACCAGCGAGTGGGCGAGCCTGGCCGATTTCGAGGCGTGGGAGCGCAGCCCGGAGCACCGGGACCTGGTCCGGCCGATGCGCGAGTGCTTCACCGAGGCCCGCTCGTTGCGCTTCCACATCCACGCCCAGACCCCGTCGTGGACCACACCCGCTGCCCGTCCCCGCGAGAACCTCGGATCGTCCGGACTGGCGGCCCAGGCTGGTTGAGTCCCGACCGATGCCGCCCGATCACCCGTCGCCCGGCTCGCCGGGCCCGACGTGCTGACCCGCCGTGCGTCGGCCCCGCGCTGAGGCGGCGGAGCGGCACCCACGCGTAGCAGCGAGCGCCATCGGCCGTTCAGGCGGCATGTCCGTCGATACGTACGAGGCGTCATCCGTTGGTTACGCTTCGCGGACGTACGCGCCTGATCCTGCCGCGCGAAGCGGCTGTCGGCAATCCGGCCGGCCGCCTTTTCTGATCTAGCCATTTGCATCTAGCAATGGTTCGGAGGCCTGTCGTAGGGTCGGCCGCAGCACCCCGACGATTGCTTCTTATGGGCAGAGATGCCCTATTTTGTGCTGGGCGGTGAACGACAGTGAGCGCGGACCCCTCGACCAACGATCCTAAGGCGCCAGGCCCCGACTGGGTCGATGATCTTCTGTTCATCGGCGGGTCCACCGACGTTTGTCTTCGTCTGCCCGACCCGGTCGACCGTGGCACGTTGCGCCGGCTGGTCACCGAGGCGCAGACCCGCCTCGCCGCGGCCGGGCTCCGCCCCGGTGGCGCCGCCGCGCTGCGGCTGCCGCCGTCGCTGGCGTACGTGGTGAACCTCCTCGCCACCTGGCGCAGCGGCGGACAGGCGATCCTGCTCGACCACCGGCTCACCGACCACGAGGTGGGCCGTGCGCTGGAGCGGCTCACCCCCCAGGTCGTGGTGGCGCCGGTCCGCACCGGCGGCGGAGCGCTGCGGATCTTCGTCGACGTCACCGAGGGGGTCACCCCGTACGCCGACCGGCCGGCGGCCAGCGGCCACGCGGTGATCCAGCTCAGCTCCGGGTCCACCGGCCCGTCCAAGGTGATCGGCCGCACGGCCGCCGACCTGGTCGCCGAGGTGCACCGCTACACGCGCATCGACGGGGTGGCGCTGCCCGGGGAGCGGATCATCCTGCTGCCGTCGATGGTGCACGTGCTCGGTCTCGTCGGCGGGCTGCTCTACGGACTGCACGCCGGTGTGGAACTGGTCCCGCCGGAGCGGCTGAGCGGCGACGCGGTGCTCGCCGCGATCGCCGCCGCCGACACCCCGGCCACGGTGCTGGGCGTACCGTTCCACATCGGGCTGCTGGCCTCCACCCGCCCGGAGCGTCCGCTGCCGCAGTTCAAGCGGATGACCACCGGCGGGGAGCTGGTGCCCGCCGCCGTCGCCCGGGCCTTCGGCGACCGGTTCGGCGTGCCGCTGGGCAACATGTACGGGATGACCGAGGTCGGCGTCATCGGCACCGACCTGTACGGGCGGCATCGGCCGTCGATCGCGCCCGCCCCCGGCATCGACGTCCGCGAGGTCGCCGGCGAACTGTGGGTGAGCTGTCCCGCCTCCCCGTACGTGGGCCTCAGCGACCCCACCCGCTGGTCCGACGGCTGGCTGCACACCCGTGACGCCGGCACCGTCGAACCGGACACCGGCCTGGTCACCGTGCGCGGCCGGCTCGACTCGCAGGTCTCCGTCGGTGGCATGAAGGTCGACCTGACCGAGGTGGAGAGCACCGTCACCGAGCTGCCCGGGGTCGCCGCCGCCGTGGTGGTCTGGGACGACGGCATCACCGCGTACGTGCAGCCCGACGGGCCGCTGTCGGAGGAGATACTGGACAAGCTGCTCGCCGAGCGGCTGGCCGCCTACAAACGCCCGCGCGTCCTGCACCTGCTCGATCAGTTGCCCCGGACCACCACCGGGAAGCTGGTCCGCTCGGTGGCCGCGCTGCGGACGGCGGGCACGCCGTGACCGGCCCGCTGCGTCTCCTCGACCACGACCACCTCGACCTCGGCGTCGACGCCGGCCACCGCCACCGCGACGACCAGGTCCGCGTCGAGCACGGGGTGACCGACCCGGACCCCGGTGACGCCGGGCACCGGGCGCAGCGGCGGCCCGTCCGGCAGCGGCACTCGCCGACCTGGACCGCCGCCGCGCAGGCCGACGCCGAGGGCCTTGCCGACGGCCTCCTTCGCCGTCCACAACCGCAGGAAGTCCCGCTCCACACCGGCGGCGGGCCGGCCGGCGAGCCAGGCCACCTCGACCGGGTCGTACCAGCGGCGGGCCAGCTCCAGCGCGGGCAGCGGCCGGACGCGCTCCACGTCCACACCGACCGGCCCACCGGCCCGGACGGCGACCACGACGACCCCGCCGGCGCGGCTGACGCTGACCGGCACCTCGACCGGCCCGACGGCCGGGTCAGCCGCCGGGCCGACCCGGACCAGCGGGACCCCGCCGGGCCGGTGCCCCGGCACGAGATCGCTCTCCGGGCGGCCCAGCAGGGCGGCGACCGCCCGCCGCAGCAGCCACCCGGCCGGCGCCGGCCGACCGCCGACGTCCCGGCCGACCCACACGTACGCGGTGTCCCGACCGGACCCCGCTGACTGGCACACGCAGAGAGGTTAACCATGAGAGCCGAGGTTCGCGCCTTCGTCATCGAGCAGCTCGCCGACATGAACTACGACGTGGAGGAGATCGACGACGACACCACCCTCGGCCCCTCCGGGGTCGACCTGGAATCCCTCGCCCTCGCCGACCTGGCCGTGCGGGTGGAGGACCGCTACGGGCTGACGTTCGCCGACGACGAGTCGGAGAAGCTGGCGCTGATGACCGTGGGTGAGTTCACCACGATGGTCGCCGACCGGGTCGCCGGGGCGACGAGCGACCACCCCTGATGGCCGGCCAGCCCGACCTTGCCCGGGCCGACCTGGTGGCGATGCTCGCCGAGCTGAGTGGACGGCCGGCGGGCGACGTGTCCGAGCGGATCGGCTCGATGGAGCTGGCCTGGCTCGTGCACCTGGTCGAGCAGCGGTACGACCGGCGGCTCGACCTCACCGACGACCAGCTCGCCGGCATCCGCACGGTGGACGACGCCCTGGCGGTCTTCCGGACCGCACTGACCGTCCCCGCCGATGGTTGAGCGGCCCGGCGTCCAACTCACCGGTGTCCACGCGACCAGTGCCCTCGGCCGGGGCGCCGAGGCCCACTTGGCCGGGGTCCTCGCGGGCGTGCCCGCGTTCGGTCCGGTCCGCCGGTTCGACACCGGCGCCCGCCGGGTCGACGCCGCGGCGACACTGCCGCAGGTCGGTGACCTGGGCGGCGAACTGGCCGAGGCGGTGGAGGCGGCGTGCCGGGCGGCCGGCCTCGACGCGGCCCGGCGGGCCCGGTCGGCCATGCTGCTCGCGCTGCACGGCGGGACGCACGTGCCGCGGCTCGCGGCGGAGCTGGCCGCCGGCACCGGGTTCCCCGACGTCCGGACGTACACCACGGCCTGCGTCTCGGCGACCAGCGCGGTCGCCGACGCGGCGGCGCTGATCCGTCGCGGCGACGTCGACCGGGCCGTGGTCGCCGCCGGCTACCTGGTCGAGCCCGACCAGTACGCGCTCTTCGACGCCGGCCGGGCCCTCGCGGCCGACGCGGCGGTGCGCCCGTTCAGCGCCGGCCGTACCGGCCTGCTGCTCGGCGACGGCGTCGCGGCGGTGGTGCTGGAGCGGGCCGGTGTGGCGCGGCGGCCGGTGGCGGACCTGCTCGGCTGGGGCCGCACCGGCGACGCCCACCACC
>JAEYGD010000258.1 GCA_023402505.1 Actinomycetes bacterium
CGGGCCGGGGGGGGGGGGGGGGGGGGGGGGGGGGGGGGGGGGCCCCCCCCCCCGCCGGCTTCTGTGCCCGGTCGCCGGTTCTCCCGGCGCGGCGGCGCGGTGCCGCCGCCCGGGCCTGTCGGGGGTACGGACTAGAGTCGCCACCGTGACAGCTACGACGCCGCGCCTGCTCCTCGTCGACGGACACTCCCTGGCCTACCGGGCGTTCTTCGCCCTGCCGGTGGAGAACTTCTCCACCACGACGGGGCAGCCGACCAACGCGGTCTACGGCTTCACCTCCATGCTGATCAACGTGCTGCGCGACGAGCGGCCCACGCACATCGTCGTGGCCTTCGACGTGTCCCGGCGCTCCTTCCGCACCGAGAAGTACGCGGAGTACAAGGCCGGCCGCAGCGAGACCCCGACCGACTTCAAGGGCCAGGTCAGCCTGGTCAAGGAGGTCCTGGCGGCGCTGCGCGTGCCGGTCGTGGAGAAGGAGGGCTACGAGGCCGACGACGTCATCGCCACCCTCGCCTGCCAGGCCCGCGACCAGGGCATGTCGGTGCTGATCACCACCGGCGACCGGGACGCGTTCCAGCTCGTCGGCGACGACGTCACGGTGCTCTACCCGCGGAAGGGCGTCTCCGACCTGGCCCGGATGGACCCGGCGGCGGTCGAGGCGAAGTACGGGGTGCCCCCGCAGCGCTACCGCGACCTGGCCGCGCTGGTCGGCGAGACCAGCGACAACCTGCCCGGCGTCCCGGGTGTCGGGCCCAAGACGGCCGCCAAGTGGATCACCACCTACGGCGGCGTCGAAGGGGTCGTCGCGCGCGCCGACGAGATCAAGGGCAAGGCCGGCGAGAGCCTGCGGGAGCGGCTCGCCGACGTGATCCGCAACTACGAGATCAACTGCCTGGTGTCCGACCTGGAGCTGCCGCTGACCCCGGAGGACGCGCGCTGGCCGGGCTGGGACCGGGAGGCGGTGCACCAGGTCTTCGACACCCTCGAGTTCCGCATCCTGCGGGACCGGCTCTACCAGTACCTGGAAGCCGTCGAGCCGGAGGCCGAGGCGGGCTTCGACCTGGCCGGCGAGGTGCTGACCGAGCCCGGCGCGCTGGCCGCCTGGCTGGGCACGCACGCGGCGGACGGCAGCCCGGTCGGTGTCGCCGTCACGCTGGACACCGGGCCGAACCGGCGGCACACCGCCTCGGTGACCGGGATGGCGCTGGCCACCGCCGCCGGGGCGGGGGCCTGGTTCGACCCGGCCCGGCTCGACGCCGCCGACGAGGCCGCCCTGGCGGGGTGGCTCGCCGACGAGAGCCGCCCCAAGGTGCTGCACGACAGCAAGCCGGCGGTGCTCGCGTTCGCCGCGCACGGGTGGCAGCTCGCGGGCATCGCCCGCGACACGCAGATCGCCGCTTACCTGGCCCGGCCCGACCAGCGGTCCTACGACCTGACCGACCTGGCCCTGCGCTACCTGCACCGGGAGCTGCGGGTCGACACCCCGGACACCGGCCAGCTCACCTTCGACGGGCTCGGCGACGACGGCGAGGCCGAACAGAACCTGATGCTGCGCGCCCGGGCCACCCTGGACCTGGCCGACGCGATCGACGCCGAGCTGTCCCGCGACGGCGAGCAGTCGGCCCGGCTGATGGCCGGGGTGGAGCTGCCCCTGATGCGGGTCCTCGCCGGCATGGAGCGCACCGGCATCGCCGCCGACACGGACTACCTGTCCGAGCTGGAGGCGCACTTCGCCGCCGAGGTGAAGGCCGCGGCGCAGGGCGCGTACGAGGCGGTGGGGCGGGAGTTCAACCTGGGCTCGCCCAAGCAGCTGCAGGAGATCCTCTTCGGTGAGCTGGGCCTGCCGAAGACCAAGCGGATCAAGACCGGCTACACCACCGACGCCGACGCCCTGCAGTGGCTCTACGCGCAGAATCCGCACCCGGTGCTGGCGCACCTGCTGCGCCACCGGGACGTGGCGAAGCTGAAGACCACGGTGGACGGTCTGCTCAAGTCGGTCTCCGACGACGGCCGCATCCACACCACCTTCAACCAGACCGTGGCGGCCACCGGGCGGCTCTCCTCCACCGAGCCGAACCTGCAGAACATCCCGATCCGCACCGAGGAGGGCCGGCGGATCCGCCGGGCCTTCGTCGTCGGCGAGGGCTACGAGTGCCTGCTCACCGCCGACTACAGCCAGATCGAGATGCGGATCATGGCGCACCTGTCGGCGGACGACGCGCTGATCGAGGCGTTCAACTCCGGTCGGGACTTCCACGCGGCGACCGCGTCGTCGGTGTTCAAGGTGCCGGTGGAGGCGGTCACCGCCGACCAGCGGCGCAAGATCAAGGCGATGAACTACGGCCTGGCGTACGGGCTGAGCGCGTTCGGCCTCGCCCAGCAGCTCGGCATCACCGCCGAGGAGGCGCGCGGCCTGATGGAGGACTACTTCGCCGGGTTCGGCGGGGTGCGCGACTACCTGCAGGAGGTGGTGGCGCGGGCCCGCCACGACGGCTACACCGAGACGATCCTCGGCCGCCGCCGCTACCTGCCCGACCTGGTCAGCGACAACCGCCAGCGGCGGGAGATGGCCGAGCGGATGGCGCTCAACGCCCCGATCCAGGGTTCCGCCGCCGACATCATCAAGGTCGCGATGCTGCACGTCGACACGGCCCTGCTCGACGCGGGCCTGCGGTCCCGGATGCTGCTGCAGGTACACGACGAGTTGGTGTTCGAGGTCGCCCCCGGCGAGCGGGAGGCCCTGGAGGCGCTGGTGCGGCGGGAGATGGGCGCGGCTTATCCGCTGTCGGTGCCGTTGGAGGTGTCGGTCGGCGAGGGCCGGGACTGGAACAGCGCCGACCACTGACCCGCGGCGGTCAGCGTCCCGGGCCGCGGCGTTCCTTCGGTGGTGCGCCGTGCCGCTGCAGCGCCTTGCGGGACGGGCCGCCCGGCGGCGGCAGCGGGCCCTTGGTCGGGTCGTGGCCCCAGTTCATCAGCGAGTAGCGCCACCGGGTCTGCCGGACGTCACCGCTCGGACGCTGGGCCATGTGCCGGCGGACGTAGCCGACCACCTTGCGCATGTGCTTGTAGTCGGCCTCGGTGAGGTCGGCGCGTTTGCGGCGCAGCAGGCCGATGATCCGTCGTCCGGACTCGTGGCCGACCGACTCGCCGCCCTTGGTGCCCTTGCGCCAGCCAACGTGCTTGGATTCGTCGCTCTCCAGCCACTTCGACAGCTCGGCGGGTTTCATGTTCACCGCCTCGGTGAACTCCCGGTACGTCTGCTGCTGGTCCCCGTCGTCACGGCTCACGGCGCAGCACCTCCGGCCGGTGGGCGACGTCGCGTCCCGAGTGGTCGTTGCGGATCCGGTACTGCGGGTGCTCCGGCGAGGCGTCCACGGTGTGCCCGCGCACGTGCGTCCGGTCGACCAGCTTCTCCTTGACCACGCCGTGGGCCCGCCCGCTGTGGCTGGCCCAGGAGACGTGGTCACCCTCGTGGAACTCCTGCTCGGCCATGCCGACCGGTTACCCGGTCCGACCGGGTGGTAACGGGCCTGGGTTATCAGGGCCTGATCTCGGCGATGGACAGCTTGACGTCGAACGGTTCGGCCAGTTCGACGAGCTCGGCGCTGTCGGCCACCAACTCGTACTGTCGCTCGCCACCCGGCCCGATCCGGTCGCCGAGCCGGTATGCGTAGAGGTGCACCGGATCCTGCTCGATGCGCCAGTAGAAGGGGATGCCGGCGGCAGCGTACTCGCCGGGCTTGGCGAACCGGTCGACCCGCCGGGTGCTCGGTGAGACGATCTCGACGGCCAGGACGACATCGGCCGGCCGCAGCCGGGACCGGTCGGCCGGCAGCCCGGCGCGGCACAGCAGCACGTCCGGTTGCCGGCTGGTGTTGTGGCTGAGCGCGACACCGACCGCCTGGGTGGCGCGCAGGTGGGCCGGCGCGTGGGAGTGCAGCCACCTGCGCAGCAGAAACGAAATGTCCTGATGGCCCAGGGTGGGGGAGGGTGTCACCTGGACTACTCCGTCGACGAGTTCGACGCGGGGGGCGTCCTCCGGCAGGGCGAGCAGGTCCTCCAGCGTGTAGTCCGCACGCTGCTGCCGCATCGGGTCCGGACACCAGGGGCCAGGTGATGTCGGGATGGGCCCGGCGCTCATGCGGTGAGCGTACCGCCGGCGGCCGAGATGCATGTCGCACCCGGAGTACGGCGGTTCAGCCGGACGGCTTCGCGGAGACGAAGATAGCGGTGCCGGGGAAGAGGCGGCCGCGCAGCGGGCTCCACTGGCCCCAGACGCCCTCGTGCCCCGGCGGCCACTCCGGCTCGACGATGTCCAGCAGGCGGAAGCCGGCGCCGACCAGCTCGCGGACCCGGTCGCCCAGCGTGCGGTGCTGTTCGACGTACGTGGCGACGCCGTGTTCGTCCTGCTCGACGTAGGGGGAGCGGTCGAAGTACGAGTGCACGGCGGCCAGCCCGGCCTCACCCGGGTCGTCCAGGAAGATCCACCGCATCGGGTGGGTGACCGAGAACACCCAGCGCCCGCCGGGGCGCAACACCCGCGCGACCTCCCGCATCACCGCCGCCGAGTCGGCGACGAACGGCACCGCGCCGAACGCGGTGCACACCACGTCGAACGCGGCGTCGGCGAACGGCAGGGCGAGCGCGTCGGCCTGCACCAGCGGCACGCGTACGCCGGTGCGGTCGGCGGCGAGCGCGGCGTGCCGCAACATGCCGGCGGACAGGTCCAGGGCGACCGGCCGCGCGCCCTGCGTGGCGAGCCAGCGGGCGGCCGCCGCGGCCCCGGCGCCGAGTTCCAGCACGCGCCGCCCGGTGAGCTCACCGAGCAGCCGCGCGTCCTCCTCGCGTAGCCCTTCCGGGCACCAGACGAAGTCGGCCTCGCCGAGGAACGCCCCGTGCTCGGCCTGGTACGCGTCGGCGTCGGCGTCCCACCAGCGGCGGTTCGCCCGGCGCGCCTCGGCGTCGGCTACCGTGCGGCGGGTGACCCGGCTGTCGTCGTCCACCCGTCCACGCTAGGCGGCGTCCGGTGCCGGCGGGCCGCCGGGGCGGCCACGGTCGCCGGGACCCGCGGGGCGGGTGTGAGCAGCGTGACACCTGAGGCGGGCTGGGACCGAAATCTCCGCTTTCGCAGCTGGCGAGGTGGCGATGAGGTGGGAGGGCTTGCACGCTGTGGTAATGCAGCGGGTAGGCTAGACGATGCGCTCGCGGATCGTGTGCCTCGGCAGGGAGCAGGTGTGCGGTCACCGGAGCCACTAATGATCTTCTCATGGTGATCGTTCGGTGTGCCCGGCGACGGATCCGCTGGCGCGGACAGGTCACTGCGACGCCACGCCTGCTGTGACAACCCATCCGACCGGAGCAACCGCCCACATGACGAGCAGCATCGAGGCCCCCTCGAGCGCCACCAAGGTCACGCACGACGATCTCGGTTCCGAGGAGGCTTTCCTCGCCGCGATCGACGAGACCATCAAGTACTTCAACGACGGCGACATTGTCGAAGGCACCGTCGTCAAGGTCGATCGGGACGAGGTCCTGCTCGACATCGGCTACAAGACCGAGGGTGTCA
>JAEYGD010000176.1 GCA_023402505.1 Actinomycetes bacterium
ACAAAGACGACATCATCGTCTTCACCAAAAACAACACCAACGACGTCTACGTAGCACTCTCCACCGGCACCACCTTCACCCCCAGCACCAAATGGCACGACTACTTCGGCCTCAACGGCGAAACGACGCTGTGAGGCGCGTACGCCCCTGGTGAACTGCCGGCGCGCGGGCCGGTTTGTTAGGCAGCGTTCATCCGTCTGCATCGCAGGCGTTCCCACGTTCGGCCGACGTAGGGCCACGAGACAGCGCGGGTCGATCCGGCCTCTTCCCAACAAGTTACGGGTGATTTACAGTGCCGTGACAACGGCGAGGACGACGCGCTGTCGATCGAGGGCCACCGCCACGCCCGGTTCGGGCCACGCCTGGCCTACCCCGTCCCCGAACGGAGAGACCATGGAACTGTCCGCCAAGCAGCGCGCCGCCCTGGAGAGCATCTGCGACACGTTCGCACCCGGAGACGGGGCGGACCTCCCACCGGCCAGCCAGCTCGGCGCGGTCGACGTCATGGCCGCACTGGCCCTGCACAACCCCCGCGCCGCCGAGGTCGAGCAGTTCCTCCGGCTGCTGGACCGGTGGGACTCCCCCGCCCTGCGGCTGGTCCTCGGCGGCGGTGCGCGTCGCTTCTCCCGGCAGAGCCAGCAACGCCGCGAGCAGATGCTGCTCACCCTGGCCGAGTCGCGCATCAGCGGCAAGCGGGCGCTGTTCCAGGCGCTCAAGGGCGCCGCCACCCTGTCCTACTACCTGGCGCCCGGACCGACCGGCCACTCGCCGGTGTGGGACGCCATCGGCTACCCCGGCCCGCTCGGCACCCGGCCCGACGCCCCGGCGCCCCCGCTGGCTCCGCTGCGCCCCTCTGCGGCGACCACCCTGGACTGCGACGTCGTCGTCGTCGGGTCGGGTGCCGGCGGCGGCACCGCCGCCGCCGTCCTCGCCGGCCGCGGCCTGGACGTGATCGTCGTGGAGAAGGGCGGGTACTACGACGACAGGGACTTCGACGGCGGCGAACTCACCGGCATGTCGCGGCTCTACGCCCCGGGTCCCGCCGCCACCGCGGAGGGCCAACTGAGCCTGCTCCAGGGGCAGTGTCTCGGTGGCGGCACCGTCGTCAACTACACCACGTCGTTTCGCACCCCGCCGCGCGTCCGTGAGCAGTGGGCCGCGCTGGGCGTGCCGCAGTTCGCCACCGATGAGTACGAGCGGTGCCTCGACGCGGTGTGGTCCCGGCTCGGCGTCAACCGCGACCACGGGCAGATCTCGACCCGGGACGCGCTGATGGAACGCGGGCTGACCGCCCTCGGCTGGCACGTCGACGAGATGCCCCGCAACGTCGACGGCTGCGACAACGGCGTCGAGTGCGGGCGGTGTGGCCTGGGCTGCCGCCTCGGCGCCAAGCAGTCCGCCACCAAGACCTGGCTCGTCGACGCCCACCGTGCCGGCGCCCGGCTCATCGTCGACGTCGACGTGCGCGCCGTCACCGTCCAGGCCGGCCGGGCCACCGGTGTCACCGGCCGCACGGCCGACGGCCACCCGGTCACCATCCACGCCCGCGCCGTGGTCGCCGCGGCCGGCAGCGTCCAGACGCCGGCCCTGCTGCGCCGCTCCGGCCTCACCAACCCGAACATCGGTCGGCACCTCCACCTGCACCCGGCCACCGGCGTGTGGGGGGTGTTCGACGAGGAGGTCCGGCCGTGGGAGGGCGGGATGCAGACGCGGTACTCGACCGAACACGCCGATCTCGACGGCCACGGCTACGGCGTCATCTACGAGACCGCCGCCACCAACCCGGCGACGGCCGTGTCGTTCATGAGCTGGACGGGTGGCCGGGCCCACCTGGACCAGATGCGGTCACTGCCGCACCTGAGCGGGGTCGGCATCATCACCCGCGACCGGGACAGCGGGCAGGTCGAGGTCGGCAGCGACGGCGAGCCGGTGGTGCGCTACCGCGTCTCCGCGTACGACGCCGCCCACATGCGGGCCGGGATCGAGGGCGCCGCCCGGATCGTCGAGGCCGCCGGTGCCCGCAGGCTGTTCTCCGGGCACCAGCGCGGCAGGATCTGGGAACGCGGCAGGGGCTCCATCGACGACTTCATCCGGTACACCGACACCCTGGGCACCGCGCCCGGCCAGATCGCCATGGCCGCCCTGCACATCATGGGCGCGGCCCGCATGGGCGGCAGCGCGGCGACGTCGGCCGCCGGGCCGGAGGGCGCCACGTGGGAGGTCCCGAACCTGGTCCTGGCCGACGCGTCGACCTTCCCGGCGTCGCTGGGGGTCAACCCGATGATCTCCGTCGAGGCCATCGCGTACATGAACGCCGAACGCCTCGCCGCCCGACTCTGACCCTCTGCCGGGGGCGCTCACTGTGGTTGACTAGCACGTGTGCTCGTCTGCCCGCCCGCGTCTGAACGCCTGACCCGGTGACCACCGGGCCGACCGCGGCCACCCGACCGCGCAACCGCAGGCAGATCATCGTCAACACGGCCGGCCAGGTGTTCAGTGAGCGCGGCTACCACGCGGCGTCGATGGAGGAGATCGCCGCCGGCGTGGGCATCAGCGCGGCGGCGCTGTACCGGCACTTCCCCAACAAGTACGCGCTGTTCGCGGAGTGCGCCAACGTCATGGTGGACAATCTCGTCGCGGCCGTCGACGGCCAGCCGACCGAGGCGGCCCTGGCCGACGTCCTCGCCGCTCTCACCCGGGTCACCGTCTCCCACCGCGCCTCGGGCGGCCTCTACCGGTGGGAGGCCCGCTACCTCGACCGTGCGGACCGCCGGCTGCTGCGGACGAAGTTCGCGCACGTCGTGGATCGGGTGGTCGACCTGGTGCGGCGCGAGCACCCGCTGCCCGACGAGCGGCTGCGCGCCGTGGCGGCCCTCGGTGTGATCGGGTCCGTCACGATGCACCACACCTCCATGACGCAACGCCGGATCGAGGATCTGCTGCTGGCGTCGGCCTTGCGGGTGGTCGCGACCGACCCGACGTCGGCCGCGGGCACCGCCCGCCTGGTCGAGTTGCCCACCCGGCCCGTGCCGCGCACCCGGCGCGCCGAGATCCTGGCGGCGGCTGTCCCCCTGTTCGCGCGGGACGGCTTCGCCAACGTCACGAACGCCCAGATCGCCCAGGCGGTGGGGCTCGCCCCGTCGGCGATCTACCGCCACTACCCCGGCAAGGTCGACATCCTGGTGGCCGCCTGTCTACAGGCGGCGGGGCTGCTGGCCCAGGCGGTGGACCGGAGTCTTCGGCAGGCGACCGACCCGCGGCGGGCCGTGGTCGCGCTGGCGGCGGCGCACGTCGCCTACTGCTTCGAGCACAACGCGCTCAACAGTGTCGCCGACGCCGAGGTCGGCGGTCTGCCGGCCGACCTGCGGCAGCCCCTGGTCGTCGCGCAGCGTGAGTACATCGCCGTCTGGGAGCAGCAGTTGCGGATGGTCCGGCCGGAGCTGGACCCGCGACAGGCCCGCCTGCTGATCCATGCGGGGTTCGGCGTGGTGGTCGAGGCCGGGCGCGCCCTGCGCTGGCAGGACGCGCCCGGCCACCGTGATGCGGTCACCGCCCTGGTCACCGGTGCCCTGACCGGGTGACCAGGGTGCCGGCTCAGGAGCCGGGCCGGTTCCTGGTCGGGATGGTGATCGGAGTGTGGCTCGCCGAGGTGCCGTTGTTGAGGAACAGCATCGCCAGGCCGCGGATGAACTTGTCGAACAGGCCGAAGGTGTTCGGCATGATCGGCGACAGTCCCTCGCGGAAGGTGACGTAGGTCGGCCAGCCGGCCTCGATGACGCCCCGCGAGATGAAGTCCCGCGGCAGCCTCAGCCAGTTGCCGATCTCGTCGCTGAGCACGTAGCGGGCGAACTCGCGCTGGAATCCCTTGGTGATGCCCAGGTCGACCGACGAGGTCAGGTTCAGCAGGATGTCGGCCAGGTCGATGCCCTCCCGCGTCGGGGCGAGCAGCGGCGTCAGGGCGTACTGCGACTGCTCGTGCGCCGCGGCCCAGGTGGCGGGGATGAACTCGTCCCGAACCCCCAGCAGGTGCAGCGCGACCTGCCACATGTGCAGGTAGGCCTCCTCTTCGGCGACCGACATCTTCAGGCCGTACCTGCGCCACTCCCGCAGCTTGCTGTGCACATAGGTGCCGAGGCTGTGGAAGGTGATCAGGATGTCGCCGTTGCTGATCGGGATCGGGTGGTCGGTGACTCCCCGCCACGCCGCCGACTGCGGGAGCAGGTGCCGCACCGCGGCGTGGGTCAGGCGGGTCTTGGTGGAGGTGGTGATGAACTTGCCGGCGGCCTTGAAGGCGTCGGCGGTGTTCAGGTCGTAGCCGTAGGTGAAGGTCTTCGCCGCGCGCGACTTCATGTCGGCGCCGCCCTCGGACCAGTAGACGTTGCGGGCCTCCCGCGGGATCACCGTGCTCATGATGCCGCTGCCGAGGCCGTACAGCAGGAACAGGTACATGCTCATGCGCTTGTTGAACTCGGCGGCCCGGTCGAGCTTGGCCTGGTCGGCCCAGGACGGCAGCTTGTTGACCTGCCGGATGTAGGTGGCCAGCGCGGGCGGCAGGCCGCTGGGCAGCGGGTCGCCGTTCCTGATCCACGACTGGAACGCGGTGTTGACGGCCGGGATCTGGCCGTTGTCGAGCAGCGTGGCGACCAGCGGGTCGGTGGCGTCGTCCCAGACGTCCCACGGGTCGGTGACGGTGTCGGTGCCGGCGATCGAGTTGGCCGACGACCACGCCCACGCCTTGGGCGTCTCCGTCACCGCCACCAGACCCAGCGCCGCACCGAGGGTCAGTACGCTTCTGCGGCTGAGATTCTCCATTCGCACACTTTCTTCCCGGTCGGCCGGACAGCGCCCTGAACACCGGCTTGTGGTGGTGATACGAGCGGGTTTCAAGTCATCCGGGCGTGTGATTTTCTATTAACATAGAGCAGCTTCTCTCGACCGGCAAGAGGGCATGTTCGAGCCGGATGAGCCGCCACCGCGCAGCGAACCGGGGGTACGGATCGGCGGCCCGCCACGGCGCCGGACGGGGTGACGGCGACGGTGGGCGCGCGCCCTGAAGCGGCTCTCTCAGCCGAACGTGAGGACCGGCTTGACCGCGGTGCCCTCGCGCATGCCGGCCACGGCAGCACCGATGTCCTCGAACGCGAAGGTGGTGACGAGCCGCTCCAGCGGGAAGCGGCCCTGCCGGTGCAGGTCGACCAGTTCCGGGATGAACCGGGCCGGGTCGGCGTCGCCCTCGATCACCCCGTGGACCCGGATCCCCTTGCTGAGCAGACTCATGACGTCGAACTCGACCGTGCTGCCGACACCGACGAGGGCGAGGTCGCCCCGGGGACGCAGGACGGCGACGGCCGTGCGGAGCATCTCCGTGCGGCTGGTGGTGTCCACGACGTGGTGTGCGCCGCCGCCGGTGAGGTCGAGCACGGCGCCGACGAGGTCGTCGGCCGGGTCCAGGGCCGCCTTGGCGCCCAGCTCGACGGCCAGCGCACGTCGCGAGGCAACCGGTTCGACGACGACGACCGGGTCGCAGCCGGCGACGACCGCCGCCATGAGCGCGCTCAGGCCGACCCCGCCGGCACCGACGACGACCAGGGAGTTGCCCGGCTCGGGACGCAGGCGGTGCAACACCGTACCCGCCCCCGTCTGCACACCGCAGCCCAGCGGCGCCGCGACGGCGGCCGGCAGGTCGACCGGGACCCGGATCGTGTTGCGCTCGTGGGCGAGCGCGAACGTGGCGAAGCTGGACTGGCCGAAGAACGCGCCGCGGACCGGGGCCCCGGCACGCGACAGCGGGGTGCTGCCGTCGCCACGGCCACCCGAGGTGTTCAGCGTCCGCTGGAGGCGGCAGTAGGCCGGCTGGCCGGCCGCGCACTGCGCACACCGCCCGCAGCTGTCGAAGGTCAGGCAGACGTGGTCGCCCGGCGCGAGGCCGGACACCTCCGCGCCGACCGCCTCGACGACACCGGCTCCCTCGTGACCGAAGACCATGGGAGTCAGCCGCCGGGGCCAGATCGCCTGCATGCTCAGGTCGGTGTGGCACAGGCCGGCCGCGGAGATCCTGACCAGCACCTCGTCCGGTCGTGGGGGTTCGAGATCCACGGCCTGGACGACGAACGGCCCGCCCGGGGTCTCGGTGACGGCTGCGCGGATCCGCATGCCCGGCCCTCCTCGTACGACCGGGCTCAGGAGACGCGCTCGAGCAGGAAGTAGAAGAACGGGCCGTCCGCGGGGATCTTCTTGCCGTTCATGATCCCCATGAGCGTGGTCTCGTCGACCCGCTTGAAGTGGTCGAGGACCGGCTGGCCGTCGTAGACCATCGTCGCGGTCGACTCACCGCGGAACTCGACGGTCCACAGGCTCGCCTCGCCCTTGCCGAGCGCGGTGTTTGAGTACAGCTCGCCGCTGTCGTCGCGGCAGATCAGCGGCTTGACGTCCCGCACGGTCACGAAGTTCTTGCCGTACCACCGCACCTGGTCCAGCTGCCCGTGGAGGGGGTGTCCCGTGTCGAAGCCGCTGCCCCTCCACTCGCCGAGGATCTCCTCGGGGCGGACGGTGTCCAGCGCCGCCCAGATCTCGTCCAGTTCGGCGGCGGACACGCGGCCGTCCTGCCGGCGCAGCTCCGAGAAACGGGACCGGGCCCTGCTCGCGTCCATGCTGGATTCCTCTCGCCGCGCGCCGGAGCGTGGGTAGCGCGGACAGCATAGACAGCGATCGTCCACGCGCCACAAGACCGCGACGTGCCGGCGCCGGTGCGGTACCCGGCCTTGACACCGGCCGCGGTCTCCGGCGAACCTGCCTGTGAGGTGGTCGCGATGGCTGGTGGCAGTCGGTACCGCTGGTTGCGTCGGATCGAGGAGCTCGATCCGGTGCGCGACCATCACGAGATCTACCGGATCTCGACCGGGTACGAGTTCCCCTTCGACTACCAGCGGGCGCTGGAGTTCGCGTTGTTCCGCACGTACTGCGTGCCGAGCATCTCCGCGCTGCTCGACGCGACCGGCGAGTTCCGGCTCCGCCCGCAGCAGAGGTACGACGACACCGCGCTGCTGATGGCCGAGATCACCGAGCACGGGTACGACTCGCCGCGCGGCCGGCAGGCCCTGCAGGTCATCAACCGGGCGCACGCCCGGTACGCGATCTCCAACGACGACATGCGCTACGTGCTGTCGACGTTCGTGTACGAGCCGATCGACTGGCTGGACCGGTTCGGCTGGCGCCCGCTGCACGAACACGAGCGGCTGGCCGCGTTCCACTACTACCGGGCGGTCGGAGCGCGGATGGGCATCCGCGACGTGCCCGACGACTTCGACGCGTTCCGGGACCTCAAACGCGACTACGAGAGCACCACGTTCCGCTACGCCCCGAGCAACGAGCGGATCGGCACCTACACCCTGGACCTGTTCACCTCGTGGTATCCGGCCCCGTTGCGCCGTGCCGCGCGGCTCGGCGTGCTCGCGTTGCTTCCCCCCGACGTACGCGCCGCCTTCGGGTTCCCGGCCGCGCCGCGCTGGGTGGCCGCGGCGGTCGGCGGCGGGTTGCGCGCCCGGGCCGCCGTGGTGCGGCGGTTGCCGC
>JAEYGD010000476.1 GCA_023402505.1 Actinomycetes bacterium
CCGGCCCCGCCGCCGGCGGCCGCGCTCACGGTGGCGCGGCCGACCCTCACCATGCGCGGGGCGCGCGACGCGGACGGCCGCGTCACCGGGCGCGGCCGGGCGATCGCCGCCACCGGCGCCCATCCCCGGCTGGGCCGCGCCCTACCCGACGGCGCCGGACGGGTCGGCCCCGACCGCGCCGCCGAGGTCGTCGCGCTGCTCGCCGAGGACGGGCTCACCGGTCCGGGCGACGACCTGACCGCCGCGTGGCGCCGGCTCCGCGGCGGGGTCGACGCCGCCGCCACGGCACGCTGGCGGGTCGAGGTACGCCGGCTGCGCGCCACCGGAGCGGACCGGACCGGCCCGGGCGGGGAGCACCTGCCCGACGATCTCGCCGCCGGACTGGTGGTGGGCCTGGCGTATCCGGAGCGGCTGGCCCGGGTGCGGCGGCCGGGCGGCTCCGCGTACCTGATGAGCGGCGGGACCGCCGCGGAGCTGGCGCCCGGGTCGGGGCTGGCCGGATCGGCGTGGCTGGCGGTCGCGGTGGCCGACCGGTCCCCCGGCGCGCCGTCCGCACGGATCCGGCTGGCCGCCCCGGTGGACGAGGCGACCGCCCGGGAGGCGGGCGGGCCGCTGCTCGCCACGTCCCGTGAGGTGGCCTGGTCGGGGACGGACGTGGTGGCGCGGGAACTGGTCCGACTCGGCGCGCTGGACCTCGTCGAGCGCCCGCTGGCCGACCCGGACCGGGGCGAGCTGGCGGCGGCCGTGCTGGACGGCCTGCGCCGGACCGGCCTGGACCTGCTGACCTGGAGCCCGGCCGCCCGCGCGCTGCGCGAGCGGCTGGCGTTCTGCCGGGCCGCTCTCGGCGACGAGTGGCCCGCGGTGGACGACGCGGCGCTGCTCGACGCGGCACCGGTCTGGCTCGGGCCGGAGCTGGCGGGTGCCCGCCGGCGGGCCGACCTGGCGCGCATCGACGTGGCCGGCGCGCTGCGCCGGCTGCTGCCGTGGCCGCTCGCCGCCCGCCTGGACGAGCTGGCCCCGGAGCGGCTCACCGTGCCCAGCGGCTCCCGGATCCGCGTCGACTACACCGATCCGGCCGCCCCCGTGCTCGCGGTCAAGCTGCAGGAGACGTTCGGCTGGGGCGCGGCGCCCCGGATCGCCGGCGGCCGGGTGCCGGTCCGGCTGCACCTGCTCTCCCCCGCCGGAAGGCCGGTCGCGGTGACCGGCGACCTGGCGTCCTTCTGGCGGTCCGGCTATCCGCAGGTCCGCGCCGAGCTGCGCGGGCGCTACCCGCGCCACCCGTGGCCGGAGGACCCGACGACGGCCGAGCCGACCCGCCGGGCCACCCCGCGCCGCCGCTGAGTCACTCCTCCACCACGTCGGCGACGATGACCGTGATGTTGTCCGGGCCACCGGCGTGCAGCGCCAGGTCGATCAGCTTGCGGGCGCAGGCGGCCCGGTCGGGGTAGGCGGTGAGCACCTCGGTGAGGGTGTCCGGGCGTACGACGTTGGACAGGCCGTCGCTGCACAGCAGCCAGCGGTCGCCGGCCCAGGGCACCATCGTCGCGTACGACGGGGAGACCTCGTCGCCCTGCAACGCCTGCGTGACGACGGCCCGCCGCGGGTGGCTGCTCGCCTGGTCGGGGGTGATGACACCCTGGTCGACGAGCATCTGCACGAACGTGTCGTCGCGGGTGATCTGCTTGAGGACCCCCTCCCGGAACAGGTACGCCCGCGAGTCGCCGACGTGGGCCAGCGCGAGGCAACTGCCGGTGCGGGCAAAGAGCAGGGCGGTCAACGTGGTGCCCATGCCCTGCCGCTCCGGATCCTCGCTGACGGCCTGCCGGATGCGTGTGCTGGTCACGTGGATGCCGCGTTGCAGCGCCGCGACCAGCGCGTCCTCCGGGGTCTCCACGTCCAGGGGGCCGATCGAGTCGATCGCGATGGCACTGGCCAGGTCACCGGCGGCCATGCCGCCCATGCCGTCGGCGACGGCGACGAGCCAGGTGCCGCGGTACATGGCGTCCTGGTTGCCGCTGCGGATCAGACCACGATCGCTCATGCCGAACGAACGCAGCTTCAGGGTCATGGGAGGCAGCCTGCCAGGCCGAGGGTCCTGTTGTCTCTAGGAGATCAGGACGACCGGGCGTGGCGCGGCGAATCTCACGACGGCGGTACCCGGACGGTCATCCAGTCGGATCGATTGACAAGGGCACCTGGGCACTGGAAACATCGATGCGATCCTGGGAGCGCTCCCAGGTCACCCCAGACAGGCGCTCCCAGGTTCCAACCCCACCACCGCCCCGCCCGTCCCGGAGGGAAGTCCCGTGACGCCATCCCGACGCCGCCTCGCATTGCTCACCGCGGCGGCCACCGTCGCGCTGACCGGCGCCGCCGCCGGTCCCGCCCATGCCGACCCACCACCAGACGCCCCCGAGCAGATCGACAACGGCGACTTCAGCGCCGGCGTGTCCCCCTGGTTCTCGTACGGCACCGGCGCGCTCGGCGTCACCGACGGCCGGCTCTGCACCACCGTCCCGGCCGGACTGGCCAACCCCTGGGACGCCGGCATCGGGCAGGACGGTGTGCCGCTGGTCGCCGGCGCCGAGTACCGGCTCGGCTTCGACGTCTCCGCCACACCGGGTGCGCCCGTGCGGGCGGTCCTCCAGCTCGGCACCGCCCCGTACACCGCGTACGTCACGGTCGACGCGAACGCGACCGGCACCCCGGCCCGGGTCGAGCACACGTTCGTCGCCCCGGCGGACAACCCGACCGCCCAGCTGATCTTCCAGGTCGGCGGCAGCGCCCAGGAGCAGACCGTCTGCCTGGACGACGTCTCGCTGCGCGGCGGCGACCCGCCCGAGCCGTACGTGCCGGACACCGGCCCGCGGGTACGCGTCAACCAGGTCGGCTACCTGCCCGGCGGGCCGAAGAACGCCACCCTCGTCACCGACGCCACCGAACCCGTTTCGTGGCAGCTGCGCGCCGCCGACGGCGACGTGGTCGCCAGCGGCGACACCACCCCCCGCGGGGTCGACGAGGCCTCCGGGCAGAACGTGCACAGCATCGACTTCACCGGGTACCGCACGCCGGCCGCCGGGCTGACCCTGGTCGCCGACGGCGAGACCAGCCACCCGTTCGACGTCTCCGGGGCGCTCTACGAGCGGCTCCGCGCCGACGCCGCGCAGTTCTTCTACGCCCAGCGCAGCGGCATCGCCATCGACGGCGACCTGCTCGGCGACGAGTACGCCCGCCCCGCCGGCCACCTCGGCGTGGCACCCAACCAGGGCGACACCGAGGTGCCCTGCCAGCCGGGTGTCTGCGACTACACCCTGGACGTGCGCGGCGGCTGGTACGACGCCGGCGACCACGGCAAGTACGTGGTCAACGGCGGTATCGCCACGTACCAGCTGCTGAGCACGTTCGAGCGGACGAAGACGGCGGCCACCGCCGGCTTCGGGGCCGCGCTCGGCGACGGCACCCTGCCCCTGCCCGAGCGCGACAACGGGGTGCCCGACATCCTCGACGAGGCGCGCTGGGAGCTGGAGTTCCTGCTGCGCATGCAGGTCCCGGCCGGCAAACCGCTCGCCGGGATGGCCCACCACAAGATCCACGACCGGCAGTGGACCGGCCTGCCCCTGCAACCCCACGACGACCCGCAGCCGCGCGAACTGCACCCGCCGTCCACCGCCGCCACGCTCAACCTGGCCGCCGTCGCCGCGCAGTGCGCGCGCCTGTTCGCCCCGTACGACGCCGAGTTCGCCGGTCGCTGCGGCAGTGCCGCGAAGACCGCCTACGCCGCGGCGAAGGCCAACCCGGACCGGTACGCGAGCCCGGCCGACAGCACCGGCGGCGGCGCGTACGACGACACCAACGTCACCGACGAGTTCTACTGGGCGGCGGCCGAGCTGTACCTGACCACCGGGGCGGCGACGTACCTCGCCGACGTGACCGCGTCGCCGCACCACACCGGCGACGTGTTCGACCCGCGCGGCTTCGGCTGGCAGAGCGTCGCGGCGCTGGGCCGGCTCGACCTGGCCACCGTGCCCAGCGGGCTGTCCGCCGCCGAGCGCTCGCGGATCCGGGCGTCGGTCACCGAGGCCGCCGACGCGTACCTCGCCGAGATCGAGCGGCAGGCGTACGGGCTGCCCATGCCCGGCGACGCCGGCAGCTACTTCTGGGGCGGCAACAGCAACGTCATCAACAACGCCGTCGTCCTGGCGACCGCGTTCGACCTGACCCGGGACCCGTCCTACCGCGACGGCGCCGTGGAGGCGATGGACTACCTCCTCGGCCGCAACGCGCTCAACATCTCGTACGTGACCGGGTGGGGCGAGCACGCCGCCGAGAACCAGCACAGCCGCATCTTCGGCCACCAGCTCGACCCGAACCTGCCGAAGCCGCCCGCCGGCTCCCTCGCCGGCGGGCCGAACGCCGCCCTCCAGGACCCGTTCGCCGCGCAGCTGCTCGCCGGCTGCAAGCCGATGTTCTGCTACGTCGACGACATCAACTCGTACGCCACCAACGAGGTCGCGATCAACTGGAACTCGGCGCTGACCTGGATCGCCTCGTTCCTGGCCGACCAGGGCGAGGCCGGGGCGGTGCCCCCGGCGACGTGCGCGGTCACCTACACCACGCACGGCAGCTGGCCCAGCGGCTTCACCACCCAGGTGACCGTACGCAACACCGGCACCACGGCCGTCGACGGGTGGAGCGTACGGTTCGCGTTCACCGGGGCGCAGAAGGTCGAGCACGGCTGGTCGGCGGCGCTCGCCCAGGCCGGCGCCACCGTCACGGCGACGGACCAGCGGTGGAACGCGAAGATCCGACCGGGCGGCTCGGTGACGTTCGGTTTCAACGGCACGACCGCCGGCGGCGCCAACCCGAAGCCGGGCCTGTTCACCCTCAACGGCAGCCCCTGCACGTCCTGACCCGGCTGCCTGGTCTGGAGTAGTGGGGGGGGGGGGGGGGGGGGGGGGCGGCCCC
>JAEYGD010000492.1 GCA_023402505.1 Actinomycetes bacterium
GCCCAGTCCGGTCCGGGCGGCCGGCTGGTCCACGGCGGGCGAGGACGCGGCGGACGGCGGCGCGGCGGAACCGGCGACCGGACCCGGCGCCGCCGGCTCGGCGGAACCGCAGGCGGGCAGCGTCGCGGCGGCAACCGCCAGAGCGGTCAGGACAGCGGCGGACGTGAGGCGCACCCCGTGATGTTAGGAGCGCAGCGGCCGGGCGCCGAGAACGTTAAGGAGGGCCTAAGAATCGAGGGAGTCAGAAGTCCGCGAAGAGGTACGGCAGCCGGCGCGGAAACAGGCGGCGCAGCTCGGTCGCGGCGTCGGCCGGCACGTCACCCAGCCCGCGCAGGTGCACCTCGACCGGATCCAGCACCCCGTACGCCAGGCCGGACAGCCCGGCGGCGGTCAGCGTGGCCGACGGGACACCACCGGCGTCACCGCGGGCCAGCTCCAGCGCACCCGTCGTGCCGTCGAGCAGATGCGCCCCGGCCAGCCAACGGTCGCCGGTCACCTCGACCCGGACCCGGCCCGGCCCGGCGGGCAGCCCGGCCAGCGCGTCCACCGAGAGCAGCCGGGCCATCGGCGCGCAGGCGGCCGGGCGGGCCACCCGCGCCTCGACGCGTACCTCCAGGTCGGTGAGCCACAGCTCGGGCGTCTCGTCGGCGGGCACGTCGAACCGGACGGTCGCCACCTGGTCGATGTGCCGGGCGAAGAACTGCAGGAGCAGCGCCCGGGCGTACGGGTCGGTGGCGAGCAGGTCGTCGGCGGCGAGCGTGCCGCCGTGGTCCTCGATCCGGTAGGTCACCGCGCCGACCACCTCCCCGCCGACCCGCGCCGTCAACAGCCACCGCTCGTCCCGGTCCCGCAACGCCACGTCCCGGTAGTCCGGGAAGATCGCGAAGCCGTGGCGCTCCCGCAGGCAGCGCTCGGTGAACCTGCGCCACGTCGGATAGCCGGTGCCGATCCGCTCCCACCGCACCTCGCCGGGCAACTCGGCCCGCAACAACGGGGCCAGGTCGGCCACCGGCAGCGTGACGGTACGCGGCATCGGCAGTCCCGCGTAGCCGAAGCGTTCGTAGAACGACGGGCGGAACGGCCAGAGCGCCGAGAGCAGGTGCCCGCCGTCGCGCATCTCGTCCAGGAGCCGGCACAGCAGGGTACGGACGTGCCCCTGGCGACGGGCCAGCGGATGCGTGACCACCCCGGCGACGCCGGCCATCGGAAACACCCGGCCGCGCAGGTTCTGCCGCATCGGGACGGCGGACACCGCGGCCCGCGTCTCGCCCTTCTCCTCCACGACGAGGGTCCGGTTGCCCTGGTTGTAGGGCAGGTACTCGCGGAACTCCTCGGCCCGCGTCGCGCTGCGCGGTGAGGCCTCGAAGGCGTACGCCTGGAGGGGGAAGCTGCTGGTCAGGCGTTCCTCGGAGCGCACCCGGCGGATGGTCATCCGTCCATCCCAACCCGGCCCGGCGTCACTCGCAACCGGGTTGGCCGTCAACCAGCCGTGACGTCGGAGACCACCACCGTCACGTTGTCCGGCGCGCCGGCCTGGTGGGCGAGCTTGACCAGCTGCTCCCCGCAGAGCTGGCGGTCGCCGTAACCCGCCAGCGCGGCGGCGATCGCGCCGTGCTCCACGTAGTCGGACAGGCCGTCGCTGCACAGCAGCAGGCGGTCCCCGGGCACCACGGTCAGCGACCCGATCGCGGGCGGCGTGTCGGTGCCCTGCACCGCGCGGGTCACCAGCGACCGCTGCGGGTGGTGCCGGGCCTGCTCGGGGGAGAGCGCCCCCTGGTCGACCAGGGCCTGCACGAACGTGTCGTCCCGGGTGAGCTGGGTCAGCTCCCCGTCCCGCAGCAGGTAGCAGCGGGAGTCCCCGACCTGGGCCAGCACCAGCGTGTCACCGGCGAGCAGCGCGGCGGTCAACGTCGTACCCATGCCCTCGCGGGCGGGATCGACGGTGATGGCGGCGTGGATGCGCTGGTTCGCGGTGCTCACGACGGCGCGCAGCGCGTCGGCGGCCTCACCGGGCGCGGTCGGGGGAGTCAGCTCGTCCAGGATGCGGATGACGATCTCGCTCGCCACCTCGCCCGCCGGGAGGCCACCCATCCCGTCCGCGACGGCGACGAGGCGCTCGCCGGCCAGCGCGGAGTCCTCGTTGTTTGTCCGGACCAGGCCGATGTCGTTGAGGATGGCCGAGCGGAGGATCAGCGTCATGGGATCAAGCTTGCCAAGAACACCCACGGTTCGTCTCTACCGCGTTCCCGGCTGGATCGGGAAAGTCGCCCCCGCCCTCACTCCTCGGCCGGCAGTTGCGCCAGCGGGACGTCCAAACGGACGGCGTCGGTGACGGTCGCGATCTGGTCGGCGAGCACGTACACCGCCCCGGTGCGGACCCGGTCGGTGGAGACCTTCAGGTAACCCGCGTGCCGCAGCCGGGCCGCCAGGTCGGCCGGCACGTCCGGCTCCTCCACCGCGGTCGCCTCGATCAGCTCGTCCAGGCTGCTCCCCGGGTCGGCGGTCGGCGCCTGCACGGTCACCGCGTTGGGGTCGCCCCGCTGGACCAGGTCGACGGTGCCGATCTCGGTGCCGGCGGCGTCGACCACCGGCATCCCCGTGGTGACCCGGGAGAGGACCTGCTGCTCGCTCATGCAGGCGCGGTTCCCGGACGGTCCGCGCGCTAAACGCCGCCCCAGCCGCCCGGCGGGCGGGGCGACAGCTCGCGCCACGTGCCGGTGCCCTGGAGCAGGGCCCGGACCGTCTCCTCGGCCTCCTCGGCGGTCGCGTACTCGTAGAACCTGGAGACGCCCTCCGACCCGCCGGCGCGCTGCTCGACGTGCCACCGGTCGGCGTCCACCCGGAGGAAGACGTCCCGCCGGGCCAGGCGACCCCATTTACCGTTCCACCAGTGCTTCCGCTGTTCCATGGCGGGACTCTATCGAACAGACGTACGAAAATGTGCGGCCCCCGCGGGAATCCCGCGAGGGCCGTCGTGCTGCTGCGACGTTCAGTACCGGGTGGGCGGTTCCTCCCGCCGGCCGAGCGCGTCGTCGAGGGCGCCGCGCTGCTGAGCCGGCGTGGTGCGTCCCGCCGCCACGAGGGCGTCCCGGATCTCGGTGAGCAGCTTGATCTCCTCGCTCGGCGCCGACGGCGGCGGCTCCTCGCCGCGCTGCCGCCGCTCGGCGAGCTTGTTCATCGGGAAGACCACGAGGAAGTACAGGACCGCGGCGGTGAGCAGGAAGGTGATGATCGCGTTCACGAACGCGGCCCAGTCCACGAAGTTGCCCTTGCTGATCTCCCAGGCACCCGCGAACTGGTCCTCACCACCACCGACCAGCTTGATGATGGGCTTGAGGAACGAGTTCGTGAACGCCGTCACCAGCCCGGTGAACGCGGCGCCGATCACGACACCGACCGCCAGGTCGACGACGTTGCCGCGCATGATGAAGTCTTTGAAGCCCTTGAGCATCCGTACTCCCGAGGTGTCCGGTCTTCCGTCCGGCACAACCTATGCCCGGGACGGTGGCTCCAGAAAAGCGCCCGCCTCGACCGCCGCCCGCTCCGGGTCGCCGGCCCGGATCGCCGCCACCAGTCTGGAGTGGTCGACGTAGCGCTCCGGCTCCAGCGCGTCACCCATCGACTGCGTCAGCGTGCCGCGCAGCGCGGTGCCGACCGAGGCGTACAGCTCGGCGAGCATCCCGTTGTGCGCGGCCGCGACGACGGCGACGTGCAGCGCGGCGTCGGCCTCCACGAACTCGTCCACCCGGCCGCCGCGCCACGCCGCCTCGCGAGCGGCGAGGGCGTCGTCGAGCGCCGCCAGGTCCTCCGGGGTACGCCGGAGCGCGGCCAGCCGCGCGGCCTCCACCTCGAAGGCACGCCGGACCTCGACCACCTCGGCCATCCGGTCGTCGGTGAGCCGGCGGGCCACCACAGGGGCCAGCTCGTCGGTCGACACCACGTACGTCCCCGAGCCCTGCCGGCACTCGAGCACCCCGGCGTGGACCAGGGCCCGGACCGCCTCGCGGACGGTGTTGCGCCCCACACCCAGGGCCGCCACGAGCTGCGGCTCGGTGGGGATCCGGCCGCCGACCGGCCACTCGCCGCCGAGGATCCGCTCCCGAAGCTGGGCGATCGTCTCCTGCACCCGCCGGCCGCGCGGCGGCACGGCGACGGAATCAGCGAGGCGTGTCACCGGTTACAACCCCTGCCGAGAATTCATCCCATGATTGTAGGTTCGGACGCATGACCCCGCCACCACGGCCCACGCCCACCGCCGTGCCACCACCCCCCACCCCCACCCCCACCC
>JAEYGD010000523.1 GCA_023402505.1 Actinomycetes bacterium
CGGCCACGCCGTCGCCTCCGGCGGCACCGGGCGCCGGGTGGCACCCGGGCAGGCGGAGGCCAGCAACGGCCCGTCCCGCAACGCCCCGTGCCCGTGCGGCTCCGGCCGCAAGTACAAGCGCTGCCACGGCGCTCCCGGCGGAGCCGCCTGACCGGTTCCGGCGAGGCTCGCCCCGCCGGCCTGACGACAACGGGCCGCGATCCCTCCGGGGGTCGCGGCCCGTCCGGCTTTCCCGGGCCGGCGGATCGCGGCCCGGCGCGTCGTGCCCTCCCCCTGGTGGGTTGCGGCTCGTCCGTGTCGTGGGCAGCTGACGAACGGTGATCGACTCGACTTACCGCATGTCGCGGTATCGCGGGGATCGGATACCCCGACCTGCGGCAAGCTGAGTTGACCATTCGCCGGGGTCCGGGGTCCGGGGTCCGGGAGCCGAACCACGGTCGGGTCGAGGTCAAGCCGGTCGCGCCGGTCTCTGCGGGCGGGCTGGAGTCGTCAGAGGACCTGGAGCGCGGTGCAGAGCCAGGTGCCGCGGCGGTTTTCGAGGCGTAGGGCCATCGCCCAGGTCCGGCCGGCCGGTCCGGCCAGGACCGCGGCTGCCTCGACGGCTCCGCCGCGCGGCTCGCACACCCGCAGCCGGCGCAGGTGCACGACCGGCCGGGTGGACCGGCGGCGGACCGGGCCGGAGCGGGACGTGGCCCGGGCGAGTTCGGTCAGCAGGTCGGCGGCCCGGGCCGGATCGAGCAGGGGTCGCGCCTGGTGGGGTGGGCGGTAGCCGTTGACGACCTCGAGGCAGGTGGCGACGAACCGGTGAGCCGCCCGGGTCGCCTCGGGAGTCGCGGTGACCAGCGCTCCGGCGGGCACCGGGAGCGGGGCGCGGGCCGGCCCGGCCGGAGCCGGCCTCGACCGGCGACGCCGGTCCGGCGGGCGTGGCGTGGAGCCCCGGGCCGGTTCGAAGAGGTCGAGTGCGAGTTGGCCGGGGGCGGGCCAGCGTGCCGGGTCGTCCTCCACGCAGGGCGGGTCGAACGACGGGGCCGGGCGCAGTCGGACGGGGGGCCGGACCGGCCCGGGTCGACGGGAGTCGGGCATCCCGGCCCTCCAGATTCCTGCGTTTGCTTTCGTTTGCCTCCGGACAAGCTGATTCTGGGGCATGGCAGAGCCCGGGGTCAATGGCTCAGCGCTCCACCTGGGTCACTCCGTGTCGCGGTCGGTGAGCGGGTTGCCGCGTACCCACTCGGCCGTCTCCGCGTACTTCCGGTCGATGTACTCCTCCAGCCGGGCGCGCTCCACGCGCCACTGGCCGCGTCCGCCGATCTTGATCGCGGGCAGTTCGCCGCTGCGCACCATGTGGTAGACCTGCGAGTCCGACACGTTCAGCTCGGCGGCCACGTCGGACAGCAGCAGGAACCTGGGCTCCGCCACGGAAACTCCCTGGGTTGACGACGTTTGCCTCAGTTTGCCACCACCGGCTCGCCGCGCCCAGCGGCGGATCCGTCGCACCGCCCGGGGACACTCCGGGCGAGAACTTCCACGACGGCCGGTGCGGGGTGTATGACGGTCACGGCGTACGGCATGATCGGCGCCGGCCGCCGGTGCCCGCCGGTGGAGGACCTGAGCAGGGGAGACGACCGGTGAGCGACGAGCGTGTCCGGGTGTACGTACCGGCGACCGTCCCGATGCTGACCCTGCTGCGCGCCGATGGCCTGCCCGCGGCCTCCGCGCACGCGGTCACCCCGGCGCTGCGCGAGTGGTACGCCGAGGGCGACGAGGAGGAACTGGAGTACGTGGCCTTCACCCGGGCCGCCCAGGACGCCCTGCAACTGCTCAGGGCCGACCCCGCCGCGCCCCGCCGCCGCGTCGTCGTGTCGGCGGACCTGCCGCCCCAACTGGTGGGACGCGGTGACGGGGACCTGGGCTCCAGCCTCGTCGAGCTGACCGGGCCGGTGCCGGTGGCGGCGGTGGCCGCGATCCACGTCGACGGCGCCGACGCGGCCGAGGACGTCGCCGCGGCGGCCGAGGTGGTGACCGAGGCGCTGGCCGGGGACCCGGACGCGCAGTTCACCGTCGACGGCGCCGAGGATCACGAGCTGGAGTGGTACGACGTCACGGAGCTGGACCAGCTCCTCGGCTGAGGTCGCGGGTGTCAGTCCGCGGTGTCGGCGTCGTCGTCGTCCTGCGGGGCGGGCCCGAGGGTACGACCGAAGGCGATCATCGCGGTCAGCGCGCCGACGAAGAGCAGCCAGATGCCGTTGTCGACCCGTGACGTGCCGAGCGAGGTCTGCGCCACCGCGTCCGCCTCGCTGAGCGCGCTGGCCAGGTCGATCAGCTTGCGTCCACCGGTGCGCAGGATCACCTCGGCGAGCAGCAGCAGGAGGCCCGGGCCGGCGCCGGCCAGCAGGTACGCCGGCCAGCGCAGGGCGGGGGCCGGCGCGGCACGGCGGGCCGCCCGGCGGCGCGCCCAGGTGAGGTAGCCGAAGGCGAGCAGCCCGGCGACCACACCGGCGAGCAGCGACTCGGTGCGCGACACCCACTTCGCGGCGTTGAGCAGCGACTCCTGGGTGTCACCCGAGCCGAACAGGTCGAAGAGCGGATCCCGGGCGCGGCTGAACGCGACCACGAAGACGAGCGTGCCGAGGGAGGCGGCCACCACCGCGCCGACCAGGGGAGCGCTCCGCGCCCCGGCGACCGCTCCGCCGATGATCGCGGCGGCCGCGGTGGTGCCGGCGATCACGTTGGTGGTGGCGTTGTCGGCGTACGTCAGGTTGACGGCGAACGCGGCGGCGAGCCCGACCAGCAGGCCGGTGGCGACCGCCGCAACGAAGCGCAGGGTGATCCGGTCGCGGCCGTGGCGGGCGAGCAGGTCCACCCCGAACAGCGCGAACGCGGCGCCGGCGACGAGCGCCGCGGAGATCACGCCGGGCAGCGCGAACGCGGAGAGGCTGATCGCGGTGACCCCGGCCGCCGCCGAGGTGATCGCCTCCCGGGTCGACCAGAGCATGGCCGCCAGCCAGCCGAGCGCGAGCAGGGCGAGCACCGGCGAGCCCGGCGCGAGCGGGGGCACCGGTGTGCGGTCCCCGTCCGGCCGGTCGGCGGTCGAGTCGTCGGTGACCGGGCTCGACTGCTCCGACTCCGCGGCGGAGGGCCCGCCGGGCTGCTTGGTCATCGTGTTCCCTTCGACGGACACCCGGCCCACGCGAGGCCGGCGGTTCACCGGTCACCCAGGGTACGCGTACGCCGGTGCGCGACCCGGGGACGCGGTCCACCGCCGGGTCGGCCGCCCTGGCCGGGGTGGTGGGGTGCGGGGCCGGCCGTGGGAGAATCGGCCGAGGTCCCGCCGCCGTGACCGGCCCTGGCCGGCTGGTGTCCGGCGTCCGGTCGTCCGGCCGGTGCCCGCGGGTCCGATTTCGCCACCGCTGTCGAGATCGCCACAGGAGCCTGTGATGGACGCCGTGTTCTCCGTACCCGAGCCGCGCAACGAGCCGGTACGCACCTACGAGCCGGGCAGTGCCGACCGGGAGCGGCTGCAGCGGCGGCTGACCGAGCTGGCCGCCGAGCGGATCGACCTGCCGATGACCATCGCGGGTGAGCAGCGGATGGCCGGTGGCGAGTCGATCGACGTGGTGCAGCCGCACCGGCACGCGCACGTGCTGGGCGTCACCGGGCACGCCACCCACGACGACGCCCGCGCCGCGGTCAAGGCCGCCAAGGACGCCGCGCCGATGTGGCGGGCGCTGCCGTTCGAGGAGCGGGCCGCGGTCTTCCTGCGCGCGGCCGACCTGCTCGCCGGCCCGTGGCGTGACACCCTGAACGCCGCCACGATGCTCGGCCAGTCGAAGACCGCCGTCCAGGCGGAGATCGACTCGGCGTGCGAGTTCATCGACTTCCTCCGGTTCAACGTCCACTTCGCCCGCCGGCTCCTCGCCGAGCAGCCGCAGTCCTCGCCGGGCACCTGGAACCGGTTCGACCACCGGCCGCTGGAGGGCTTCGTCTACGCGGTCACCCCGTTCAACTTCACGGCGATCGCCGGCAACCTGCCGTCGGCTCCGGCCCTGCTCGGCAACACGGTGGTGTGGAAGCCGGGCCCCACCCAGCAGTTCGCCGCGCACTTCACGATGCGGCTGTTCGAGGCGGCCGGCCTGCCCCCGGGCGTGATCAACATGGTCACCGGGCGGGGTGAGGAGGTGTCCGACGTGGTGCTGGCCGACCCGGACCTGGCCGGCATCCACTTCACCGGCTCCACGAAGGTCTTCCAGCACCTGTGGCGGACCGTCGGCGAGAACATCGGCCGGTACCGGGGCTACCCCCGGCTGGTCGGCGAGACCGGCGGCAAGGACTTCGTGGTCGCGCACGGCAGCGCCGACGTGGACGCCCTGCACACCGCCCTGATCCGGGGCGCGTACGAGTACCAGGGCCAGAAGTGCTCGGCGGCGTCCCGCGCGTACGTCCCCCGGTCGATCTGGGAGGGCGGGCTGCGGGACCGGCTCGCCGCCACCGCGGACGCCCTCACCTACGGCGACGTGACCGACTTCGGCAACTTCGGTGGCGCGGTCATCGACGACAAGGCCTTCTCGCGGCACACCGCCGCCCTGGAGCTGATCTCCGGCGACGACACCTGCCGGATCCTCGCCGGGGGCACCGCCGACGACTCGGTCGGGTACTTCGTGCGGCCGACGCTGTTCGAGTGCACCGACCCGGCCCACGAGACGTTCACCACCGAGTACTTCGGGCCGATCCTCGGCGTGCACGTCTTCGACGACGCCCGCTTCGACGAGGTGGTCGCCCAGGCCGAGTCGGTCGCGCCGTACGCGCTGACCGGTTCGATCTTCGCGACCGACCGCCGGGTGATCGACCGGGTCGCCGAGACGATGCGGTACGCGGCCGGCAACTTCTACGTCAACGACAAGCCGACCGGCGCGGTGGTCGGGCAGCAGCCCTTCGGCGGCGCGCGGGCCAGCGGCACCAACGACAAGGCGGGGTCCTGGCACAACCTGGTCCGCTGGATGTCGCCGCGGACGATCAAGGAGACGTTCGTCCCGCCGACCGACCACACCTACCCCCACATGGGTTGAGCGGCGGGGACGGGGCCCTTCCCGGCGCCGCGGGCGCCGGTGGGGCCCCGTCCCGGCACCCCGTTACGGGTGCGACGGGTGGGATCAGCGGTGCCCCCTGCGGACTGTCGCCGGCCGACAGTGCACATAGGAAGCCCCATCGGGTGGCGAAACCGCCAAATCCTGGACGTCGCGTCGGCAAAGTGGCAGCGTGATGGGCATGGCGGAATCCGGAGTCAACCCCACGGCGGCAGCCCTGCTCGGGCTACTCCACGAGGGCCCGATGACAGGTGGCCAACTGATGGCCGCCGCCGAGCGCCGGCTGGCGCCGTACTGGTCGATGACCCGCAGCCAGGTCTACCGGGAGCTGCCGGTGCTGGCCGAGAAGGGGCTGGTCCGGCTGGGCAAGCCCGGGCCGCGGATGAGCCAGCCGTACGCGATCACCGCCGCCGGGAAGCGGACGTTCTCCCGGTGGCTCGCGGAGGACCCGGGGCGCGACACCATCCGCAACCCGATCGCCCTGCGGATCGCCTTCGGCAACCTCCACTCGGCGAGCCAGCTCAAGGGCCTGCAGGCGGCCGCGAACGAGTACCACACGGAGGCCCTGGCGCGGGTGCGCGAGCAGGTCAAGAGCGCGAAGAAGGAAGGCGACACGTACGACGCCAGTGCGCTGGAGTTCGCCGTCGCCTACCACAAGGCCGCCCTGTCCTGGCTGAAGTCCGCGCCGGTCGGCTGACGCTCCAGGTCGCTTTCGCGCGATCTGCGGGGCTCGCAAGCTCACTCCTCGCCCACGCTGTAGGTCCTTTTGGCGTGACCTGCGGGGCTCGCAAGCTCACTCCTCGCCCACGCCGGTACGCTTGTCTGTCGTGACCGCTGCCGACTTCGCCGAACAGCTCAAGGACCTCGACGCCACCCTGCGCAACATCGAGTCGGTGCTCGACATCGACAAGCTGCGGGCGGACAAGGCTCGCCTGGAGGAGGAGGCGTCCGCCCCGGACCTCTGGGACGACCAGGCCAAGGCGCAGCAGGTCACCTCGCAGCTGTCGTACGTCAACGGCGAGATCAGCAAGCTCTCCAGCCTCCGGGCCCGCCTGGACGACGCCCAGGTGCTCCTGGAGTTGGCCGAGGCCGAGGCCGACCCGGGCGTACTCACCGAGGTCGAGGCGGAGATCGCCGGGCTGACCAAGGCCATCCAGGAGATGGAGGTCCGGACCCTGCTGTCCGGGGAGTACGACTCCCGGGAGGCGCTGGTCGCGATCCGGGCCGGGGCCGGCGGCGTGGACGCGGCCGACTTCGCGGAGATGCTGCTGCGGATGTACCTGCGCTGGGCCGAGCGGCACGGCTACCCGACGGAGGTCTACGAGACCTCGTACGCCGAGGAGGCCGGGCTCAAGTCGGCCACGTTCACGGTGAAGGTGCCGTACGCGTACGGCACGCTCAGCGTCGAGTCGGGCACGCACCGGCTGGTGCGGATCAGCCCGTTCGACAACCAGGGTCGCCGGCAGACCAGCTTCGCGGGCGTCGAGGTGCTGCCGGTGGTCGAGCAGACCGACCACATCGACATTCCCGAGAACGAGATGCGGATCGACGTCTATCGGTCGTCGGGGCCGGGCGGTCAGAGCGTGAACACGACCGACTCGGCGGTGCGGATCACCCACATCCCGACCGGCATCGTGGTGACCTGCCAGAACGAGAAGTCCCAGCTGCAGAACAAGGCGTCCGCGCTGCGCGTCCTCCAGGCGCGGCTCCTGGAGCGCAAGCGCCAGGAGGAGCAGGCCAAGCTCCAGGGCCTGAAGACCGACGCCGCGGGCTCGTGGGGCGACCAGATGCGGTCGTACGTCCTGCACCCGTATCAGATGGTGAAGGATCTCCGGACCGAGCAGGAGACGGGCAATCCGTCGTCGGTCTTCGACGGCGACCTCGACGCCTTCATCGAGGCGGGCATCCGGTGGCGGAAGCAGCAGCAGCTGGCCGGCGACAGCGCGTGACCGATCGTGGGCGTAGCGCGTCATCGATCTTCGCGATCCCCAGCAAATCGATGACGCGCCTCGCAACCCCGGGGCGTGGGACTTGGCACTCCGGTTACACCGCGTAGACTCACCACCCGTGATTCAGCTTGAGCAAGTGACGAAGACGTACCCGAAGGCGTCCCGGCCTTCGCTCGACAACGTGTCCGTCGCGATCGAGAAGGGCGAGTTCGTCTTCTTCATCGGCCCATCCGGCTCCGGCAAGTCCACGATCATCAAGATGCTGCTGCACGAGGTCACGCCCAACAAGGGCCGGATCATCGTGAACGGCAAGGACGTGACGTCGATGCGTTCGTGGAAGCGACCCGCCTTCCGCCGTTCGATCGGCTGCGTCTTCCAGGACTTCCGTCTCCTGCCGAACCGCACGGCGTACGAGAACGTGGCGTTCGCCCTCGAGGTGATCGGCAAGACGAAGGCCGTGGCCCGCCGGGTCGTGCCCGAGGTGCTGGAACTGGTCGGCCTCGGGGGCAAGGAGCACCGCTACCCGCACGAGCTCTCCGGTGGTGAGCAGCAGCGGGTGGCCGTGGCCCGGGCGTTCGTGAACCGTCCGCTGATCCTGCTCGCGGACGAGCCGACGGGAAACCTCGACCCGGACACCTCGATCGAGATCATGCGCCTCCTGGACCGGATCAACCGCACCGGCACGACCGTGGTGATGGTGACGCACGACTCCAACATCGTGAACCAGATGCGCCGCCGGGTCATCGAGATCGAGAGCGGCCGGATCGTGCGCGACCAGGCCCGCGGCGTCTACGGGTGAGCCGGCGCTCCACCCCGCCTGACGACGAACAGCTCATGCCGGAGACCCGGAGGAACCCCCGATGCGCGTGAAATACGTCCTGTCCGAGGTGTTGGTCGGACTGTGGCGCAACGTGACCATGACCATCGCGATGATCATCACGATGGCGGTCTCGCTGACCATGCTCGGCGCCAGCGGTCTGATCTACACCAAGGTCGCCGACATGAAGGAGCTCTACTTCGAGAACATCCAGGTCTCCATCTTCCTCGAGAACGAGGTGACCGAGCAGCAGAAGGCCGAGATCCAGGCGAAGCTGGATGCCGACCCGCTGGTCGAGACCGTCACCTACGTCAACAAGGACGAGGCCTACAAGCGCTTCCAGGACATGTTCCGGGACTCGCCCGACCTGCTGAGCGCCGTCAAGCCCGACGTGCTGCCCGAGTCGTACCGGCTGACGCTGGTCGACCCGCAGGAGTACAAGGCGATCAACGAGCAGTACACGAGCGTCGAGGGTGTCGACCAGGTGGTCGACCAGAGCCGCGTCCTGGACAAGATCTTCAACCTGTTCACCGCCGGCCAGAACATCGCCCTGGTCGCCGCGATCGCGATGGCCGTCGCCGCACTGCTGCTGGTCGCCAACACGATCCAGGTGGCCGCGTACAGCAAGCGGCGTGAGGTCGCGGTCATGAAACTCGTCGGCGCCTCGAACTGGTTCATCCAGGCGCCGTTCGTGCTGGAGGCCGTGGTGGCCGGGCTGATCGGCTCGGTGCTGGCGCTCGGCGCCCTGATCGGGCTGAAGGTGTTCCTGTTCGACGGCGCGCTCGCCACGCTCCAGGGCCTCTTCGCGCCGGTGAGCTGGGGCGAGGTGTTCCTGGCCTTCCCGGTGATGGCCGGTGTCGGCGGCCTGATCAGTGCGGTCACGGCCTGGGTCACCCTCCGCTTCTACCTGCGGGTCTAGCTCGGAGTACGCGTGTGGCAGGGCCCTTTCCGCGCCAGGAATAAACGGCGCGGGAGGGCCCTTGTCACTCGGGTAGCATGATCTCCGCTCGCCGGCCGCCCGGCGGGCGACCAGGAAGGGAGGTGGCGCCGATGCCACGGGAAAAGGGACGTAAGGTCGTCGCCTCCAACCGGAAGGCCCGTCACGACTACTCGATCCTCGACACGTACGAGGCGGGGATGGCGCTGACCGGCACCGAGGTCAAGTCGCTGCGGGCCGGCCGCGCGTCGCTGGTCGACGCGTTCGCCCAGGAACGCAACGGTGAGCTGTACCTGCACGGGATGCACATCCCGGAGTACACGCAGGGCACCTGGACCAACCACGAGCCGCGGCGCACCCGCAAGCTGCTGCTCAACCGGCTGGAGATCGACCGGCTGATCGGCAAGACCCGGGAGAGCGGGCTCACGCTGGTGCCGCTCCAGGTCTACTTCTCCGACGGCTGGGCCAAGGTCGAAATCGGTCTGGCCAAGGGCAAGAAGGCGTACGACAAGCGGCAGGATCTCGCCAAGAAGGACGCACAGCGGGAGATCACGCGGGCCGTCGGCCGGCGGAGCAAGGGGATGAACGACTGATTTGTCCGCTTGATGCGGGTCGGCGCGCCGGCCCCCGAGGCGGGATGAAAGCCGTTGCGTCAGGCGTTAGGCTTGGTGGTGCCGCCGACAGGGGCGGCCCGTCGAGGGGGTGACTGGTTTCGACTTCGTACGTTGCGGCAGGGGAAGCGAGCCGAGGAAGCCGACGTCGTCTCGTGAATCGTTCGTCGGAAAACAATAAGCGCCAAGCAGAATCGCGCTGACTTCGCTCTCGCCGCCTGAGGCGGGTAGCAAGTCTGTCGGCCTGGGAGTGCCTTCGACCCAGTTAGCCGGCATCAGCTAGGAGGCTGGCCAATCGGACCCGGTCGCGGGGTCCGTGCGGCGAGATCAATCAGCGACTGGGCCCGTCACACCGACTCGCTCGCGTGATCGGAGGGGCCGAGTAGAGGCACAGCGAGCTGCGCTCGGAGAAGCCCTGACAAGGCGGCGAAGGACCCGGGTTCGATTCCCGGCACCTCCACCACCTGACCTGTGCGCCCCCGGTCCACCCGGACCGGGGGCGCACAGTCGTCTTCGCCACCGGGGCCGGTGGTGCGGAAGGGAGTGCTGGGACGCAAGGGACCACTGTGGTCGGCCGGCCCCCAGGACAGGCCGGGCCGGGAGGTTCACCATCGGCGTACGCGGTCACAGCGCGGGGAGGTGCCCATGGTCACCGGTCCGATCCAGCAACCGTCCGCCGCCCCCACGTCGGCCAGGCCCACACCGGCCCGCCGGCCCCGGACCAGTCTGCTCGGCGGGGCACACACGCTGAGCCGGGCGGCGTTCGACACCGAGCCGTACTGGCGGGAGCGGCTCGTGCGCCGCCTCGCGCCGGTGCGTCAGGAGTTCGCCGAACACGTGCGGCTCACCGAGGGCCCCGCCGGCCGGTACGCCGAACTGCTCCACCACGCGCCGCGCCTGCAGCACAGCGTGCAGCGCCTGGTACGGGAGCACGACGTCATCGTCGTGGCCCTCGACGCGCTCCGGCAGGCCGCCGAGCGGCCCGGAGTGTCGGCGGAGGAACTCCGCCACGCCACCGAACACCTGGTGTGGGCGCTGGCGCGGCACCGGCAGCGCGGCGCGGACCTGCTCTGGCAGGCGTACCAGACGGATCTCGGCGGCGAGGACTGAGCCGCGGCCGGGCGGCGGCGCGGGGTGTGCCCAGGCCCCGTCGCTCAGGTCGTGACCGGGGGTCGGGCGGTTGCCACGCCAGCGCGAAACCGCCCAACGAACCCGGGAACCGATGCGGGAGAGGCCACGTCCAACCGATATGCGTCGAATGGTCACCCTGCTGAGTCTGTCCCTGCTGGTCGTCGCCGGTTGCGCACAGGCCGGCACCGGGTCGGGCAGCACCCCGGCCACGGCCGAGCCGCGGTCCGCGTTCGAGCAGCGGGCCGCCGAGGTCGCCGACGGGTGGCAACCCGGCCCGCGGTGGCGTGACGGGTACGTGCCGCTCCAGGACCCGACCGTCCTCGTCGGAGATCCGGGATTCAGCCCGGCGACCCTGACCGCCTTCCAGGCGGGGTGGTACCGGGACCAGGTCCCGCTGCCCCCGGCCCGGCCCGCCGACGGCACGATCCGGTTCCCCGACGGCACTCTCAGTGTGCCGTTGATCGGCGCGGGCGAGGCGTACCGGCAGCTCGACCAGGGAGACCCGCCGCAGTGCGAGGGCCGGCCGAAGAACCCCGCCACGCCGCCCCCGGCCCAGCCCGGCGGACCGGACGACCCGGTGAGCAGTGCCCCCCAGGCGGCCTGCGTCCCGCTCACGGTCACCGCGGTCGAGCTGGGCGACGTGCCGGTGCACACCAGCCGGGGCGAGGCGCGCGTGCCAGCGTGGATCTTCACGGTCGACGAGCTGACCGCGAAGGTGGCCCGGCTCGCGGTCGCCCCGGCCGCCGTCGGCCCGGCGCCCGAGCCGAGCGCTCCCACCGTGCCCGCGCCCGAGGACGTGGTCGGCGCCCAGGACCTGCGCGCCGTCGACGGTGCCACCCTGACCGTGCGGCTCGGGACCGGCGCCTGCGACACCGACGTCACGCCCCTGGTCCACGAGCGGGACGACGTCGTGGTGATCGGCGGCGGCGTCACCCGCTCGACCGGCGTGTGCACCGAACAGCTCGTGCTGGAGCCGGTGACCGTGCGGCTGGCCGCGCCGCTGGGCGACCGGCCGGTGCTCGACGTGCTCACCGGCGCCCCGCTCCGACTCACCACCGGTTGACGGCACCGCCCGTCGCGGGCCGCCACCCGGGTCACAGCAGCGCCGGCACCTCGGTGCGGATCGGCACCGGCAGCACCGTCGGGCGGTCCGCCCCCAGGCCGGCGCCCAGCGCCTCGCCGAGGTGCTCCGGTGTCTCGACCGCCGTGGCCGCGCACCCGTAGCCGTGGGCCAGGGCGGTGATGTCCAACCCGGGCAGGTCGAGGCCCGGCACCCCGGGCGTCTGCTTGAACTCGGCGAACGCCTTGAGGATCGCGTACTGCCGGTTGACCGGGACCACGACGACCAGCGGCAGGCGCAGCCGCGCCGCGGTCCACAACGCCTGCACCGAGTAGTGGAACGACCCGTCGCCGATCACCGCGACCACCGGCCGGTCCCGGCCGGTGTCCCGCTGCGCCAGGGCGATGCCCACCGCCGCCGGCAGACCGTAGCCGAGCCCGCCGCTGGCCATGGTGAAGTACGACCCGGGCCGGGTGATCGGCAGCCGGCGACGCAGCGCGGCCAGATTCGACGGTGACTCCTGCACCAGCACCGCGTCGGCGGGCCAGTACCGGGCCAGCGCGGCGAACAGCGCGTCCGCGCTGAGCGGGGAGCCGTCCTCGGCTGGGGGCGGGGCGGCGCGGGCCGGCGGCGGTGGCCGGTCCTCCGGCGGGAGGAGGTCCAGCAGGTCCGCCAGGGTCAGCCCGGCGTCGCCCAGCAGGCTGTCACCGACCGGTGCGCGCGCCGCCTCCTCCGGGTCGTCGGTGACGTGCAGCAGCCGTACGCCGTCGGGCAGGTGGTCGCCGGGCACATGCGGGTAGTAGCGGAACACCGGCGCCCCCACCACCAGCACCGTGTCGTGCCCGCGCAGCTTCTCCGCTAGCGGCGCGATCGCGTACGGGAGGACGCCCCGGAAGTTCGGGTGGTCCTCGGGGAAGCAGGCGCGCTCCGGTGCCGGGGCCGCCCACACCGGGGCACCGAGCCGCTCGGCGAGCGCGACCGCGGCCGACCAGGCACCGGCCCGGTCCACCGCCGCCCCGAGGACCAGCACCGGTGCGCGGCTGGCGGCCAGCACGGCGGCGAACTCGCCGAGCCGGTACGGGTCCGGCGCGATGCGGGTGGACACCGTCCGGGGTGGCCGGTACGGGTCGGCCGGCTGGCCCCAGTCGTCGAGCGGCAGCGACAGGAACACCGGCCCGGCCGGGGGCTGCACGGCGGTCGCGTACGCCCGCATCAGCGCCGCCGGGACGTCCTGCGCGCGGGTCGGTTCGTGGCTCCACTTCACGTACGGCTGGGGCAGCTCGGTGGCCCGGCGGCTGGTCAGCCGCGGCTCGATGAGCAGCATCTCCCGGGTCTGCTGGCCGGCCGTGACGATCAGCGGGGCGCGGTTGTGCCAGGCGGTGACCAGGTTGCCCATGGCGTTGCCGGTCCCCGGGGCGGTGTGCAGGTTGACGTGCGCCGGGCGGCCGGTGACCTGCGCGTACCCGTCGGCCATGCCGACCGCCGAGGCCTCCTGCAACGCGTGCACGTACCGGAAGTCGTCCGGGAAGGCGGCGAGGAACGGTTCCTCGGTCGATCCGGGGTTGCCGAAGACGGTGGTCATGCCGAGGTCGCGCAGCAGGTCGTAGGTGGTGTCGCGGACCGTAGCCATCGTCTTCAGACGTTATCGCCTCCTCCGCCGGGCGCTCCGGCGTTTGGCGCTCAGGGCAGCGTGAAGGGCAGCTTGATGCCGTCCAGTGCCCGCCCGCAGTCGCAGTCCCGGTCGGCGGGCAGCGCCGCCACCGCCTCCAGCAGCAGGCCGCGCAACCGGTCGGTGTTCTCGCCGAAGACGCGGAACACCTCCTCCTGGGTCACCGACCCGCCGCCGGGCACGCCCGCGTCGTGGTCGGTGACCAGGGCGATCGAGGAGTAGCAGAGGGCCAGCTCGCGGGCGAGCACCGCCTCCGGGTGGCCGGTCATGTTGACCACCGTCCCGCCGATGGCGGCGAACCAGCGCGACTCGGCGCGGGTCGAGAAGCGGGGGCCCTCGACCACCACCACCGTCCCGCCGTCGACCGCCGGCACGTCCCGGGCGGCAGCGGCGGCGAGCAGCGTACGCCGGCCCACCGGGCAGTACGGGTCGGCGAACGAGACGTGCACGGCGCCCCGGTCGTAGTAGGTCTGCGTCCGGCCGCTGGTCCGGTCGATCAGCTGGTCCGGTACCACGAACGTCCCCGGACCCAGCTCCGGGCGCAGGCCACCGACCGCGCAGGGCGCGAGCACCTGGCGTACACCGAGCGAGCGCAGCGCCCACAGGTTCGCCCGGTAGGGGATGCCGTGCGGCGGGTACCGGTGGTCCCGGCCGTGCCGAGGCAGGAACGCCACCCGCCGGCCGGCAACCTCGGCGATCGTGACCGCGTCCGACGGCGGCCCGTACGGAGTGTCCACCTGGTGCTCGGTGGCGCCGTCGAGCAGCGCGTAGAGCCCCGAGCCGCCGATCACCGCCAGTTCCGCCGTGGGACTCACCGGCCCTCCTTCGTGTCTGTCGATCAGCCGACCGTCAGACCTTAGCCAGCGGCATGGGCGCGGGTTAAGGTGCCAGGCATGGTGTTGACGGTGTGGCTGACACCGGTGTCCCCGGCCGGCCCCGTGCGGCCGGTCTGACCGGTGTCCGGCATGCAGGGAGAGGGGCAGGCGATCGGCGGGCGAGCGACGGAGTCGATGGCCGGGAGACTGCTGGTCGCGACACCGACGCTCAAGGACCCGAACTTCGACCGGACGGTGGTCCTGCTGGTCGCCCACGAGCCCGGTGGTGCGCTGGGCGTCGTCCTCAACCGGGCCACCGAGGTCCCGGTGGCCGATGTGCTGGGTGACTGGGGTGAGCTGGCCCGCCATCCCGCGGTGCTCTTCGAGGGCGGCCCGGTGCAGCCGGACTCGGCGATCTGCCTGGCCCGGATGCGGCACCCGATGAAGCGGGTCAAAGGTTTCCACCAGGTGTCGGGCGCGGTCGGGACCCTCGACCTGTCGGTCGACCCGGAGCGGCTGCGGGAGAGCATCGGCGGGATCCGGGTCTTCGCCGGCTACTCCGGGTGGGGCACGGGTCAGCTGGAGCAGGAGATCGAGGAGGGCTCCTGGTTCGTGCTGGACGCGCTGCCCGGCGACGCGTTCGTCGACCGTCCCGACGACCTGTGGCCGATGGTGCTGCGCCGGCAGGGCGGCATGATGGCGGCGGTGGCCCACTTCCCGCCGGACGTGGCCCTCAACTGATCTTGGCGCGGCACGGCACCCCGCCATGTGACCATGCCGCCTGACGTGTGTATAGTTCTCCCGTGCCCGGGCGACCGGGACGACCGCGAGGGGCCGTGGCGCAGCTGGTAGCGCACCACACTGGCAGTGTGGGGGTCAGGGGTTCGAGTCCCCTCGGCTCCACCCTTCACGATCAGGGCGTTCGTCAGAGATGGCGGACGCCCTTCTCGTTTCTGACGGCGACGGCAGTCGGCAGGTAGCCAGAGAGCCCGGACGCCGTCTCCGACGGGGCGCCGCATGACCTCCCTGCTGACTGCCTCGGCCCTCGTCGAATCACGTTGAGTCATCGGACTGCTGCGCCCTACCACAGCCATTGCAGTGGATCAATGGCCGTAGGGCCGTTACGCGCGGGACATCCCGAGGCCTAGGCTTGCCAACCAAGTATTCGCATCCATTAATACGGGGGTGGCATGCGTCACGTTGGGCGTTTCCTGTGTTCGCTATTTCTTGCTGTCGGCTTATTGGCTTCAATGCCCACGCCGGCGCAAGCGGCAATCAACAAAGTGATGTTCGTCGGTGACTCGATCAGCCAGGGCTCTGCTGGCGACTTTACTTGGCGTTACCGTCTCTACGAGAAGTTGTCCGCGACCGCTCCCGGATCGTTCGACTTCGTGGGCCCGCAGACCGATCTCTACAACAACGTGACAAATCAGCACGGCTCGACCGCGTACGCGAATTCTGCATTCGATCGAGCGCACAACGCTTTCTGGGGCCGACGGCTCTCGGACGAGAAGGTTGCCATTGCCGGGAAAGTGGCGGCATCAGATGCCGACGTCCTCCTGGTCATGCTGGGCATCAACGACCTCGTCCAAGGCTCCACCCCGAGTCAGGTTGCCCAGGAGATGCGGGGGTTCATCGCGAACGCCCGATCGGCCAACCCGGGGGTGGATTTCGTTATCGGCCACACCCTCTCCCGATATGATATATGGAAAGGGATTCCGGAAAGTGTTGAAAACACTAAACAACTGAACATCCTCTACAATCAGGTTGCCGCAGACCTGAACACGTCGGGCTCCCGAGTTGTTATCGCCACCCCGGACGTCGGGTGGTATCCCGAGTACTACACTTGGGACGGGACCCATCCCAACTCGACAGGCGAGATCCGGATCGCTGCCGCCTTCGCGGATGCGCTCGCTGGCCTCGGAATTGGATCACCATACGGTGGTAGGCCATCCTTTGTGCAATGGAGCGGCGCCGGGGGTCAGCCCAGTGTCACAGCTCTCGACAGTGCGGCTTCGCTCAGTTGGGCTGCGCGGCCCGGGGCGACGGGGTACTTGATCGAACAGCGGAACGTCACCTTGGGCGAGACCTCCTTCACTCGGCTCCCGTATCCCGTGAACGGCACGAGCTTCACTATCGGGTTCCTGGCGCCGGGTGCGCGGGTCGAGTTCCGGGTGGTCCCGACCAAGGGCACCATGGTCGGTCTTCCCGGAACCTCCTCGGCGGTGACAATCGGGGGCCCGGATCCGACCATCAGGCCGACTCTGACCGCCGTGCCGGCAACCGAGAACTCGATCCGGCTGACCTGGACGGCCGTCGCGAATGCTAGCGGCTACCACGTCGAATACATCGACCTCTCGCGTTATCACAGCGAGCCGAACTGGATCCGCCTGCCTTGGCCCATAACCGGAACGACCTTCACTCAAGACCTCCTTTTTGCGGGCAACTGGTATCGATTCAGGATCGTTCCTGTCAACGGGTTCAATGAGGGCACAGCCTCCCTGCCGGTGGAGGCGCGCACGAAGGGGCGGCCGTTCGACCGTTACGAGAAGCTCATTGCGCTCGGGGATTCGTACTCCTCCGGACTCGGTGCCGGAGGTGGGGGCTACACCGGCGGGGACTGTAAGCGGACGACCAACGCATGGCCGTTCCAGGTCGCCCCGTACGACCAGTGGGGCGTCGACCACCGGGCCTGTGCCGGCGCGACGATCCCGGCCCTGCGATCTGGGCAACTGTCAGCGGTCTCCCTCGCAACCGGCGAGCAGGGGCTGGTAACCCTGACGATCGGTGGAAACGACGTCAGCTTCGGCGATTCGCTCAAAGCGTGCCTGATGGAAAGCGCGTCCTGCGCCGGCCTCGAGCCCGTCGTTGCGAACAAGATTGACAATCTCAAGCCAAGCCTGGTGGCTCTGTACTCCGATATCCGCAGCCGAGTGCCGGGCGCTGACATCGTGGTCGCCGGCTATCCGTTGCTGATCGAGCCCCCTGGATCGGGCGACTGCAACCTCTTCATCAATACGCAGTTGAAGGATGACGAGAAGCACATGATCCTGCGGCTGGGGGCCCGTTTGAACGCGGTGATCAAGGATGCGGCTCGCACGGCCGGCGTCATGGAGGCGGTGGACCAGACCGTGGCTCAGTTCAACGGTCACGCCGCTTGCTCGACGAACGGTGAGTTCATCAATCAGACCGCGGGCGGATTCATCCCGTACGACTTCAGCGGTAGCTTCCATCCCAACCAGTCCGGGCAGGTGGCCTACTCGGTTGCGGTCAACAACCGGTTGACCACACTCTTCAACGGTGGCTGGACCCGGCGGTAACGAGGCGTTGGGGGCGGCTTGCCCGCCCCCAACCCAGTTCCAATTTCCGTGGCGGACGGTACGTGGTGCGCGCCGAGCCTCCAGCCGAGAGTTGTCCATCCGCTGGACCATTCCGCTGCCACCTTGTGCCATCCGGAAGTCGACGGAGGTTGATCCATCGGTCTGGCAGTGTCAGACTGCCAGCCGTGGGAACGCTCCCAGCGAATATCGTCGATGATCACGGAGGTCTGCCATGCGCCGCACCACCACCGCCCTGATCGGCGCGGTCGTCCTCGTCGCTGTCGTCGGCTGCGGCACCACGAACGACAACCCCGGCACCCCTGCGCCCGGCGGTGCCCAGCCCGGCGCGACCCAGCCGGCCGGCACACCGGTGCCCAACGGCCCCAACGTCGCCGAGGCGCTGGACGTGGCCAACCAGCAGTTCAAGCTGCTCGCCGACGGTGACTGGGCCGGGGCGTACGCGCTCTGGACCGACTCCGCCCGCAAAGAGGTCGCCCGGAAGGACTTCGAGAAGGTGAACGCCGCCTGCCCGTACCTGAAGGGCGAACCGATCCAGCTCCAGGACGTCAAAGCGGTGAACATGGAACTGGTCGAGCTGACCTGGCGGCACGGCGACCACGTCGGGCGCAGCGCGCTGCGCCAGGACGGCGGCACCTGGCGGTACGACCCCGGTGGCGAGGCGCTCGTCGAGTACGCCGCGGGCGCCGACGCGGCCATCGCCAAGCGCAAGGCCGACAACCGCTGCCCCGCCCCGTGACCGGCACGCGAGCGGGTCGGCCGGCGGGCCGCCCGAGCTGATCTTCCGGAAGTCGGCCGGAAAGTCCGGCGCGCGCAACTCCGCCGACTGTCGTGGTGGCCGCACACCTCCGCCGTGCCGTGAGCCCACCCGTCGCTGGCCCCGCACGAGGTACGCACGGGTGGTACACACGCCACCGGCCGGTCCTGCAAGGAGTGCGGCGATGCACTAGGCCGGGAGCCCGGTCTCGGCTTAACATGCACGCGCTTGGATTATTTTCGGAAGTTTACCGGAAGTAGTGGCGCCCGCCGCTCCGATCGCGTGAGGACCCCCCATGCGCCCCTGGTACCCGTCCCACCGAGCACGACGATCGCGGACTCTCGCCGCGCTCTGCTCGACCGCACTCATCGCAGCCATCGTCGCGGCACCGGCTCCGGCCGCCGCCGCGCAGACCGTCCTTTCCAACGACTTCGAGTCCGGGGCGTACGCCCCGTGGGGGCCGCGCGGCGACGTGACCCTCGCCGTCGCCGACGAGGGCCACGAGAGCGCACACAGCCTCTCGGTCAGCGGTCGCACGGCCAACTGGCAGGGCCCGGCGACGAGCGCGACCGCCCTGTTCGAGCCCGGTACGCCGTACTCGGTCACCGCCTGGGCGAAGCTGCCGGCCGGCACCGAGGGCAGCGCCGGCCTGCACTTCACCGTCGAAGCGACCCCGGCCGACGGCGGCGCGAACACCTACACCTGGATCGGCGGCAACATCCCCACCACCGCCGACGGCTGGGTACGCATCGGCGGCGACTACACGCTGCCGGCCGGGCTCAGCGCGGCCACCCTCTACATCGAGGCCGAGGGGAACACCCCGTTCCTCCTCGACGACGTCCTGATCACCGGGCCGGACGGCGGGCCCGGTGGACCGGAGCCGGGCACCACCGTCATCGACACGGACTTCGAGGACGGGCTGGACGGCTGGGGCCCGCGCGACGGCGGCCCGGGCGCCCCGACGGTCCGGCTCACCGACGTCGCACACGGCGGCGCGGCGGCGGCGCTGGTCACCGAGCGGGTCAACCAGGGCGCCGGCCTCGGCCGCGACGTGACCGGTGTGCTCGAGGCGGGCGCGACCTACGAGTTCCGCGCCTGGCTGCGGTTCGCCGAGGGCCAGCCCGCCGACGAGATCTGGCTCAGCCTCGCCAGCACCTCCGGCGGCAGCCAGTCGTTCAGCACCCTTGCCCGGTTCGACACCGTCACCAACAGCGGCTGGACCGAGGTGACGACCCGGTTCACCATGCCGGCCGGGGACAGCGCGTTCCTCTACTTCGAGACCCGCTGGCAGGGCGCCGACGTGGCCGGCAACACCAGCGACTTCCTCGTCGACGACCTCGTCGTACGGGTGCCCGAACCGCCGGTCGTCGAGGACCTCACCCCCATCCACGAGACGACCGACTTCCCGGTCGGCGTCGCGATCGACAGCCGGGAGACGGTGGGCGGCCCGGCCACCCTGCTGACCCGGCACTTCACCCAGGTCACCGCGGAGAACCACATGAAGCCCGAGGCCTGGTACGACAGCGAGCGCACCTTCCGCCCGCACGAGCAGGCGCTTGCCGTGGCCGACTTCGCCCGGGACAACGACCTGCGCCTCTACGGTCACGTGCTCGTCTGGCACAGCCAGACCCCGGACTGGTTCTTCCAGGACTCGGCCGGCGAGCCGCTCACCACCTCCGAGGCGCACCGGCAGGTGCTGCGGGAGCGGCTGCGTACCCACATCTTCGCCGTCGCCGAGTCGCTCAGCGAGCGGTACGGCCGGTTCGGCTCCGCCACCAACCCGCTCAACGCGTGGGACGTGGTCAACGAGGTGGTCAGCGACAGCGGGGAGCACGCCGACGGCCTGCGACGCAGCGAGTGGTACCGGATCCTCGGCGAGAGCTTCATCGACCTCGCGTTCCAGTACGCCGACCAGGCGTTCAACGACGTCTACGCCGTCGAGGGCAGCGACCCGGTCACCCTCTTCATCAACGACTACAACACCGAGCAGAGCGGCAAGCAGGCCCGCTACCGGGCGCTCGTGGAGCGGCTGCTCGCCCGCGGCGTACCGATCGACGGGGTGGGCCACCAGTTCCACGTCTCGCTGGCGATGCCGGTCAGCGCCCTGAACGGCGCGCTGAACGCCTTCGCGGACCTGCCGCTGACCCAGGCCGTCACCGAACTCGACGTCACCACGGGCACCCCGGTGACGCAGGCGAAACTGATCGAGCAGGGCTACTACTACCGGGACGCCTTCCGGGTCTTCCGGGCGCACAGCGAGGACCTGTTCGCCGTCACCGTCTGGGGTCTCACCGACGGCCGGTCGTGGCGTTCCACCAACGCCCCGCTGCTCTTCGACGACAACCTGAAGGCCAAGCCCGCCTACCACGGCGCGGTGGACGGCGACCTGCCGGCGCGGCTGCGCACGGCCAACGTCTTCGCCGGGGACGTACCCCTCAGCTCCTCCGCCACCGGCGACCTGACCTGGCGCAAGCTCCCGCTGCACCCGGTGGAGGACAAAGCGGGGTTCCAGCTGCGCTGGGCGCCGGACCACCTGACCGCGTACGTCACGGTCACCGACGCCACCGTCTCCGGTGACGACCGGGTCAGCTTCGTGGTGGGCGGCGAGACGTACCGGGTCTCCCGGGACGGCACCGGCGACGTGCCGGCCGTGGCGACCGCCCGGGACGGCGGCTACCACCTGGTCGCCCACCTGCCGCTGACCGGCGTCGAGCAGGGCGGCACGGTCACCTTCGACGTGCAGGTGACCGACGACGGCGCCACGTCCGGCTGGAACACGCCCGGATCGCTCGGCACCCTCACGCTGGTCGAGGAACTGTCCTACCTGGAGGTGCTCCAGACCGCCACCGCGCCGGTCATCGACGGCCGGGTCGACCCGGCGTGGGCCGCCGCGGGCGTGGTGACCACCGCCAAGGAGGTCTCCGGCACCGACGGGGCCACCGCCCAGGTCCGCACCCTCTGGCGGGGCCAGATGCTCTACGTGCTCGCCGAGGTAACCGACCCGGTGGTCGACGTGTCCGGTTCCGACCCGTGGACCCAGGACTCGGTCGAGATCTACGTCGACGCCGGCAACGCCAAGAACGGCTCCTACCGCTACGACGACACCCAGATCCGGATCAACGCCGACAACGCCGTCTCGTTCGGCACCGGTGACGAGGCGTTCCAGGCGGGCCGGCTGACGAGCGCGGCCGTGCGTACCGAGACGGGTTACACCGTCGAGGCGGCGATCAGCCTGCTGGAGTACGGCGGCCTCGACACCTTCCACGGCCTGGACTTCCAGGTCAACGACGCCTCCAACGGCACCCGTACGGCGATCCGCAACTGGGCCGAACAGGAGGGCGCCGGCTACCAGAGCACCGCCCGGTGGGGCGTCGGCCGGCTGGTGCGGGGCTCCAACGTGGAGGTCACCACGACCACGTTCGCCGAGTGGCAGACCGGGAGAGGCGGCGGCTACTGCGCCACCATCACCGCCACGAACCGGAGCGACGAGCCGGTCGAGTGGAATGCCGTGGTCAAGCTCGACGGCGACATCTACAGCGCGTGGAACTTCGAGCGGGCCCGGCTGGCCAACGGCACCTACCGGATCAGCGGCGTGAGCTGGAACCGGGTCCTGGCACCGGGTGCCAGCACCTTCGCCGTCGGATACTGCGCCAAGGTATGACACCCGACACCGGCGCGGACGGTGACGGCCATCGACTCAGCAGGCGATGGCCGCCACCGGCCGCCGGGCTCCCGGCCCGGCCCCCGGCGTCACCGGGGGCCGGGTCCGATAGCCAGCTACCGCTGTCGGGACCCGGCGACCGAGCTAGCGTGGTTCGGGTGACTGCGCCTTCCCCGGTTGTCCCGGTCCCGCCCGCCGACCTGCCCGCCACGCTGGGCGAGCTGCGCGCGGCGGGCCACCGGCACCGCACCGTCAAGCAGGAACTCCGCGACAACCTCCTGGCCCGGATGCGCTCCGGCGTCGACCGTTTCCCCGGCATCGTCGGATACGACGACACGGTGCTGCCCGAGGTCGAGCGGGCGCTGCTCGCCGGCCACGACCTGGTGCTGCTGGGGGAACGCGGCCAGGGCAAGACCCGGCTGATCCGGTCGCTGGCCGGGCTCCTCGACGAGTGGACCCCGGTGATCGCCGGTTCGGTGCTCAACGAGCACCCCCTGCACCCGATCACCCCGGCCGCGCGGGCGCTCGTCGCCGAGGCCGGTGACGACCTTCCGGTCGGCTGGCTGCACCGCTCGATGCGGTACGGCGAGAAGCTGGCCACCCCGGACACCAGCGTCGGAGACCTGATCGGCGACGTCGACCCGATCCGGATCGCGGAGGGCCGCACCCTCGGTGACCCGGAGACCATCCACTTCGGTCTCGTACCCCGGACCAACCGGGGCATCTTCGCGGTCAACGAGCTGCCCGACCTCGCCGAGCGGATCCAGGTGGCGCTGCTCAACGTGCTGGAGGAGCGGGACATCCAGGTCCGGGGCTACCAGCTGCGGCTGCCGTTGGACGTGTTCCTGGTGGCCAGCGCCAACCCGGAGGACTACACCAACCGGGGCCGGATCATCACCCCGCTCAAGGACCGGTTCGGCGCCGAGATCCGCACGCACTACCCGCTCGACCTGGAGTTGGAGCTGGAGTTGATCCGGCAGGAGGCGGACCTGGTCGCCGAGGTGCCCGAACATGTCCTGGAGGTGCTCGCCCGGTTCGCCCGCGCGGTCCGCGAGTCGCCCTCGGTCGACCCGCGCTCCGGCGTGTCCGCCCGGTTCGCCATCGCCGCCGCCGAGACGGTCGCCGCCGCGGCGCTGCGCCGCGTCGGCCTGCTGGCCGCCGCCGGCGGGTCGGAGGCTCCGGTGGCGCGGATCGGGGACGCGGTGTCGGTGACCTCGACGCTGCGCGGCAAGGTGGAGTTCGAGAGCGGCGAGGAGGGGCGGGAGGTCGAGATCCTCGGTCACCTGCTACGGACCGCCACCGCGGAGACCTTCCGGGCCCGGCTGGCCGGACTGGACCTGTCCGGCTTCACCGCGCTGGTCGACGACGACCGGACGGTCGAGACCGGTGAGCTGGTCGGCTCGGCCGAACTGCTCCGGCAGGTCGGCACCGTGCCGGGGCTGGCCAAGGCGCTCGGCCGGCTGGGTCTCGGCGACGCGCCCAGCCCCGCGCAGGCCGCGGCCGGCGTCGAGTTCGTCCTCGAAGGGCTGCACCTGACCCGCCGGCTCGGCAAGGACGTCACCGACTCCGGCCGGACCCGCTACGGCGGCCGGGGCTGACCGTGGCCGGCAACCGGTTCCGGTACGGCCAGTGGCGCGGCGGCCCCGACCCGCTCGCGCCACCGTACGACGTGCGGGCCGCCGTGGACGAGGTCGGCGCCGAGGTGCTGGCCGGTGGCAGTCTGCGCGAGGCGCTGCGGAACCTGCTGCGGCGCGGCCCGCAGGGGCGGGGCGGTCTCGACGACCTGTCCGCGCGGGCGCGCCGGCTGCGCCGCGAGGCGCTGCGCCGGGGTGACCTGGACGGCGCGGTGACCCGGGCGCGGGCCCTGCTGGACCAGGCGCTCGCCGCCGAGCGGGACGAGCTGCGCGGGCGCGACGACGAGAACGCGCGGTTCGCCGAGGCGGTGCTGGACAATCTGCCCCGCTCGACGGCCCGGGCGGTGGAGGAGCTGTCCGGGTACGAGTGGGCCAGCGCCGAGGCCCGCGCCACGTACCAGCGGATCCTCGACGGGCTGCGCGACGACGTGCTCGGACAGCGCTTCGCGGGGCTGCGTGACGCGGTGCGCGCGTCCGCCGACCCGGCCGCGCAGCAGCGGCTGGCCGGGATGATGCGCGACCTGAACGACCTGCTGGGCCGGCACGCCCGGGCCGAGGACACCACCGACGCGTTCGCCGAGTTCATGCGCCGGCACGGTGACATCTTCCCGGAGCGGCCGAAGGACACCGAGGAACTGGTCGACGTCCTGGCGCGCCGGGCGGCCGCCGGGCAGCGCCTGATGAACTCGCTGTCCGACCGGCAGCGCGAGGAACTGGCCGGCCTGATGCGCCAGTCGCTCGGCGACCGGCTGGCCGGCGAGTTGGCCGCGCTCGACGCGAACCTGCACGCACTCCGGCCGGACCTGCGCTGGGGACGCGGCGAGCGGGTCCGGGGCGAACAGCCCCTGGGGTACGCCGACGCGGCCGGCGCTCTCGGCGAGATCGGTGAGCTGGACGACCTGCTCGACTCCCTCGACCAGGAGCACCCCGGCGCCACGCTGGACGACGTCGACGTGGACGCGGTGTCCCGGACGCTCGGGCGGGACGCCGGTGACGCCGTACGCCGGCTGCGTGAGCTGGAGCGGGAGCTGCGCCGGCAGGGTTGGGTGAGCCGGGACGCCGACGGGCTGACGTTGAGCCCGAAGGCGCTGCGGCGGCTCGGCGGCACCGCCCTGCGGCGGGTCTTCGCGGACCTGACCGCCGGCCCGCGCGGCCAGCACGATCTGCGTTCGGCGGGCGCCGCCGGTGAGGTGAGCGGTGGTTCCCGCCCGTGGGAGTACGGCGACGAGCAGCCGCTGGACGTGGTGCGTACCCTGACCCGGGCGGTACGCCGGACCGGCGGAGGCGTGCCGGTGCGGCTCGCGGTCGAGGACTTCGAGGTGGTGGAGACCGAGCGGCGGGCGTCGGCGGCGGTGGCGTTGTGCGTGGACCTGTCGTACTCGATGATCTCGCAGGGTCGGTGGGGCCCGATGAAGCAGACGGCGCTGGCGCTGGCGCACCTGATGGCCACCCGGTTTCCGCAGGACGCGCTGCAGATCGTCGGGTTCGGCCGGGCGGCGATGTCGCTGACCCAGCAGGAGTTGGCGGCCGTCGAGCCGGACCTCCAGCAGGGCACGAACCTCCAGCACGCGCTGCGGCTGGCCGGCCGGCACCTGCGGCGGCACCCGGACGCCGAGCCGGTGGTGCTGGTGGTGACCGACGGCGAGCCGACGGCCCACCTGGACCCGGACGACGGGGAGGCGCTGTTTCACTGGCCGCCCGCACCGGAGACGATCGAGGCGACGATCCGCGAGGTCGACCGGCTCACCCGGTACGGGGCGACGCTCAACCTGTTCCTGCTCGGCGACGACCCGGGCCTGCGCCGTTTCATGGACGCGGTGGCCCGCCGCTCCCGAGGCCGCCTGTTCACGCCCGACACCGAGGACCTGGGCGAGTACGTGGTGTCGGACTATCTCCGTACCCGCCAGTCCCGGCGCCGCTGACCCTCGCGTCGATCATGGAGTTGTGGTGGTGGACAAGAGCCGCCCGTCCGGGTGAACCGGGCACCACAAGTCCATGATCGACGGGGCGGGGCGGGGTTGACTGGCGGCATGGACAGCACCGCGATGCGGCGGGCGTACGGGGAGGTGCTCGCGGAGGTCGACGCCGGCGGGTTCGGGTGGCCGGCTGAGGGTCGGCTCAGCGCCGAACAGATCGTGGCCCACCTCGCGGCCAACGACGAGCTGATGAGTGAGGCGACCGAGGCAGTGCTCGCCGGCACGCCGTACGCGTACTACGACCTGGCGGGGGTGCACCGGCCGGAACTCGACGCGCTGACCGCCGAGTGCGGCGGCCTGGACGGCCTGGCGACGCTGCTGCGCGCCACCAGCCAGAAGCTGCTGACCCTGGTCGACCGGCTCGGTCCGGCCGCGGACACCCCGGTCGAGACGCACCTGCGGGAGGGCTTCGACCTGCGGGTCGACGAGCCGTTGCCCTGGTCCCGGGTGCTCGACCTGCACACGCGGGTCCACCTACCGAAGCATCGCGCCCAGTTGCGCCAGCTCCGCCCGGGAACCTGACCCCCCCACCCGGCCTCGCTGATCTTGCACTTAGTGCCCCGACAAACGGCACAACTAGGGCATATGGAGGGCCGAAACTGCAAGATCGCGGGGGTGGGGGGCGGGGGTGGGG
>JAEYGD010000568.1 GCA_023402505.1 Actinomycetes bacterium
CTGTACGACCTGGCCACCGGCGCGGTCACCCTGCTGGGCGCGGAGGCGGGCCGGTGACGCCCCCGGACACGCAACCGCCCGCCGGGACACGTCCCGGCGGGCGGTTGGATGTGTGCGGTCGGGCTCAGCCCTCGAAGACGCCGGCCTCGACCAGGCGCTTCTCGGTGGCGTCCCAGCCGTCGCCCGGGTGGGCGGCGTTGAGGGTGGCCAGCTCGGCCCGGATCTTGGTGGCGTGACCGGCGGCGGCCAGCACCCGGATCTCCTCGACGAAGGCCTCGGAGTCGGTACGCAGGTGCACGGTCTTGCCGTTGGTCAGGTTCCGCACGTAGGCGTGCTTGCCGCCGTTGAGCGGGATCACGTACTTGAACTCGCCCAGCACGCTGAGGGCGCCACCCTGGCCAGCCTGGCCGGCCCGGACGGACGCGCGCGCGGTCTTAGAGGTGTTGCTCGCCACGGAGGTACTCCTTGCAGACGTACGGGAGGACGCGGGTAGACGTCCGGGGGCTGGATGCGGACCCCACCCGGTGGGTGGCAACCGCGGAAGACGTTCGCGGCACAGGCCGCCGATGGAACTGTACACGACCACGATGCCTGGCTGGTCACCGCGCCGTCGGGGTCAACGGCGCTCACCCGACCGGCTATTCCACCGGCGAATTTTCCGATTCTCTGGCGCACCATCCGTCACACGAGTCATGATGTGTCCCAGAAGCCACCCGGCTGGTCGAGGTCGTAGGGGAAGACGCACCTCGCTCTCCGGGAGGTCACCGTGCCAACGCGTGGCGTCGTATACGTCCACTCGACCCCGCTCGCCGTGTGCTCGCACGTCGAGTGGGCGATCGCGCGCGTACTATCCGCGCCGGTCAACCTGCAGTGGACTGCTCAACCCGTCGACCCCGGCGCCCGCCGGGCGGAGTGCGGGTGGACCGGTAGCCCGGGGACGGGCGCCGAGCTGGCTGCTGCCCTCCGGCAGTGGCCCATGATCCGTTTCGAGGTCACCGAGGAGCCCAGTCCGGGCGCCGACGGGGAGCGCTTCATGTACGTCCCGGGTCGCGGGCTGTTCCGGGCCACCGTCGGGGCGGCCGGTGACATCCAGCTCGGCGAGGACCGGCTGCGCAGCATCATGGCGGGCGTACGGGCGCCGGAGGCCCTCGCGCACGCCCTCGACAAGGCGCTCGGCACCGCCTGGGACGCCGAGCTGGAGCCCTACCGGTACGCCGGTGACGGAGCCCCGGTGACGCTGCTCACCCGGGTCGGCTGAGCCCCGACCGCGCCGCCGCCCGTTCGTGGTGCGGGAGGCGGCCACCGGGTCGACGCGCGTAGGGTCGGGTTGCCCCGATTAGAGTCGAACTGGTGGGATGGCTCGCGTGTCGATACCTACGCGACGTGGTGGCGTCGCGGCCGCCGCACTGACCGCGCTGCTCCTGTCCGGCTGCGCCGGTGAACCCGAGCGGCCCCGCCCGACACCCGCGCCGAGCAGCCCGCCGGTGGCGTCGTCGACGGCGGTCCCGGTCCCCGCCGGCGACCCGGCGACCCGGGCCGCCGCCCTGGTCGGCTCGCTCGCCGACGAGGACCTGGTCGGCCAGGTGCTCATGCCGTACGCCTACGGCGACGCCGCGACCCGGGTGTCGCCCGGCTCGGCCGCCGGCAACCAGGCCCTCGCCGGCGTCGACACCCCCGCCGAGATGATCGCCAAGTACCGCCTCGGCGGGCTGATCCTGGTCGGCTTCAGCGCCGACGACCCGACCAGGACCAACCAGGCCACCACCAACGTGGACAACCCCAAACAGGTCCGCGCGCTGACCACCGGCCTGCGGGAGGCGGCCGCGCGCCTGCCCACCGGCGCCGCGCCGTTCCTGATCGGCACCGACCAGGAGTACGGGGTGGTCACCCGGATCACCGACGGCGTCACCCTGCTGCCGAGCGCGCTCGCCGCGGGGGCGGCCGGCCGGCCCGAGCTGACCGAGGCCGCCTGGCGGGCCGCCGGCACGGAGCTGGCCGCGATGGGGGTCAACCTGGACTTCGCGCCGGTCGCCGACGTGCTCGCCACCCCCAGCACCGTCATCGGCTCCCGGTCCTACGGCGCCGACCCGAAGGTGACGGCGGCGCAGGTGGACGGCGCGGTCCGCGGTTTGCAGTCCGCCGGGGTGGCGGCCACCCTCAAGCACTTCCCGGGGCACGGCCACAGCGCCACCGACTCACACAAGGCGCTGCCCGTGCTGACCCAGTCGCTCCCGGCCCTGGAGGCCGGCGCGTGGGCGCCGTTCCGGTCCGGGGTGGACGCCGGCGCCCTCGCGGTGATGTCCGGCCACCTCGACGTACGGGCCGTCGACCCGGGCACCCCGGCCACCTTCTCGCACAAGCTCCTCACCGGCGTGCTCCGGGGCCAGCTCGGCTTCCGCGGCGTCGTCGTCACGGACGGGATGAACATGGAGCCGGCGAAGCGCTGGCCCCCCGGCGAGGCGGCGGTCCGCGCGTTGACCGCCGGCAACGACCTGATCCTCATGCCGCCGCACGTCGGCAAGGCCTACGACGGCCTGCTGGCCGCGCTGCGGGACGGCACGCTGCCCCGGGACCGGCTGGTCGAGGCGGCGACCCGGGTGCTGACCATGAAGTTCACGCTCGCCGACCGGCCCGCCCCCGCCCTGTCCGCGCTCGGCGCTCCCGCCCACCGGAAGGCGGCCGAGGCCCTCGCCGCCGCCTCGGTGACCGTGCTGCGTGGCCCGTGCGGCACGCCGGTACGCGGACCGGTGACGGTCACCGCGTCCGCCGGCCGCGACCGCACCCGGGCCACGCTGACCGAGGCGCTGACCGCCGCCGGTGTGCCGGTGGTCCCGCGCGGCGGGGCCGTGGTCCACCTCGTCGGGTACGGCGACGGCGCCGACGACCTGCGCGCCGACGCCGCGGTGACGGTCGCCATGGACACGCCGTACGTGCTGGCGAAGGCCACCTCCCCGGCGCTGCTCGCCACCTACTCGTCGAGTCGGGCGTCGATGACCGCCCTCGCCAAGGTGCTGGCCGGCAAGGCCCCGCCCGCCGGCCGCTCCCCGGTTCCGGTGTCCGGGCTGCCGGCCACCACCTGCTCCTGAGGCGGTGGCTGCCCCGGTCGGGGCGAGACCAGCCGTTGGGGCGAGACCAGCCGTTGGGGTGAGATCAGCCATTGGGGCGAGACCAGCCGTTGGCGCGAGATCAGCCGTCGGGTGGGATCAGCCGGCGGCGGCGAGCCCGCCCAGGGCGAGCCGGTACGCCGGCAGCACGTCGGCCCGTTCGGCGATCAGTCCCTCGCTGACCGTCAGCAGCACGGTCCGGCCGTCCACCCGGACCGCGGTCGCCCAGCCGCGGTTCTCCTCGCCGAGCAGGTCGTTGCGGGCCACCCAGGTGGCCTCGACGCCGGTGAACGCGCCGGCCGCCGTCTCCCGGAACCGTGGCTCGACGGCCTTCTCGACCGACTCGTCGGCGAGGAACGCGTCCAGCGCGGCGCGCGGCGCGACGTCGGCGCCGGTCCACACCCGGAGGAAGCCGCCGCCCCGACGGCGGCCGTCCACCTCGCACCGGACGGTGGCGCCGCCCCGGTTGGCGAGCGCCGCCGCGACCTCCCGGCCCAGGTCCGTCTCGGCGTCGCCGGTGGGCCCCGGCGCGGGGATGTCGACCGGCTTGGCCCGCCAGCCCTTGGCGAGCGGGAACGCGACCGGCAGCGGGCACGGCGTACCGGCCTCGCCCACCGCATCGGCCGGCTCGGCGGCGGTGATCTCGTCGTACCACGGCTCGCCGGTCGCCGCCGGCTCCGGCGTGCCGGCGGCGGGCTCGTCCGCGTCGGAGGTGCAGGCGGTGGGCAGGGTGAGGGTGAGCGCGGCCAGCAGGGCCGCGGTGGTACGACGTGGCATGCGTCTCGACTTCCCGTCGGTTGCTCCGGCCGGACCAGCAAAGCGGTGTCGGCAGTGGACGTCAAGAAGGGCCCCTCGCGCCGCGCGGGGCGTCGCGAAGGGCCCTTCGGTAGCGCTACAGCGGGATGTTGCCGTGGGCGCCCCGCGCCGCCGGGGCGGCCGCCAGGGCCTCGGCGATACGCCGCCGGGTCTCGGCCGGCTTGATGACGTCGTCGACCACGCCGATCTCCAGTGCCCGGTTGACCCCGCCGGCGACCCGGACCTGCTCCTCGATCAGCTGGGCGCGCAGCGCCTCACGCTCCTCCGAAGGCGCGGCGGCCAGCTTCTTGCGGTGCAGGATGTTCACGGCGGCGCTGGCGCCCATCACCGCGACCTCCGCGTTCGGCCAGGCGAAGACCGCGGTCGCGCCGAGCGAGCGGGAGTTCATGGCGATGTACGCGCCGCCGTACGCCTTGCGGGTCACCAGCGTCACCCGCGGCACCACGGCCTCCGAGAAGGCGTGCAGCAGCTTCGCCCCGCGCCGGACCACGCCGTCCCACTCCTGACCCAGGCCGGGCAGGTAGCCGGGAACGTCGACCAGCACGATCAGCGGCACGCCCAACGAGTCGCACATCCGGACGAAGCGGGCCGCCTTCTCCGCGCTGGACGCGTCGAGGCAGCCGCCGAGCCGCAGCGGGTTGTTGGCGATCACGCCGACCGTCCGGCCGGCGAACCGGCCCAGCGTGGTCACGATGTTCGGCGCCCACTTGGCGTGCAACTCCACGCCCGGTGCGTCGAGCAGCGCCTTGACCACGGGCTTGACGTCGTACGCCCGGTTGGCCTCGGCCGGCATCTTGGCGGCCAGGTCGTGCCCGTCCTCGGCGGTGGCGGGCACGTCGTCCGGGGAGAGCCGGCCCTGGTGGCCGAGCAGCGCGGCGAGCCGGCGCGACTGAGCCAGCGCCTCCTCGTCGTCCCGGCACGTCACGTGGACGACACCCGAACGCCGGCCGTGCGGCTCGGGGCCACCGAGACGCTCCATGTCGACCTGCTCACCGGTGACGCTGCGCACCACCTCCGGGCCGGTCACGAAGATCCGGCCGCCGCCGCTCATCACCACGACGTCGGTCAGCGCCGGCCCGTACGCGGCGCCACCGGCGGCGGGACCGAGCACCACGGAGATCTGCGGCACCCGGCCGGAGGCCCGGACCATGGCCGCGAAGACCTGGCCGACCGCGTCGAGCGCGACCACGCCCTCGGCGAGGCGCGCGCCACCGGAGTGCCAGAGCCCGAGCACCGGCACCCGCTCCCGCACCGCCGTGTCGATCGCGTCGACGATGTGCCGGCACCCCTCGGTGCCCATCGCGCCGCCCATCCTCGTGGCGTCGGTGGCGTACGCGATCGCCGGCGTGCCCTCGATCTCGCCCCGGGCCCAGAGGACGCCGGAGGTGTCGCGGGGTGCGAGCAGGCGCAGCGTGCCCGCGTCGAACAGGGCCCGGAGCCGCAGCTCCGGATCCCGATGGTCCACGGTGGACGTGTCCGGGCCGGCAACAGTGGTGGTCACGTGAGCCTCCAAGGCTGTGGTCTCAGGCCCGCGTGAAGACGAGAGCCACGTTGTGTCCGCCGAAGCCGAAGGAGTTGTTCAGCGCGGCGGGGATCTCAATGTGGCGCGCCTTGTTGGCGGCCACGTCCAGGTCGAGACCGTCGTCCGGGTCGTCCAGGTTGATCGTGGGCGGCACCACGCCGTCGCGGATCGCCAGGATCGTGGCGATCGACTCCAGCGCTCCGGCCGCGCCGAGCAGGTGCCCGGACATCGACTTCGTCGCGGTCAGCACGGGGTGGTCACCCAGCGCCTGGTGCAGTGCCTTGATCTCGGCCAGGTCGCCGACCGGGGTCGAGGTGGCGTGCGCGTTGACGTGCACGATGTCGCGCTTCGCGACGTCCGCGTCGGCGATCGCCTTCGCGATGGCCCGCACCGCCCCGGCGCCGTCCGGGTGCGGCTGGACGATGTCGTAGCCGTCGGAGGTGATGCCGGCGCCGGCGAGCCGCGCGTACACCCGGGCGCCCCGGGCCGCGGCGTGGTCGGCGCGCTCCAGCACGAGCACACCCGCGCCCTCGCCGAGCACGAAACCGTCCCGGCCCTTGTCCCACGGGCGGGAGGCCCGCTCGGGGTCGTCGTTGCGGGTGGACATCGCCCGCATCGAGGAGAAGCCGGCGATCGGCAGCGCGTGGATGACCGCCTCGGTGCCGCCAGCCACCACCACGTCGGCGCGGCCGGCGCGGATCATGTCCAGGCCGAGGGCGATGGCCTCCGCGCCGGTCGCGCAGGCGCTGGCCACCGAGTGCACGCCCGCGCGGGCGCCCAGTTCCAGGCCGACCCAGGCGGCCGGGCCGTTCGGCATCAGCATCGGGATGGTGTGCGGGGAGACCCGCCGCGGGCCGGACGCCTCGAGGACGTCGTCCTGGGCGAGCAGGGTGAGCGCGCCGCCGATGCCCGAGCCGACGCTGACGCCGAGCCGGTCCGGGTCCAAGCCGGAGTCGGCCAGGCCCGCGTCCGCCCAGGCCTGCTGCGCGGCGATGATCGCGATCGCCTCGGAGCGGTCGAGCCGGCGCAGCTTCACCCGGTCCAGCAGGCCGGCCGGATCGACCGCGAGCTGGGCGGCGATCCGGACCGGCAGCTGCTCGGCCCACTCCTCGGTGAGCGCACTCACCCCGGAGCGTCCGCTGACCATGGCGTCCCAGGTCGACGCGACGTCCCCGCCCAGCGGGGTGGTCGCGCCGAGCCCGGTGACGACGACGTCGGTGTGCGTCATGTCAGGACTGCGCCTCGATGTAGCTGACGGCGTCGCCGACGGTCTTGAGGTTCTGCACCTCGTTGTCCGGGATCTTGACCCCGAACTTCTCCTCGGCGGCCACCACGACCTCCACCATCGACAGCGAGTCGACGTCCAGGTCGTCGGTGAAGGACTTCCCCTCGGCCACGTCGTCCGGGTTCACCCCGGCAACCTCTTCGAGGATCTCGGCGAGGCCGGCGGTGATCTCGTCACGGGTCATTGCGGTTGGTTCCTCTCATCGGG
>JAEYGD010000572.1 GCA_023402505.1 Actinomycetes bacterium
GGGCGGCCCCGACCCGCTGGCCGCCCGGCTGACCGGCGCGCTGGCTCGTGGCGCGCCGGTGGCGGCGGTCGCCGACGCCACCGGTCTCGATCCGCGTGCGCTGCACCGCCGGTCACGTCAGCTGTTCGGGTACGGCCCGAAGACCCTCGCGCGGATCCTGCGCCTGCAGCGCGCGCTGGTGCTGGCCCGGGCCGGCACGCCGCTGGCCGAGGTGGCGGCCCGGGCCGGCTACGCGGACCAGGCGCACCTGACCCGGGACACCCGCGACCTGGCCGGCGTGCCACCGACGGCGCTGCTCTGACGGCCGGCGGTGCACCTCACCCCGCCGGCAGCGGGGCGAACAGGTCCACCCCGTTGCCTTCCGGGTCGTGCAGCACCGCGTACCGCTGGCCCCAGAAGGCGTCCCACGGCTCGCGCTCGCCGTGGTAGCCGGCGGCGGTGAGGTCGGCGTACCAGCGGTCGACCTCCGCCGGGTCGGCGCAACGAAAGGCGAGGCTGATCCGGGGGCTGCCGCTGGGCGGAGTCCAGTCCGGGTCGAACGAGCGGATGATGTCGATCGCGTCCCAGGCGAGCCGCAGCCCGCCGGGCAGGGTCACCTCCACGTGTGGCTCGGCCTCCGCGCCGGGTGGGATGTCGAGGCCGAGCCGGCGGTAGAAGTCCAGGGTGCGGGCCATGTCGGTGACGACCGTCCCGATCAGGTCGAACTGAGGTGTCATGCCGGCCACGCTAGGGTCCCGCGCGCCGCCGCGTCTTGAACGGATCGGACGTCCGGGTGCCCGGTCTCGCCCTCGCCGTGCCGGGATTCCGCGTACTGTGTCGGACAAGTCCGGCGTACCGGTCAAATAGGTCGGGTGGGTGCCGGGAGATCGAGACGGGAAGGAGCGGTCGGTGAACCATCTGGCCTACCTGGACGCGGGATCGGGCAGCCTGATCGTGCAGGCGGTGGTCGGCGGGGTGGCCGGCGTCGCGGTGGCAGCGAAGCTCTACTGGCGGCGTCTGGTGGACCGCTTCCGCAGGCAGCCCTCCGACCGGCACTGACCGGCGATGGCGCATCCCGACACCGACCTGCGGGCCGAGCCGGCGTCGTTCCGCGACCCGGCGAACCGCGTCTTCCACCACGGCAGTGAGGTGCTGCGCGGCCTCGACGAGCGGGCCGCCGCCGACTGGCGCGCCCTCGCCGCCAGCGACTTCTTCCCGGCCCTGCTCGCCGAGGGCAAGGTGTGCGGCACCGAGGCCGTGGCGAGCGCGCCGGTGCCCGAGGGGTGGGCCGCGGTGCTGCGCCACGAACGCATCCCGTTCGTCTCCCACCCGTACGAGTGGTCCCACTCGATGCTGCGCGACGCGGCCCTGCTGCACCTGGAGATCCTGCGGGCGGCGCTGCCGGCCGGCTTCACCACCAAGGACGGCTCGGCCTACAACCTGCAGTGGCGGGGCGTCGAGCCGGTCTTCATCGACGTCGGCTCGTTCACGCCGGTCCGCGACGGCGAACCCTGGGCCGGCTACCGCCAGTTCTGCCAGACGCTGCTCTACCCGCTGCTGCTCGGCGCCCACCTCGGGCTGGACTTCCAGCCGTGGCTGCGTTCCCGCGTCGACGGCATCGAGGCCGACCAGATGCGCCGGTTGTTCACCGGCGGGCGGCGGTTCCTGCCCGGTGTGCCCACCCACGTGCACCTGCACGACGCGATGCAGCGGCGCAACGCCCGGGCCAGCACGGCCGAGGTCCGCACCCAGTTGCGCGCCGCCGGCTACTCCCGGGATCTCGCCGTCGCCACCGTACGCGGGCTGCAACGCCTGGTACGCCGGCTGGACCGGGCGGCTCCGGCCAGCCACTGGATCGACTACCAGCGCACCTGCGGCTACACGGCCGAGGACCGCGCGGCGAAGGAGCGGTTCGTCGCCGCCGCGCTGGCCGCCGGGCCCCGCGCCCGCCTCGCGCTGGACCTGGGCGCCAACGACGGCCGGTACGCCCGCCTCGCCGCCGGGTACGCCGACACGGTCGTCGCCGTCGAGCAGGACCCGGCCGTGGTCGACGGGTTGTACCGGGCGCTGCGGGCCGAGGGGGAGCGGCGCATCCTGCCGCTGGTCATGGATCTCGCCGACCCGTCGCCGGGCGGCGGTTGGCGCGGTGTGGAGCGGGCGGGGTTCGCCGAGCGGGCGCGGGCCGACGTGGTGCTCGCCCTGGCCGTGGTCCACCACCTGGCGATCGGCCGCAACGTGCCGCTGCCGGAGGTGGTCGACTGGCTGGCCGGGTTCGGCGTGCCGGGCGCCCGCCTCGTCGTGGAGTTCGTGCACCCGGAGGACCCGATGGCCCGCCGGCTGCTCGCCAACAAGCCGGAGGGCACGTTCCCCGACTACCGGCGCGACGAGTTCGAGCGGCTGCTCGGTGCCCGGTGCCGCGTCGAGGAACGCCTCGACCTGCCGTCGGGCACCCGGACGCTCTACCGGGCGGCCGTGGGTGGCTGATCCGGCCACCGCGTCCGGGCCCGCCGCGGCGGGCCCGGACGCGGTGGCCG
>JAEYGD010000193.1 GCA_023402505.1 Actinomycetes bacterium
CGGGTGAACCGGTAGGTGGCCCAGTGCAGGCGGACCACCGCCCCGGACCCGTCGCGGGTGAGGCGCAGCAGCTCACCGGCCTCCCGGCCGGAGACCGTACGGTAGACGTCCGGGCGGTCCGGCAGCGGCGCGAAGACAGCCGGCGGCTTCCCGGCCGGATCGTCCGCACCACGGGCGCGCAGCGCGCCGTCGTGCCAGCTGAAGACGTACTCGAAACCCTCACCCCACCAGCGGCCGAGCAGACCACGGACCTCCGGCGGGGCCGGTGGCCCGGGCCGCCAGGGCTCGACGTCGGCCGGGTCGTGCTCGACCGCGGCGGCGAGCAGCCGGTGCGGCAGGTCCAGCAGCTCACCGGCCGTGCCGCTGGAGCCCAGCACCGCCGCGCCCATCGCACCGGCGGTGCCCTCGCCACCCCGACGGCCGTAGACGGCGGCGAGGAAGCCGGGCATCGCGCCGTCGTGACCGACGTGCACGACCCGCTTGCCCTGCGGCACCAGGATCAGCCCGAGACCGAACCCGCCGGCCCAGAGCGTCTCGTCGGTCACCGTCACCGGCCAGCGCATCTCCTCGACGGTGGCCGGCGCGAGCACCCGACCGGCGGCGTCCAGCGCCGCCGGGTCGGCCAGGAAGGCCGCCCACCGGGCCATGTCGCCCGCGGTGCTCCACAGCTGGGCGGCCGGACCCACCGCGCCGAAGTCGGTCGGCGGCTCCGGATGCGCCTCGTCGGAGTACGCGTCGACCAGGAAGCCGGTGGCGGCCCGCCGGCCGGGCGTCACGGTGGTGGTGGTCAACCCCAGCGGGACCAGCACCCGGTCGGCGAGCACCTCCGCCCACGTACCGCCACGCAGCTGCCCCACCAGCCGGCCGAGCAGCGCCATGCCCAGGTTGGAGTAGTGGTAGCGCCGGCCCGGCGGCAGCACCCGCTCGGCCTGCGCCAGGTCGGCCAGCAGCTGGTCCGCGTCCGGGGCGCGCAGCGTGTCCCAGACGTCCCCGTGCGGTTCCCGCTGCAGGCCGGCGGTGTGCGACAGCAACCGGCGTACGGTCAGCTCGCCGTGCGCCGGCAGGTCCAGGTGCCGGCCCAACGGGTCGTCCAGGTCCAGCAGACCGTCGTCGCGGCACTGCATGACCAGGACGGCCGTGAAGGTCTTGGTCACCGAGCCGATCCGGAACCGGGTCTGCGGGTCCAGGGCCGTGTCGTTGCCGGTCCACCCGACCGTGCAGGTCCACGGCGGCCGGTCGGCGCGGTGCAGGGCCGCCGAGATCGCCGGGATCCGCGCCTGCGCCTGCACCTGCCGGACCATCCGGTCCAGCCGGTCACGCACCGCCGTCACGCGAGGTTCCGGGCCAGCATCGGGCCGAGCGGCGCGCCGCCGAGCAGGTGCGCGTGGACGTGGAAGACCTCCTGCCCGCCGTACGACCCGGTGTTGAACATCAACCGGAAGCCGTCCCCGGTCAGTCCCTCCTCCTCGGCCACCGCGGCCGCCGTGGCGAGCAGCTCACCGGCGAGCCCGGCGTCGCCCTGCGCGAGGGTGGCCACATCGGCGTAGTGCTCCTTCGGGATCACCAGCACGTGCACCGGTACCTTCGGGTCGATGTCACGGAAGGCCAGGGTGGTCCCGGTCTCCCGGACGACGGTGGCCGGGATCTCCCCGGCGACGATGCGGCAGAACAGGCAGTCAGGAGTGCTCACCGGGGCAGTGTAAGGAAGGGCCGTCCGGGACCGCCCGCGGTAACGGAAGGGTCCCTGTCCACAACGGCGACCGGCTGCGGCAGGATGGCCGGCGTGACTTCACGGGCGGTGCTGGTGACGGGTGCCTCGCGGGGCATCGGGCGGGCGGTGGCGCGGGCGTTCGCGGCCGGCGGGGACCGGGTGGCGGTCCACCACCGGGACTCGGGTGAGGCGGCCGAGCGGGTCCGCGCGGAGCTGCCCGGGGACGGCCACGTCGTGGTCCGCGCCGACCTCGCCGACCCGGACGCGGTCCGCGCGATGGTGGACCAGGCCGCGGCCCGCCTGGGCGGGCTGGACGTGCTGGTCAACAACGCCGGGGTGTACGGCGAGCGGGACGCCCCCCACCCGGTCTTCGGCACCTCCTACGACCAGTGGCGGGCCCGCTGGCGACAGGTGCTGGAGACGAACCTGACCGGCGCGGCCAATGTCACCTGGTGCGCCGCCCAGCACATGCGGGAGCGGGGCGGCCGGATCGTCAACGTCTCGTCCCGGGGCGCCTTCCGGGGCGAGCCGGAACAGCCGGCGTACGGGGCGAGCAAGGCCGGCCTCAACGCCCTGGGCCAGTCGCTGGCGGTGGCCCTGGCGCCGTACGGCATCGCGGTCGCCACCGTCGCACCGGGTTTCGTCGAGACCGACATGACCACCGAGCACCTGCGCGGCGAGCAGGGCGCCGCGATCCGGCGGCAGTCCCCGTTCGACCGGGTGGCCCGGCCCGAGGAGATCGCGGCGGCGGTGCGGTGGTTGGCGAGCCCGGAGGCGGAGTGGGCCTCCGGCACGATCGTCGACCTGAACGGCGCCAGCTACCTCCGCACCTAACCCCACCCCACCCGCCCGCCCCCGCCCCACCCCCGCCCCGTCGATCATGGACTTGTGGTGCCCGTTCCAGCCCGTTTCCCGGCTTTTGTCACCCACCACAACTCCATGATCGCCGCGAACGGGAGGGCGGGAGGGAGGGAGGGCAGGGTGGGTGGGTGGGTGGGGTTACCAGCGGGGGAGGCGGGTTGAGAGTACGGACAGGGCGGCGACCCCGGCCGTCGAGGTACGCAGCACGGACGGGCCGAGGCGGACCGGGCGGGCGCCGGCCTCCACGAATGCGTCCAGCTCGCGGTCGGAGATGCCGCCCTCCGGGCCGACCACGAGGACGATCTCACCGGTCGTCGGCAACGGCACCGCCGTCAGCCGCTCCTCGGCCGTCTCGTGCAGGACGTACGCGGCGTCCGCCCCGGCGAGCCGGCGGACCACCCGGGCCGTGGACTCGTCCGGGGAGCCGGCCACCACGGGCAGCCACGGCCGGCGGGCCTGCTTGGCCGCCTCGCGGGCGGTCGTCACCCACTTCTCCCGGGCCCGTACGCCCCGGTCGCCCCGCCACAGGGCGATGGACCGCTCGGCCGCCCAGGGCACGATCTCGTCCACGCCCACCTCGGTCATCGCCTGCACGGCCAGCTCACCCCGGTCACCCTTGGCGATGCCCTGGACCACGACCAGGCGTGGGACGGGCGCGTCGGCGTACCCCCGGGAGGTGATCTCGACATCCAGCGTGGCCTTGCCGACGGCGGTGACCACCGCGGCGGCCGTGCCACCCCGCCCGTCCGCGAGCACCAGCCGCTCGCCGGGCCGGAGTCGCTGCACGGTCGCCGCGTGACGCCCTTCGGGGCCGTCGAGGACCATCGAGTCGGCGGTGGGCAGCGACTCGACGAGGAAGAGCGGTGCGGACACGACCGCCAGGCTAACGGCCCGGGCGACCGGCCCGCAGCCGACCACGGCGGCCGGGGCGCCCTGGCCCCGGGCCGTCAGGCGTGGCCGTTGAAGGCGTCGCGCATCCGGGAGAAGAAGCCGCCCTGCTTGGTCAGCTCGGCGACCTCCTCGCCCCGGGTACGCGCGAACTCGCGCAGCATCTTCTCCTGCTCGGCGTCCAGCTTGGTCGGCGTACGCACGTCGAGGTGGACGTAGAGGTCGCCGCGACCGGTGCCGCGCAGGTGCGGTACGCCACGGGCGCGCAGCCGCAGGGTGCTGCCGGGCTGGGTGCCGGGCTTGACGTCGACCGGCTCCTCGCTGTCCAGGGCCTTGATGGTGAGGCGGGTGCCGAGCGCCGCCGCGGTCATCGGCACGGTCACCCGGCAGTGCAGGTCGTCGCCCTTGCGGGAGAAGACGTCGTGCGGCCGTTCGTGGATCTCGACGTAGAGGTCGCCGGCCGTGCCGCCGCCCGGGCCCACCTCACCCTGCTGGGCCAGCCGGATCCGCATGCCGTCCTCGACGCCGGCGGGAATCTTGACCGTCAGCGAGCGGCGGGTACGCACCCGGCCGTCACCGGCGCAGGTCGGGCAGGGATGCGGGATCGTCGTGCCGTAGCCCTGGCAGACGGTGCACGGACGGGCCGAGACGACCTGCCCGAGGAAGGTGCGCTGCACCGACTGCACCTCGCCCCGGCCACCGCACGCCTCGCAGGGGGCCAGGTGGGTGCCGGCCGCGGTGCCGGCACCGGAGCAGGTGGTGCAGAGCACGGCGGTGTCGACGGTGATCGGCGCCTCGACGCCGAACGCGGTTTCGTGCAGGTCCAGTTCCAGGCGGAGGATCGCGTCGGCGCCGGGCCGGGTACGCGGGCGCGGCCCCCGGGCGCCGCCGGCGGCACCGCCGAAGAACGCGTCCATGATGTCCTGGAAGCCGACGAACGGGCCCGCCCCGCCGGGACCGCCCGGTCCGCCGGCGCCCCCGCCGCCCGGCGCGAGGGGATCGCCGCCGAGGTCGACGATCTGCCGCTTGCGGTCGTCGGAGAGGACCTCGTACGCGGCGTTGATGTCCTTGAACTTCTCCTGCGCCTCCGGGTCCGGATTGACGTCCGGGTGGTACTTGCGCGCGAGCTTGCGGTAGGCGCGCTTGATCTCGTCGTCGGAGGCGTCCCGGCTCACGCCGAGGATGCCGTAGTAGTCCCTGGCCACTGCGTTCCGTGTCCTCATGTTCGTCTCGCGTTGCGCCGGCCGCCGGCCCGAACCGGCCGGACGGGTGTTGCCTAGTTCTGGGCCAGCAGGTCGCCCACGTAGCGTGCCACGGCCCGCACCGTGGCGATGGTGCCGGGGTAGTCCATCCGGGTCGGGCCGAGTACGCCGAGGCCACCGACGATGGTGGCCCCGGGGCCGTAGCCGGTGCTGACCACCGACGCCGCACGGAGGTTGTCGATCTCGTTCTCGTCGCCGATGCGGACCCGCATGGTGCTGGGCTCGACCTCGCCGATGAGCTTGAGGAGGACGACCTCCTCCTCAAGCGCCTCCAGGATGGGTCGCAGCGAGCCCTGGAAGTCGAGGAGGCCGCCCCGGGCCAGGTTGGCGGTGCCGGCCAGCGCGATCCGCTCCTCGTGCCGCTCGACCAGTGTCTCCAGCAGCACGGTGGAGAGGGTGGCCATGGCGGGGCGCAGCTCGGCCGTGGCCTCGTCGACCAGCGCCTGCACCAGCGGTGGTGTCTCGGACAGCCGGGTGCCGACCAGCTTCTCGTTGACCAGCCGGCGCAGGTCGGTCACGTCGTCGGCGGGGACCGGCCCGGGCAGCTCGACGAGGCGCTGCTCGACGCGGCCGGTGTCGGCGATCATGACGAGCATCAGCCGGGTGGTCGAGATGGGCACCAGCTCCAGGTGCCGCACCGACGAGCGGGCGAGCGACGGGTACTGCACGACGGCCACCTGCCGGGTCAGCTGGGCCAGCAGCCGCACCGTGCGGTGCACCACGTCGTCGAGGTCGACCGCGCCGATCAGGAAACGCTCGATCGCCCGGCGCTCGGCCGGGCTGAGCGGCTTGACGCGGGACAGCCGGTCCACGAAGAGCCGGTAGCCGCGGTCGGTGGGGACCCGGCCCGCGCTGGTGTGCGGCTGCCGGATGTAGCCCTCCTCCTCGAGGACCGCCATGTCGTTGCGGACGGTCGCCGGGGAGACACCGAGCTGGTGGCGCTCGACCAGGGCCTTGCTGCCGACCGGTTCCTGCGTGGCGACGTAGTCCTCGACGATCGCGCGCAGAACCGCGAGTTTGCGGTCGTCGAGACCCATCCTCCCCACCTCCTGTCCCGCGTCGGCCGCCGGCTCCGGCAGCGCCCTGGCACTCGACTGTAGCGAGTGCCAGTCTACGTCGGCTCGCCCGGCACCGCGATGATCAATCCTGGTGAACGGGGGCCCTCCCGGACGGCGGGCGCGACCCCGCGGACGCGCCAGGGCCGATCGTCCGGACAACCGGGCCGGTGTCGCTCTGGTGCGCCGTTGTCGGCTGCACCTACCGTGATCCCCATGACTGAACCACCTCGCCCTCCCGGCAGCGGTGAGCCGGGCCCCCAGGGCCCCGGTCCCGACGAACCGACCACACCACTGTCCGGCGCACCCGGTGCGGGCGGCTATCCCCCGCCCGGTGACACTCCGCCGTCGGGTGGCTACCCGCCGCCCGGTGACTACCCCCCGCCCGGCGGTTACCCGCCCCCCGGCGCCGGCTACCCGACCGGCGGCGCGTACGGCGCACCCGCCGGCTACGCCAACAACGAGGACAAGACCTGGGCCCTCGTCGCGCACTTCGGCGGCGCGCTCGGCGCGCTGGTCAGCTTCGGCCCGCTCGGCTTCGTCGCCCCGCTGATCGCGTACCTGGCCCGCGGCAACCAGTCGCCGGCGGTCCGGGCCCACGCGCTCGCGGCGCTGAACTTCCAGATCGTCTGGTCGCTCATCGCCTTCGTGCTGCTCTTCGTGAGCTGGTGCCTGCTCTTCCTGCCCAGCGTCGCCGTCGTGGTGATCCAGATCGTGTTCGGCATCATCGCCGGCCTGCGCGCGAACGAGGGCACGCTGTACCGCTACCCCATGTCCGGCAGCTTCATCAAGTGAGCCCGGCCGGCCGCTCCCCCGGCCGGTCGGCACCCCTCCCGCTCCGCCGGTCCCCGTCGCGGCGGGGCCCGGCGGTCACGGCAGCAGGCCCGGCGGTCACGGCAGCAGGTCCCGCACCAC
>JAEYGD010000197.1 GCA_023402505.1 Actinomycetes bacterium
GGGGTGAACCGAGGGCCGGAAGTGCAAGATCGCCGGGCCGGGGGTGCCGGGATAGGGTGGTGCCCGTGACGGGCAGGGTGGCATCGGTGAACCTCGGCATCGTGACCGAGGCGGAGTGGGCCGGCGACGCGAGCGGCCGCAGCGGGATCGACAAGCGTCCCGTGAGCGGTGCCGTACGCGTCGGCGCCGGAGGACTCGCCGGCGACTTCATCGGCGAGCGGGCCCACCACGGCGGCCCGGACCAGGCCGTGTACGCGTACGCCGAGGAGGACGCCGCCTGGTGGGCGGCCGAACTGGGGCGGCCGACCGGCCCGGGCGGCCTCGGCGAGAACCTGACCACCTGGGCGGTCGACGTGACCGGCGCGGTGATCGGCGAGCAGTGGGCGGTCGGATCGGCGCTGCTCCAGGTCACCAAGCCGCGTACCCCCTGCCGGACGTTCGCCGGCTTCTGGGGCGTACCCGACCTGATCAAGCGGTTCACCGTGCGGGCCCGGCCCGGGGCGTACCTGCGGGTGTTGCGCGAGGGCGAGATCGGCGCGGGGGACCCGGTCGAGGTGGTGGACCGGCCCGCGCACGGCGTCACCATCGGCGAGGTGTTCCGGGCCCTGAACCTCGAACCCGAGCTGCTGCCGCGCCTGCTCGACGCCGATGACCTTCCGGAGCCGATCCGGGAGAAGGCCCGCCGGCGGGTCGGCGCCTCCGGCTGAGCCGCTGCCGCGCCCACGACCGAGCCGCTGCCGAGGCTGAGCCGCCCCGATGGCGCTGCCGAGGCTGAGCAACTGCCGGCCGAGCCGCCCCGAAGGCGCTGCCGGCTGAGCCGCCGCCGCGCCCCTCCGGGGGAGCCGGCTCAGGTCGCCGCGAACACCTCGGCGACCACGCTGGCGGCCGGCGGGTCGTCGGCGGTCACCCGGGTCCAGGTGCCCTTCTCGGCGGTCCACTGCCGGTCCCCGAAACGGACCAGCCGTACGCCGTTGTCCTGCGCGTGCGACACCAGCCAGTGCGCGTACCGCCAGCCGCCCCGCTCGTCGTCGGCCGTGACCGTCAGGCGGGTCAGGTCAGCCGCGGCGGCGGTGGCCGCGAGACCCCAGTCCAGGGTGAGCCCCCGGGTCAGCGCGGCGGTCGCCGCCGCGCCACGCCGCACCGGGTCACCGCCGACCGTGCAGGCGACCGCGCCGGTGGCGTGACCGAGCAGCGCGCGGCTCAGCACCTCCGACTCGTCGGCCCACTTCTGGTACGCCTCAGGGAACGCCGAGCGCTGCACCTTCTGGGCCGCGTCGGTGACCCGCATCTGCTCCCAGCCCCGCACCTTCTTCAGCGCCGCGTAGAACTTGTTGGTGGCGTACCGCGGGTCGCGGATCTGGGTCGGGGTGCCCCACCCCTGGCTGGGCCGCTGCTGGAACAGGCCGACCGAGTCCCGGTCGCCGCCGGCCAGGTTGCGCAGCCCCGACTCCTGGTACGCCGTGGCGAGCGCCACCACGACCGCCCGCTCCGGCATGCCGCGCTGGATGCCGATGGCCGCGATCGTCGCCGCGTTCGCCATCTGGTCGGCGTCCAGGGCCACCCGGCCGTCCGCCTGCACGGTGCACGTCCGGCCGGCGAGGGGAAGCCGCAACCCGTCGCCGAGCTGCCGGAGCACGACGAACAGCCCGACCACGACGACGAGAACGAGCACGACGCCACCCGCGACGACCGTCCGAGTTCGCACCTGCACCCCCTGTTCGGCAGTTCGACAAGCGTACGTCCCCCGTCACGCCCCGCGGGTCGTCCGACCGGTTCCGCGCGGCCACCGGGTGGCGCCGCCGCCCCGGAGCGCGGAACGGACGTTCCCCCGCCGCCGGGAGCGCGGAACGGACGTTCCCCCGCCGCCCGGGCGGAAACCGGTTACTCGCCCGGCACCCAGCTCGCGGGTCGCTTCTCCCGGAACGCCAGGACGCCCTCCCGGCCCTCGTCGGAGAGGAAGTAGCCGGTGGACAGGGCGGCCAGGTCGGCGATCTCGGCCCGCAGGTCGGTCGACGCGGGGCGGCGCAGCAACCCCTTCGCCCCGGCAAGGGCGCCCGGTGCGCCCCGGACCAGCGAGTCGCAATACCGGGCCACCGTGGCGTCCAGCTCCGCCGCCGGCACGGCGGCCGTGACCAGGCCGACCTCGGCGGCCCGCCGCCCGTCGAACGTGTCCCCGGTCAGGTACAGCTCGGCCGCGGCGCGCGGGTGCAGCCGGGGCAGCACGGTCGCCGAGATCACCGCCGGGATCACGCCGATCCGGACCTCGGTGAACGCGAACGTCGCCTCCTGCGCGCACACCGCCAGGTCGGCCGCCGCGATCAGCCCCAGACCGCCGGCCCGGGCCGGCCCGGCTACCCGCGCCACCACCGGCTTCGGGCAGTCCCACACGGCCGCGAGCACGTCGCCGAGCATGCCGGCGGGCACGGTCCCGCTGGCGTACGCGGCGGCGGTCTCCTTCAGGTCGGCCCCGGAGCAGAAGACCGGGCCGGTGTGGTCCAGCACGACCGCGCGTACGGCGTCGTCGGCGGCCGCCGCGGCGAGACCGTCGAGCAGTTGGGTCATCAGCGGTGTGGAGAGCGCGTTGCGGTTGTGCGGGCTGTCCAGGGTGAGGGTGGTCACCCCGCGGGCCGTGGTGACCCGCACGAGCGCGTCGGGAGAGGTCATGGAAGGGCACACTAGTGGCCATGCCCGGCGTCCTTCCAGAAGGCGAGATCGTCCCCGCCGACGGTTCGCTGCCCGCCACCGCCCTGACCTCGGTCGGCCGGCGGGGCTTCGGCGTGTACGTGCACGTGCCCTTCTGCGCCAGCCGCTGCGGCTACTGCGACTTCAACACGTACACGGCGGCCGAGTTGGGCGGCGGCGCCGGCCGGGAGGAGTACGCCGACACGGTGCTCGCCGAGCTGGCCCTCGCGGCCCGGGTGCTGCGCGACAGCCCGCCGCCCCGGGTCGACACGGTCTTCGTCGGCGGCGGCACCCCGACCCTGCTCCCCGCCGGCGACCTGGCGCGGATCCTCGACGGCATCGACCGCACGTTCGGGCTGGCCCCGGACACCGAGGTCACCACCGAGGCCAACCCGGAGTCGGTCACGCCGGAGTCCCTCGCCACGCTGCGGGCCGCCGGCTACACGCGGATCTCGCTGGGCATGCAGTCCGCGTCCCCCGGGGTGCTGGCGATCCTGGACCGCAGGCACAGCGCCGGTCGGGCCGTCGCCGCCGCACGGGAGGCCCGCGACGCCGGGTTCGCGCACGTCAACCTGGACCTGATCTACGGCACGCCGGGGGAGAGCGCGGAGGACTTCGCCGCCTCGCTCGACCAGGTGGTCGCCGCGGGGGTGGACCACGTCAGCGCGTACGCCCTGATCGTGGAGGAGGGCACCCGGCTCGCCGCCCGGATGCGTCGCGGCGAGCTGGCGTACCCCTCCGACGACGTCGCCGCGGACCGCTACCTGGCGGCGGAGGCCGCCCTCGACGCGGCCGGGTTCTCCTGGTACGAGGTCTCCAACTGGGCGCGGACGCCGGCCGCCCGCTGCCGGCACAACCTGCTCTACTGGACCGGCGGGGACTGGTGGGGCCTCGGCCCGGGAGCGCACAGCCACGTCGGCGGCGTGCGCTGGTGGAACGTCAAGCACCCGTCGGCGTACGCGAAGCGGCTCGCCGCCGGGGAGTCCCCGGGGCTGGCCCGGGAGGTGCTGACCGCCGACGAGGCGCACATGGAGGACGTCATGCTGCGCCTGCGGCTCGCCTCCGGCCTGCCGCTGGACGTGCTGGACCCGGCCGGCCTGGCCGCCGCCGAGCGGGCCCGGGCGAGCGGCCTGCTGGACCGGGCGGGGTACGCCGCCGGCCGGGCCGTGCTGACGCTGCGCGGGCGGCTGCTCGCCGACGCCGTGGTGCGGGACCTGC
>JAEYGD010000043.1 GCA_023402505.1 Actinomycetes bacterium
GTGCGGGTCGCGTGGTTGGTGGCGGTGGCACGCCGGCGCGGACTGCCGCCGGAGCCGCTGACCGCGCGCTCCTACGACGGCCGGGGTCGCTACCGGACGCGGCTGCGCGGCTGGTACGTCGACCGGGCACGCACCCGGGCGGTGGACGTCGACGGCCGTTTCCACCTGCTGACCGTGCCGGGCGGTCTGCGGGCCCGGCTGCTCGGGGCGGATCCGCAGCCCACCCCGCCACCCCTGGTCGTCGGTGCGGGTGGCCGCGACGGCGAGTCGGTGCCCCTGCGGACGATGCTCAGCCGGCGGCTGGACGACGCCGGGCCGACCTCCACCGGGCCCGCCGCACCGCCGGCCTGAGCAGGCTCGCGAGGCCGAATCCATCGCCCGAACGGCCGCCGGGAACTCGACTTCCCGACCGCCGTCGCCCGCTTCCGTAGGTGATCGCCACGGCAGCCGTGTCCTGTGCGCCGGGTCGAGGGTTGATCCGTCTGGTCTGGTCCTTGCTGAGCTGAATCGACTTTGCCGTTCGATTTGTCTGATATAAACCATTTAAGTTTCACGACCGTTTTGTTGATCGAGAGGTGGCACGTGCCGGGGCCTGATCCGTTGCGCGACCTCCACCGGTGACGGTCGTTCCGGACGACGGTCGTCGGCGCGGTGTGCCGCGACCCGCCGGGCCGGCGCCCGTCCCCCGACCTCCCGCGCACCGCTGACCGCGCCGGTCGCCCCGCCGGTCCGGGCAGCTTCCAGGCCGCCGCTCACGCACGCCACCGCACCGCTCGTCATGCACGCACAAGCGGTCCGTCCCGCCACCAGGACCGGGGACGGACACGGGACAGGGAGCACACATGCCGCCGGAAACAGCGAGCAGCGGACACACCGACCAGCGCTCACGCCGGGCCCGGGCCCGCCGACGGGCGATCGCGTTCCTCGCCACCGACACGACGGCCTGGATCGGTGGGTTCGTCGCCGCGACGTGGACCCGGTTCGAGTTCCAACCGCCCGCGGGCCTGCTCAGCAGCGCGGCCACCGCCGGCGGGCTGGCCGCGGTGCTGTACGTGGCGATCACGGCGGTACGCCGCCTTCACTCCGGCCGGCACCCGCTCGGCAGCCTCCAGGAGGTCCAGGGCCTCGCCGGCACCACGATCACGACGGCCGCCGTCATGCTCGTCGGCCTGCTGCCGTCCGTGGACCGCCCGGTACCGGCGAGCACCCCGCTGGTGGGCGGCGCGCTGGCCCTGCTGTTCATGCTCGCCGCGCGGGTCGCGTACCGGCACCGGCGCGACCTGGCGATGCGGCCGGACGTCCGGTCGTCGACCCCGGTCCTGCTGTTCGGGATGGGCGACGCCGGTCAGGGGCTGGTACGGGCGATGCTGAGCGACCCGCGGGGCCGGTACCTGCCGGTGGGCGCCCTCGACGACGACCCCGACAAGCGGAACCTGCGGGTCGCCGGGGTCCGTGTGCTCGGCGGCCGGGGCGACATCGCCGCCGCGGTCGAACGCACCCGCGCCACGACCGTGATCTTCTCCGTCGCCAACGCCGACGCGGCCCTGATCCGCCAGATCCGCGAGGCCACGCTCCAGACCGGCGCCGCGTTCAAGGTGCTGCCGCCGGTACGGGAGCTGGTCGACCACCGCATCACCGTCACCGACGTCCGCGACGTGCAGATCAGCGACCTGCTCGGCCGCCGCCAGGTGGTCGGTGACCTGCCGCTGAGCACCAACGGCCTGACCGGGCGGCGGATCCTGGTCACCGGCGCCGGCGGGTCGATCGGATCGGAGCTGTGCCGCCAGGTGATGCGTGCCGACCCGGGCGAGCTGATGATGCTGGACCGGGACGAGACCGCCCTGCACAGCCTCCAGATGTCCCTGTCCGGACGGGCCCTCCTGGACGGTCCGGAACTGATCCTCGCCGACCTGCGCGACGACGAGGGCATCCGGCGGATCATCCGGGAGCGGCGACCGGACATCATCTTCCACGCCGCGGCCCTCAAGCACCTCACGTTGCTGCAGCGCCACCCGGGCGAAGCCGTCAAGACCAACGTGCTCGGCACCCTGTCGGTGCTGGACGCCTGCCAGGACGTGGCCAGGTTCGTGAACATCTCCACGGACAAGGCCGCCGACCCGATCAGCGTGCTCGGCTACTCGAAGCGGATCACCGAGCGGCTCACCGCGCACGCCGCGTCGCGGCTGCCGGGGACCTTCCTCAGCGTCCGGTTCGGCAACGTGCTGAGCAGCCGCGGATCGGTGGTGACGGCGTTCCAGCGGCAGATCGAGGCCGGCAAGCCGCTGACCGTGACCCACCCGGACGTGACCCGCTACCTGATGACCGTCCAGGAGGCCGTCCAGCTCGTGCTGCAGGCCGCGGAGATCGGCCGCGACGGCGAGGCACTGGTGCTCGACATGGGCGAGCCCGTCCGGATCGCCGACCTGGCCCGCCAGATGGCCGAACAGGCGTCCAGCTCGGTCCCGATCGTCTACACCGGGCTGCGCCCCGGCGAGAAGCTCCACGAGGACCTGTTCGGCACCGGCGAGACCGACCGCCGGCCGCTGCACCCGCTCGTCTCCCACGTGTCGGTGCCGCCGCTGCACCCGATGGAGGTCGGCGGCCTGGACCCGTACGACGAGCCGGAGAAGATCGTCGCCCAGCTCGCCCTGCTCTGCGCCCAGCCGATCGCCCCGGTGCTGGGGCGGTAGCCGTCCCGGACACGAGTGCGGGCCGGGGCCTCAGCCCCGGCCCGCGCGCTGTGCGGTCCGGCTCAGCCGGCCTGGGCGGGCGCCCGCGCACCGACCGGGTCCGCCGTGATCCCGTAGCAGTTCATCCGCCGGCCCTCCCGGGTCGTCCAGCTGCCCCGCAGCGTCCATCCGGCCCGGCGGTAGAAGGCGTTCACCCGGTCGTTGTCGTCGGCGTCGGTGGTCAGGTACGCCGAGGTGACCCCGCGCTGCCGGACCGCCCGCCACCAGGCGTCGACGAGCCGGCGGCCGTGCCCGCCGTGCGCGGCGGACGGGTCGACGCAGATCGAGCTGAGCAGCGCGCCGCCCGTCTCGACCGGCACCCCGCCACGGTAGGTCACCCCGCGCAGCACACGCAACGCCACCGCCGGGCGCCGGAGCACCGCCGGCACGCTGGCCAGCGCGAGCCGCAGGCCCCGCTGGCGCAGGAGCCGGCGGAACAGCTGATCCGGGGCGACCGTGCCGACCACCACGCCCACCAGCCGGCCGTCCGGATCGCGGGTGACCGCCGTGACGGCGTCGGGGTCGCGGACGAAGCCCGCGTAGAACTCGCGCAGGAACGGCTCGCCGAGGCTGGTGAGGAAGAAGCTCCGGAAGGCCCGCGCGTGCAGCGCCGCGGCCGCCCGGACGTCCTCGTGCCGCAGCACGTCGACACCGTCGACGGTGGCCCGGCTCATCGCGCACCCGCCGCGGCCGCTTCCAGCGCCGCCTCGACCCGGCGTACGCCGGAGGCCAGCGAGTACTCCCGGTCGTAGAACTCCCGGCCGGCCCGGCCCAGCAACTCCAGCTTCTCCCGGCCGAGCTGGCACAGGTCGCGGATCGCGTCGGCGATCGAGGAAGGGTCCCGGGGGCTGGCCGTGCGGCCGGCGCCGCTGTCCACGGCCACCGCCGCCGCGTCGCCCTCGGCGACCACCAGCATCGCCCGGCCGGCGGCGAGGATGGCCTGCACCTTGCTCGGCATCGTGTACGCCGACATGCCGCCGGGCCGCAGGCTCACCACGTGGGCGTCCCCGGCGCGCATCAGCGCGGGCATCCGCTCGGCGGGCAGCCGGCCGAGGAAGCGCACGTTGGCCAGGCCCAGCTCGTCGGCCTGCCTGTGCAGCCGCTGCTCGCAGACCCCGGAGCCGGCGAGCAGGCACACCAGCCGCGGGTCGTCCACCAGGGCGACGGCGTCGAGCAGCGCGTCGAGTCCTTGCGCCTCGCCCATCGTCCCGGCGTAGACGAGCACCACCTGCTCGTCGCGCAGGCCCAGCTCGGTCCGGAGGTCACGGTGGTCCGTCGGGGTCGCGCTCTCGTCGGCCCACATCGGGATGTGCAGCAGCTTGCGCTCGGGCACCCCCCGCCGGACCAGCAGCTCCCCCACCCCGGGTGAGATGTAGGCGATCCGCTCGGCGCTGCGGTACATCGCCCCGCACCAGCCGCCCATGCCGCGGGCCAGCAGCGAGCCGGCGCCGCCGGTGCCGACGAAGCCGCTGGCGTACGCGCTGTCCGGCCAGAGGTCGAGCACGTGCAGCACCACCGGGACCCGGTGGACGTGGCGGGCGTACCACATCGGCAGCGAGACGGTGATCGGCGAGTTGCTCACCCAGAGCGCGTCCAGGCCGCGCAGCGTGTCCCCGCCGGAGGCGACCGCGGAGGCGGCGAACGACCCGTACGTCCCGAGGCGGCGCAGCGCCGAGCGGTCGTGGCTCGGGTAGAGGGCGACCCGGCGGACGCGGACGCCCGCGTCGTCGACCTCGTCGCTGCGCCGCCGGATCCGGTACCCGGGAGCGATCCGGCCGGTCGGGTAGTTCGGGAAGCCGGTGAGGACCCGTACGTCGTGGCCGCGACGGGCCAGGCCCCGGGCGAGCGCGCCGGGCAGCGCCGCCGGTCCCGGTTCGGGGTCGTACCACTGGGTCAGCAGACCAACCCGCATTCCGGACCTCCTGAGCAATATTCGCAAATACCTAAATAGTCACCAGAACAGGGCAATTGCAGTTTAACTTCCGTCAAGACGGATGCGAGGCTGCACAAAGGAGTCCCGGGTGGAAGACAGCAGGCTTCCCTTCGCGTTACCCGACATCGGCGAGGACGAGATCGCCGCCGTCACCGCCGCACTCCGCTCCGGTTGGGTCTCCAGCGGGCCGCTGGTGCCACGCTTCGAGCAACGCTTCGCCGAGGCCTGCGGTCACGGGGTGACCGCCGTGGCGTTGAACTCGGCCACCGCCGGGCTCCACCTGGCCCTGGAGGCGCTGGGCGTCGGACCGGGGACCGAGGTCCTGGTGCCGACGTGGACCTTCACCGCGACCGCCGAGGTCGTCGTCCACCTCGGCGCCGAACCGGTCCTGGTCGACGTGGACCCGGTGACCCTGCACATCGACCTCGCCGACGCGGCCGCCAAGGTCACCCCCCGCACGGTCGCGGTCATGCCGGTGCACTTCGCCGGCCAGGTGGTGTCACCGTCGGGCCTGCGCGCGTTCGCCGAGGCGCACCGCCTGGCCGTGGTCGAGGACGCCGCCCACTCGTTCCCCGCCGCGGCGGAGGGCGTCACGGTCGGCGCCGGCACCAGCGCCGCCACGGTGTTCAGCTTCTACGCGACCAAGACCATCACCACCGGCGAGGGCGGGATGCTGGTCACCCGGGACCCGGACCTGGCCCGACGGGTCCGGGTGATGCGCCTGCACGGCTTCGACCGGGACGGCTTCGACCGGTACCGCAGCGACCGCCCCGCCTGGCGGTACGACGTCGTCGCCCCCGGCCACAAGTACAACCTGACCGACCCGGCCGCCGCCCTCGGCCTGGTCCAGCTCGAACGGGCGGAGAAGATGCGGGCCCGCCGGGCGGAGATCGCCGAGCGGTACCGGGCCGCCTTCGCCGGCCTGCCGCTCGACCTGCCCGCACCGGCACCCGCCGGCGACACGCACTCCTGGCACCTGTTCGTGGTCCGGCTCCGCCCGGACGCGCCGGTCGACCGGGACGCGTTCGTCGCCGAGATGTCCCGCTTCGGGATCGGGTGCAGCGTGCACTTCATCCCGCTGCACCAGCACAGCTACTGGCGGCAGCGGTACCGGCTGACCGACGAGATGTTCCCCGCCGCCAGCGCCGAGTTCCCGCGCGTGGTCAGCCTTCCGATCTTCTCGGCGATGACCGACGAGCAGGTCGAGCGCGTCGCCGTGACCGTACACAAGGTGTTGGGATGATCAAGAGACTCTTCGACGTCGTCGTCTCGGCGGTGGCCCTGGTGCTCTGCGCGCCGCTGCTGGCCGCGATCGCGGTCGCCATCCGGCTGGAGGACCGGGGACCGGTGCTGTTCCGCCAGGAGCGCACCGGCCGTGGCGGCCGCAGCTTCCGGATCCACAAGTTCCGCACCATGCGGCCGGGCCCGGGCGCGGCCGTCACGTCCGACAACGACGACCGCATCACCCGGGTCGGCCGCTTCCTGCGGGCCAGCAAGCTGGACGAGCTGCCCCAGCTGTACGACGTCCTGACCGGCCGCATGAGCCTGGTCGGTCCGCGCCCGGAGGTACGCCGGTACGTCGAGCACTGGCCGGTGCCGGCCCGCTACCGCATCCTGTCGGTGCGCCCGGGCATCACGGACCCGGCGTCGATCGCCTACCGCAACGAGTCGGCCGAGCTGGCCCGCGCCGCGCACCCCGAGGAGTACTACCTGTCCGTGGTGCTGCCGCGCAAGGTGGAGATGTACCAGCGGTACGTCGAGACCCGCAGCTTCACCGGTGACCTGGTGATCCTGGCCCGTACGGTCCAGGCCGTCATCGGCCGCTGACCTTCGCGCACGACGCGACCCGCCGGGTGGACCCCGGCGGGTCGCGTACGTGGCGGTTCTGCGGAAACCGCGCGGTCAGCGCCGGATACCCGCCCAGTCGTGGTGCCGGCGGACCGTGGAGAGGATGAAGTCGACCACCCGGCGCGACGTGTCGGTCACCTGGTAGTCCGCCGGGCACGGCACCCCGTCGGTGGCGACCTGTTCGACCACCACGCCGACCGCCTCCACCACCCCGGCCGGGTCGAGCCCGGTCATCACGATGCCGCCGGCGTCCAGCGCCTCCGGCCGCTCGATCGACTCGCGCAGGGTCACCGCGGGGAAGCCCAGGATCGCGGACTCCTCGCTGATCGTGCCGCTGTCGGAGAGCGTGCAGCGGGCCTGCCGCTGCAACCGGACGTAGTCGATGAGCCCGAACGGCTCGTGGAAGGTGACCCCGTCCAGGGTCAGGGCATCGGCGGCGAGCGCCTCCAGCCGCTTCCGGGTACGCGGGTGCGTGGAGACCAGCACCGGCAGGCCCCAGGTGTCGCGGACCGCCCGCAGGCAGTCGAGCAGCCGGCCCAGCCGCTCCGGCCGGTCGACGTTCTCCTCCCGGTGCGCGCTGACCAGGAAGTACCCGCCCGGTTCGAGCCCCAACTGGTCGAGGACCGTGGACCGTTCGATGTCCGGCAGGTAGTGCGTGAGCACCTCCCGCATCGGCGAGCCGGTGTGCAGGATCCGGCGCGGATGCAGCCCCTCGGCGAGCAGGTTCCGCCGGGCGTGCTCGGTGTAGACGAGGTTGAAGTCGGCCACGTGGTCGACCAGCCGGCGGTTGGTCTCCTCCGGCACGTTGAGGTCGAAGCAGCGGTTGCCGGCCTCCATGTGGTAGACCGGCACCCGCATCCGGCGGGCCATCAGCGCCGCAATGCAGCTGTTGGTGTCACCCAACACCAGCAGCGCGTCGGGCCGCACCTCGGCGATGGCCTCCTCCATCCCGATCAGCACACCGCCGAGCACCCGCCCCAGCGACGACGTGTCCACCCGCAGGAACCGGTCCGGCTGGCGCAGCCGCAGCTCGGTGAAGAAAACGTCGGACAGCGAACGGTCCCAGTTCTGTCCGGTGTGCACCAGCACGTGGTCGACGGTACGGTCCAGCCGGTCCAGCACCCGGGACAACCGGATGATCTCCGGGCGGGTGCCGACGACGGTCATCACCCGGGTCACGGGCTCTCCCCCTTCACGCCGCCACCACGGCGGGCTCCGCCGTGGTCAACTCCACCGGCTCCGGCCAGGTGTCGGGTCGGGCGGGATCGAAGACCTCGTTGGTCCAGAAGAGCGTCAACAGCTCGTCCGGCCCGGTGTTCACGATGTTGTGCACCCACATCGTCGGCATGTCCACCACCACCGGCTCCGACCCGTCGACCGGGAACCGCACGACCGCGTCGTCGCCGACCCGACGCAGGCGGATCTCGGCGCTGCCGCGCAGCACGCAGAACCGCTCCACCTTGGCGAGATGGAAGTGCTCGCCCCGGACGATCCCAGGGTGGCTGGTGGAGCAGAAGGTCTGCCCACCGCCGCCGTGCACCTTGACCGTCTCCACCAGCTCGCCGCGCGCGTCGGCGCGCCGGTTGGTCGGCAGCGGATAGTGCGTCGGGAAGCAGTGCGACCGGTAGGTGTTGAACAGCCGTACCGCGTGCCGGTCGGTCAGCGCCGGGATCTCCCCGGTCCGGTACAGCGTCGCGTAGCCGGCGAGCCGCCCGGCCAGCTCCCGCACCCCGATCCGCAGGCCGGGCATGGCCGGGTCCCAGGGCCCACCCTCCGGAGCGCCCATCAGCAGGGCCGCCGCGTCCGTGGCGTGCACCAGGGTCAGGTCCCGGTCCTCGTGCACCTCGGGCGTGCGCTGCTCGGCGAGCATCCGGCAGAAGGTCGCCACCACCGAGTTGTAGTAGGGCAGCCCGTGTTCGCCGTACAGGTTGGGCAGCTTCACGTCCACCAGGTCGGGCCGGGCGGCGGCCAGGGTGACCGCGGCGAGGGCCTTCGAGTCCCCGTACGGTGTGCCGTTGCCCGCCTGCACCGAGTTGGCGAACACGACGGCGCCCGGCGCCACCGCGCACCGGCGCAGCCCGCGGACCAGCGCGGCGGCCAGCTCGACGTTCCCGGCGGCCACCTCACGCGGATCGCCCCGGTTCACCCCCGCCAGGTGCAGCACCCGGTCGACGCCGTCCAGCTTCGCCGCGGTCGCCACCTCGTCGCGCAGGTCGGCCCGGTCGACCAGCACCGGCTCGGGCCAGCCCAGCGCCCGGGCCAGCACACGGACGTGCCAGCCGAGGAAGCCGTGCCCGCCGGTGAGCGCCAGCCTCAACACGCCAGCACCGGGTCACGCAGCGCCAGCTCCGCCCGGATCTCCGGCAGGGTGCGCAGCAGGTCCATGATCTGGGGTACGTCGAGACGCGGCGCGTTGGCCGAGTTGAAGTCCTCGCCGTGGCTCTCCCCGAGCTCGCCCTCGGTGACGTAGAGCGCGTAGTTGAGGTCACGCGCGTCGACCGGCACCCGGAAGAAGTCGCCGAAGTCGTCGGCCTTCGCCAGCTCCTCGCGGCTGGCCAGCGTCTCGTCCTGCTTCTCGCCGTGCCGGACGCCGATGATGTCCAGCTTGGCGGGCACGTCGAACAGCTGGCAGACCGCCTCGGCGAGGTCCCTGATCGTGCAGGCGACCGCCTTGCGGATGAAGACGTCACCGGGGCGCGCGTGCTGGAAGGCGTGCTCCACCAACTCCACCGAGTCGTCCAGCGACATGAGGAAACGGGTCATCGACGGGTTGGTGACCGTCGGCGCGCGTCCCGCCTTGACCTGCTCGACGAAGAGCGGGATCACCGAGCCGCGCGAGTACATCACGTTGCCGTAGCGCACGCACGAGACCATGGTGCCGCTGTGCGGGTTGTTGCGCGCGTGCGCCTGGGCAACCTTCTCCATCAACGCCTTGCTGATCCCCATCGCGTTGACCGGGTAGACGGCCTTGTCGGTGCTCAGTACCACCACCGAGCGCACACCGTTACGCTCGGCGGCCTCGATCACGTTGGCGCTGCCGAGAATGTTGGTGCGGACCGCCTCCAGCGGAAAGAACTCGCAGGAGGGCACCTGCTTCAGCGCCGCCGCGTGAAAGATGAAGTCCACGTCCTGGCTGGCCATCCGCACCGAGTCAGCGTCCCGCACATCGCCGATCAGGTACCGCACCCGGTCGTCGCCGAGCTGGCGCCGCATGGCGTCCTGCTTCGCCTCGTCCCGGCTGAGCACTCGAACCTCGCCGACGTCACGGTCGAGCAGGCGACGCACCATCGTCTGGCCGAACGAACCAGTGCCGCCGGTGATGAGCACCCGGCGGCCAGCAGTCAAGAAAGTCACTGACGCTCCCGTTGATTGGCTTGCGAAGGCGAGGAAGGACCTGACCGCGCAGGGCCCAGCCCGCACTTGCTGTAACGAGGGAGCGGAGTCACCGAAACGTACATCAGGTCGAGAATCGGATTTATCTCGTAACGGACAGAGACGAGTGGTCCTTTTAGTTCAATCGACCGCGGACCGTTCGCCTCCGGTGTTATAACTCTTTGGACTGATATGCGATGTAGGTGAATATCTTTCATCGGCGGTCCGGCGACTGACGTCGGCAGCTGATTGGGCCGTTCGACGGCCACGGCATCGCGGAGGACCGACCCGGAACGGAACGAGGCGATGGCGACATGACCGGGGTGCACAGCGATGTCCAGCCCTCCGCCGACTGGTCCGGCCGGACCGTGGTTCTTCCGGCTCTCAGCCCTGCCGCCCGCAGCAGGTGGCAACACCTGTCGACCAAGCCGACGTCGGACGGGACGGAGCGCCAGGGCCTGCGGCCCTGGCTGCCCCTACTCACCGCTCTGACCTGGATGCTCGGCACGTTTGGTGCATTCTGGCTTGGCGGCCAGGCGGAACTGGTGCCGAACCGGGGGCGGCTCTGTTTGTTCGTCCTGAGCGCGACCGCCCTCTTCGCCCTCGGGTACGCGGCGCGGATCATTCTGAAACCACCGCACGTCGCGATCGCTGAGGACTCGCCGTCCCGCGACCGTCGCATCCATCGGCTCGTGTTCTGGGGGGCCTTGTACTACGCGGCGCTCGGCACCGCACTGCTCCTGGAGTACGGCGCGACGGGTCCGGCGAACATCATGCAGAGCATCATGAATCCGGCAGACGGCTACGCCGGGAAGTTCGAGATCTACCAGTCGCAGCAGGATTCCGGGCGCGCGAGCGTTCCGATTCAGGTACTGACGCTGCTGGCCGTCCTGTCTACGGCCACCGTGCCGCTATTGGCGGTCCACTGGCGCAGGCTTCGCCCGCTACTGAAGACCACGGCCCTGCTCGGGATCGGTGTCTACATCATCTTCTTCCTGTACATCGGGACGTTGAAGGGTCTGGGCGACACCGTTGTCATGGCAGTTGCCGGGTTGATGGTGGCTTCAGTGGCTGGCCTGCGCTCCCGCCCCCGAAAGCAGCGGAGGCGGCGTGGGGTCCTCGTCGCTGTCGTGCTGATTACCGTCTTCGGCTGGTACATGGTGAGTAACCAGGCCGCACGCGTGAGTCTCTTCGGCACTGAAGAAATCATGCGCCCCAACCCCGCGGTGGCGCGTGTCGTCGGCACCGAAATGGCCAGCGGTGTCGCGGCTACGATCTTCTACCCCACCCACGGCTACCTCGGGCTTGCATACAACCTGGAGACGCCATTCGAGTGGTCGCGCGGTCTGGGCGGTAATCCGGCCGTTGCTTCCTATGCACATCAGTACCTGGGCACCGACGTCGCCGAGCACCCGCCGTATCCGATGCGCACCGAGGCCCGCACCGGCTATCCGGCCGGTCTGTACTGGTCGACCGCGTATCCCTGGCTCGCCTCTGATCTGACCTTCCCCGGAGTGGTGGCCCTGATGGGGTTGCTCGGTTGGTTCCTGGCCCGTTTCTGGACGGAGGCCGCCTACCGTCGGGAGATTCTGCCGACGTTGATCTTCGTGCAGCTCGCGCTGGTCATCGCCTACCTGCCAGCGAACAACCAGCTGGGCGCCTCGCGGCCGGGCCTGATCGGCCTGGTCACCCTCCTCGTGCTCTACGCAGTCACTCGGCTCGACCGTCTGCTACGCGCTCGGGCATCCTGAGGCAGAGCCGACGGTCGGCATGTCGGTGAGCACCCCCACGGTGAGCGCGAGCACCGACCAGCACGGAAAACACCGCCGCTACAAGCCACGCGGCCGGCGACAACTCCCAATGCCCGGTCAGCCACATGGGCAGCCACGCCGCCAGCGCGATACCGCCAACCCGATGCCGCTCGGCCCCACCCGAACGTCCAACGAGCGAGCCGACCATGACGGCCGCGTACAACCCCAACCCAACCACCCCCGTCTCGATCAACAATGTCAACACGATGTTGTGGGCGCCAATACCGTACGGGTTGCTGACCGGGAACATCCCCGCCCCGATGCCGGTCCAGGGGTGCTGCCCCCACAAATCCCGGGCGTATTCCCACACCGGCAGCCGGCCGGACAGACTGTCGTCTTTCCGAGCAAAGAACCGCTGCACCCACAGCATCCGCTCATCACCGAGCCATCCAAGCGGCACCACGATCATCGCCACCGACGCTGCTGACGCGACCACTGACCAAACCGCTTGCGGCGACCAGGCGGAGGCGAACCAGTAGGCAACAACACCGACCGCCCCGACCATCGCACCCCGTGTGTCGGTGAGCAGAATCGCGTATCCGATCACCGGCAGAGTCAACAGGAAAGCCGCCTTCGCTACCGTCGACAGTTCGCAGGTCCGCAGCGCAACAGCGACGACGGCGACTGCGGTGGCCAATGCGTACGCGGTGTAGTTCGGGTTGATTCCCTCGATGGCCGCCCGGGTCATTGCCGGGTTGGGGTCAACGGTGAAATGCCGTCCCGCATCGATAACTTTCAATGCGGCATACAGGCTGCCCACGAGGTACGCGCAGCACAGCACCCTGATCTCGCGTCGGCCCCGCAGCACGCTGCGCGCAGCCACGAACAGCCCTACGACACTCCAATACGCCCACACCGTATGACGTACAGCAGGCAGCCATATCCACTCATACGCGGCCAACGTCACCCACGCCGGCACCAGCAGCGCGGCGACGTCGAGAGTGGTGATCCGCGGCCAGTACACCGCGATGATCGGTGCGGCGACCCACATACCCCGAGTCATAAGCGGATTCGGATTCACCGGAGCGGTTGCTGCGACCGCCGCTATCAGCACGACGCACGCCGAACGGGCTGCCACAGCTGGTCGATGCCACCACGTCGCACCGATCTGGTGCCATCCGGCCACCGCTGCCATCGCCCACCCTCTCCCAAAAGCAATCCGCTCCCGAACTGGCCTGCCAGTCGGGATCGACCGCAGCCGCCGTCCTGCCACCTTGGAGGCCATAGGCCAGCGAGTTCAGAACCTCGGCCTGGATCGCAAGCGCGTCGTGGGTGTCAGGTGCCGGCGAGTCGTCAAAAGGCCGCCACGACCACCAATTTTCTAGCCGTGGTCAGGATTGGTATCAACGCCCGTTTCAGTTCCCGGAATCGTTCGCGCCAGCGCGCCGTGTCGCTTAGCGGCGGATGCGGGACTTGGAGACGCGGCCCCTTGATCCGGCCCACCGGCCACAAGGGCGCCAAGAAAGGACCGCATGCGCCCACCCTGCACCTCGGACGACCGGCCGTTTCGGACAAAGTCGGCACCGCCGGCGCCGAGAGCCCGCGCATCCACAGGTGGCAGGTCGAGAACATGCGCGATGCGTCTCCGAAGCCCTTCGGGGGTATCACCGTCCGCGAAGCACAGCCAGGGTGTGTACTCGGCCGGGATGCCGGGCAGACGGGTGGTGACCACCGGCACGCCGGTTGCAAGGTACTCGATGAGCTTCGACGGAAACGAGTACCGGACGAATCCCTGATCGATCGGTCGTGGGTTGACCAGCACTGCGGCGGAGGCGAGCCTCGCGACCAGTTCCACGCGGTCAAGCGCCGTGGGTGGCATGATCCGTGGGTCCTCGTCGGCCTGCGTACGAAGCCAGTCAGTCAACTCGCCGCGCCCGTACAGACACAGCCTCAGGTCCGGGTCTTCCAGGCCCCGGAATGCCTCGACCAGACGGTCGACCCCGTAGGCGCGGGTCAGTCCTCCCGCGTAGGCGACCTCTCGTACGCCCTCGCGTGGTCTTACCTGTCGTTCCAACCCGAGTGGGGTGCAAATCCCTTCCATGATCAGCCGCGGCTTGCCCGGCGCAAAGTCCTCGGCAAGCGCTGGGGTCAGCGCGACGACTCCGGCGCACCGGCGGAGCGCCGCGCGGACCAGCGCCACGTCGATGCCGCGCAGGAGGCGGACCAGCCGGTTGTCCCCCGGTTGCGGTACCCCCGGCGGGTCGGTGAGCACCACGACGACGTGCAGGTCGGGCCGTCGGGCCGCCATCGCTCCGAACCAGAGGAACGGGCTGTGTACACCGTGGATCAGCAGTACTGTGCTGCGGTGCTCGCGCACGGCGCGGGACGCGGACCGGCACGCCGCCACGAAGCGGGTGAGGTGCTTAACCCCGATCAGATTCGCGAAGCCGAGCAGCCGTCCGTCGAGCCCGTCCTGCCGGAAGGGCCTGCCCCGGAAGACGATCTGGCGGTTGCGCGGATAGGTGGAAACCGGAGCCGCTGATACGAGTTGCACGGGACAGCCCGCGACGTGGAGGCTTTGAGCCAACGCCCAGGCAAAGGTGTGCGTCTGTGTCGCCAGAACAGTATCCCGGTCGGATATCTCCGCGAACACTTCGTCCGGCACGGTGAAGCCAAGCAGAGTGACCCGTGGGCTGCCGGTCACGACGGCTCTCCCAGGATCCGACGGTACGTGCTGTCCAGTGCCGTAAGCATCGCGTCGAGGCTGTAACCGTTGTCGACGACCTTCCGGGCGATGTCGCCCAGGTCTCGGCGCTCGGCCGGGTCAGCTAGCAGGGGCGCTATCGCGGCGGCGAGCGCCTCAGGGTGATCTGGCGGCACCAGCCTGCCGCCCCCCTGGCGTAGCACCTCGACGTTCCCGCCTACAGCTGAGGCCACCACCGGGAGCCCATGGGCCATCGCCTCCAGCAACGCATTCGACAAGTTCTCGTGAAGCGTAGGAAAGACGAAGAGATCGGCGGCCGAGAGCAGGTCGGGCACGTCGGAGCGGCTGCCGAGAAAGCGCACCATCACACGTCCGGCGTCGTGGAGCGTCCTTTCGATGTCCGCCCGGTCGGGACCATCGCCTGCCACGAGCAGCACTACCCGGGCCGGATTGGATCCAAGCAGGCGAAGCGCCCGCGCCAGAGCACGAAACCCCTTCTCCCAGGTCAACCTGCCTACCACGATCATCACGACGTCATCGTCGCCGAGCCCCAGTTGGGCCCTGACCCGTTCCCGGGCAGCCCACGGCTCCACCGGCATTGGCACACCGTTGGGTATCACACCGACGAACCGGCCGTTCGCACCAGCAATGAAGTCACGACGGGCGGCGTACTCACAGACAGTCGCGACGTGCGTGGCGGCCCGCAGCGTGAACGGTTCCGCTCCATGTACGAGCAGCCAGCGCCGCCACGATCGACCCGCGTGCCGCAGGTCCCGCACCGAGCCGTGCACGGTGACCAGGATCCTTCGGCAACCGGCGAGCCGGGCGGCGAGAACGCCGTGGAACCCCTCGTTCTGCAGGCCACGCACGTGTACCAGGTCCGGTCGTACCCGGCGAAGTAGGTTCACCCACTCCCTCAGCATCGATATGTCAAGGGCTCCGTTACCGCGCCGCTGATGCAGCCGGACAAACTGGTAGTGATCGGCAAGTCGAGAGGTAAGCACACGCTCAACAGCGGTGAACGGACCGTTTGCTCCTGACGAGCCGGCGTAGTGCTGAACGACCACTGGTCGCCTCATAGATTGCGTCCCCTCGTCGATCGTCCCGGGAGCCGTCGGCCAGCCACCTCGAGATCCACATCCAGCCCTTTCGGTTCCTGGTAGCCGCGAACGGGCAGACAGGCATTGTCCTATTGGAAAGGATCAAGCTTTGGGTTGGCTGAAGCGAACACCACCCGCCCTGGGACCGTCCAGAACGGAGTAGTCATCGTTCAGTGGTGGTGAGATGCTGCACGATCGCCTCGCAGAACACCGCTTCGATGTCGCAGCGTTCGGCCACCTGCTGCCAGGAACCACCGGACCTCGTGTAGTAATGCGTCGACCGCTCGGCGGTGAGTGTGCCGAAGTGCAGGCATTGAAACTCGATCAGGTGAAAATCATGCCCATCGAATCCCACGTCCAGAGAAGCTGTAGGCGTCCCGAGCGTCTCCGCCACATGTTCGGCGTATTCCAACAGTGCTGCCCGCTCAACCCCGTGGGTATCGTGGAAATCGAAGATGCCGCTTCCACTCGCACGGAAGTCACCCGGCCGGTTCTGCCGCCACAGCGTGTAGTAGCGGTCGCCGAACTTGAGGACCTTGAAGTCTCCGGTCAATCCAGGGATGAGATCCTGGACGATGAACTTCTGCCGGTGCAGGGACTTCGCATGGTGCCGTCCACGGCGGAGGATCCGCTTGCCGTGTTCGCGCACAATTTCATCGAAGTTTCGGGTGCGGCTGATCCGCCAGGCTTCCTTCAAGAGTTCCGGACGGTTGTTCACGAGCGAGACGTTGAGGGAACCTGCCCCTTCCGACGTCTTGATGACCTTCGGCCACCGTCCCTGCAAGTCGGCCGAAACTAGATCCTCGTAGCTGCCGAAGCTGCGGGTGTTCAGGCGAGCCGCCTCTTTCGGGAACAGTTGAGTGCGCAAGGCTTCCATCATCACCTTGTTGTGATGAGCGCGCAGGAACCGATAGCTAGGGATCGTCCTGGCACCCGACGTCTCGAGCGCTAGGACCAGATCTTCGATCCAACTCTTGTATTCGAGCCCGACGTCTTCCGACGATGTGTAGAGAACCGGTACGCCTTGCAGGTCCGAACTGAGATCCAGATCTCGAAAGCTGGTTACCTCCGGAGTGAATCCAGCGCTGCGGAAGTTTTCGACCAAACGATTTACGTCCATGGTCGGCAGGGTGTGAGGGCTCCTCACGGTCGAGAAAAAGGTGTTCCGATAGTCGGTCAGAATCTGAATTCTCGTCATGTCGATCTCTCGAGGACGGGCGCGAGGCACGGACGCTTCAAGGGACGGCTGCCGTAAGGCACAGGTTCCTTATAGGGCACATAAGCTAACGAAAGCGCGCTCCTTGTGACATTGTGGACGCATGTCCGACAAGACACCCCCCAGGCTGCTCCTGATCGCCGCATACCGCTTTCCGGGCGGTGATGCCATGTCCAACCGGATGCTGCAACTGGCGCGCTCGGCTGTCCCGGCAGGATGCACCGCCATCGTGGTCAACGACTGGCCCGCCGACGGGACTTGCCCCCCGAGAAGGCCGTTGCTTCCGCCGGACATCCGGCTGGTTACTCTGCGGCCGTCCGCGGGAAATTTTCTGTTTCGCTGGTGGCAGCGGCAGTCGCGACCCGTGCGAGTTCTGGCGGCACTACGCCGCGTCGGTGTGCGGCCGGCCGACCTGAGCGCCGTCTGCCTACCGCTCGGCGTATGGACGCTGAGTACTTGGATATTGCTCCGGATCGCGGTGCGACGACCCGTCATCGTCGACGTGATGGAGCGCTTCGACCCGCAGCAGTTCGCCCGAGGCCGATTCGCAATTCCCTTCATCCGACATCGGTGGAGCGCCTTCCTTGCTGCTCGACTAGCCGATCGGACAATCGTGATCTCCACCGCCCTACGGGACGACCTCGCTCGGCGGCGTCCAACCCTGCTCGTGCCACCGCAGGTCGACCGAGACACGTTCGCGAGCCCCGCACCGCCTTCTCTTACCGAGAGGTTGAACCTGCTGTACGCCGGCACCGCCGGTGCCAAGGACATGCTGGCCGTCGTGATGAAGGCGATTCAACGCCTGCCGGACGTTCAACGCCACCGAGTACGGCTGACCATCGCCGGAATGTCCCGTGAGCAGGCGCATCTCTTATCAGATCTCAGCCCTGCCGACCTCAAGGACATCGACGGGCAGGTCACCTTTCTTGGGCGGATAGAGCGAGGGCAGATCCTTGCCGAGCTGACCAAGGCACACTTCTCGGTCCTGGTCCGGCCCGATGCGGGATATGCCCGGGCGGGTTTCCCATCGAAGGTGCCGGAGAGTCTCGCCGCAGGATGTCCCGTGCTGCTGAATTACACCAGCGATCTCGCGAACTACGTCAAGGACGGGCAAGAAGGGCTGGTGCTCGCCGGACCGGGGGTGGACGACGTCCATGACGGTCTGCTGAGGGCACTCGACCTGACCGACGACCAGTGGCACCGAATGAGCTGCGCTGCCAGGGAACGTGCCGAAGAGTTCGACTACCGCTCATGGAAACCGACCGTTAGCGATTTCGTGTGTGGTCAACCGCTAACGCGGTCGGCCGTCCCAGCCTGACTCCATGCCCGGACAGGCGCTAGAAGTTTCAAGCAGGGTGATCATCTTCCGACGAAGGTGCTGCAAAATCGGCCGCTACGGTAGCCAGCGTCCGGCGGTAACCCAGCACGGCCGCAGGCAGGACTGTCACGGCATACGTGCACGCGGTGGCAAGCGCGACGCCGGTCAGCCCGACCGTCTGGGCAAGGAAGACCTTCGCGGGAACCGACACCACCAGGAACGCTGACCAGCCAATGAGTTGGGGGCGTAGTACGCCGATGCTGTTCTGCGCCATGAACAGCGGCCCGGCACACGCGAGCAGGACTGACCCGGTGGCCAGCGCAGCGAACAGGTCGATTGGCAGCGGCGCCAGATCGGGAGACGCAATCCACACTCGCAGCAGATCCTCACCGAACACGACCAACCCCACGCCTGGCAACGCGACCGCCGTCACGGACAGGCGCATCATCCGTCCCGTGTTGCGCCTGACCCAGGCGAGGTCGCCTTGGGCCAGGGCTTCTCCGTTCGCCGGCCACAAGGGAAGGTTGACCAGAGTAATGAAAAGCGCGAGCAGGGCGAACAGCTTCAGGGCGACCGCGTAGGCCGCTGCCTCGTGCAGGCCTAGGACCCGTCCCACGAGGAACGAGTCCAGGTTCATGGACAACGAGCTAAGAACGGAAATGACGAAGAATGCGACGCCGAGCCGGAGGAGTGTTCGGGTCCGGGCCAGATCCAAGGCGCTAAGACGCGGCTTCAGCCCTGGTGCGTGCCACACAAAATGGTGCAGGGTGTTGGCAAGGTTCACCAAGGGGATCGCGAGCGTACCGGCCGCGATGACCAACATGGGGTCCTGACGCGTACGGATGCTCAGGTAGACAAGCCCGATCGAGAGCAGGCTTCCCGCCGCTTGCCACAGGTTGCTCCAGCCCACCTCCTGGTGCGCGTACTGGACGCGTTGCACCAGGCTGAGCGGGATGTTCAGCAGGAAGGCACCGAAGCAGATCAGAACAACTGGGCGCACGTCGGCCTGCACGCCAGGATCGACGGCACGGAACAGCGCCGGCCAGTCGACCTGCTTCAGCGAGCCGAACAACAGCAACACCAAGACGATCGCCACTGCGCCGAGCACCGCGTACGCGCTGGAGATTTCGCGCACCGCACCCACCCTGTCGCCCTCAGCACGTAAGCGGGCCAGTCGGGTCATGAGGCCGTTGCCGAGGCCGAGGTCGGCGAAGAGCACCATGCTGGTCAGCGAGGTCACCGCCATCCACAGGCCGAACGTCTCCGAGCCGAGGTAGCCGAAGGTAAGCGGCGTGATGACAAGCGGTGCCAACAGACCGACTGCCTTACCGGCCAGGGAGGAGGCGACACCGATAGCAAGCGATCTCGTACGCGACTGCGCGGCAGTGCTGACCTCCGCAACCGCCGCGTCCGGTACCGCCGCTAGGGTTTCGCGCTGTGCCACCGGGCGGTCATCCCACCGGCTGCCTCGACGTCTGGTTCGCGTACCACTCGACCGTCTCCCGAACTCCCTGAGTCCACGGCACGGGTGCGACGTCCGGAAAGAGAGCACGCAGAGCCGTGTTGTCCGCCTGCGAATCCCGGACATCACCGGGCCGGGGCCCCTCGTGCACCACGTCGAGCCGGCGACCGAGCACCTGTTCCAGCTCGGCGATGAGTTCGAGAAGCGAGATCCGAGCCCCGAACGCGAGGTTGACGACGTCGGGGGAGGAAACCTGGCGTAGCACCGCGTCGACGATCACCGACGTGACGCTGCCGACGTAGGTGAAGTCGCGGGTCTGCCGGCCGTCTCCGTGGACGCGCAGCGGCTCCCCGGCCAGTGCGGCGGAGACGAACCGCGGCACGACCGCGGCGTACGCGTGATTGGCGGCCTGGCGGGGCCCAAAGACGTTGAAGAAGCGGAAGGGCAGTACCGCCATCTGGTAGCAGGAGGCGTACGCGAGGGCGTAGGCCTCGGTGGCGAGCTTGGAGACCGCGTAGGGGCTGACCGGCATCGGACGCAGTACCTCGGCGCGGGGCAGCACCGGGTTCGATCCGTAGACGGAGGACGAGGACGCGAGGATCACCTGAGACACCTGGTGACGTCGGGCCGCTTCCAACACCGTCAGGGTGCCGGTGGCGTTGGCGTGATGGCTCCGGATGGGGTTGTCGATAGACCGTGGTACGGAACCGAGGGCACCAAGGTGGACTACGGTGTCGGCACCGGCGACCGCCTCGTCAAGCAGATCCGGATCGAGGATCGTCCCGGTGATCAGCCGGACGGGCAGGTCGAGAAGATTGTCCAGAGAGCCGGTGGACAGGTCATCCACCGCCACGATCTCCGTAACCTGTCGGACGTCGCCGAGGGCACTTACGAGGTTCGAGCCGATGAAGCCCGCGCCCCCGGTTACGACGATCTTCAAGTCAGCTCCTCGTTGCTGATCGCGTTCGCAGCCTGCCAGGCCGTTCAACGACGAAGCCCGGTGCGGGTTATGCAAAAACGCCCATCTCTCAACCAGGTACGAAGTGTCGCTGGGCAGGATCCTCTGGAAGCGGGTCGTCGATTCGCCACCGACGCACTTCAGACACCCGTCGTAACACGGGAGTGCATTGACATTCCTTGTTCCGTCACATCAGGCTTGCGCCGACAGGTCCTTCCACACCAGGAGGCGCAATGAGGCGCACACGGCTGACGATCGCCGGCGTGTTCACCCTGGTCGGCGCGTTGGCGCTGACCGCACCGGCAAGCGCGCGGCCTCCGTCCGACCCGGACGGCCGTGACGGTCTGGAGGTGTACGTCGGCACGGTGAGCCCGGAGCAGTTGGAGAAGCTGCGGCACGCGGGCGTCGACCTCGGTCATGAGCACATGGAGACCGACCGTTCCGGCGCGACCCGGGTCGAGACGGTGCTCAGTAAGCGCCAGGCGGCGAGGTTGGCCGGCCAGGGCGTGAAGCTGGAGGTCAAGAAGGTACGTGGCAAGGCGGCCAGTCAGGCGCTGCGTGAGCAGGCCGCGAGCGGCTGGTCGGCGTTCCGCTCGTACAGCGAGCCCGGCGGCATCCGGGACGAGATCACCGCCACCGCCGCCCGCTACCCGAGGCTGACCAAGGTGGAGACGGTCGGGCGCACCGTGCAGGGCAAGCCGATCCTCGCGCTCAAGGTCACGAAGGACGCGAAGAAGGTCCGCGACGGCAAGCGGCCGGCGGTGCTGTACGCCAGCGCGCAGCACGCCCGGGAGTGGATCACGCCGGAGATGACCCGGCGCCTGATGCACCACATGCTCGACAACTACGGCAAGGACCGCGAGATCACCCGGCTGGTGGACACCACGGAGCTGTGGTTCCTGCCGGTCGCCAACCCGGACGGCTACGACCACACCTTCACCCCGGGCAACCGGCTGTGGCGCAAGAACCTGCGGGACAACGACGGTGACGGGCGGGTCACCACCGCCGACGGCGTCGACCTGAACCGCAACTTCAGCTACAAGTGGGGGTACGACAACGAGGGCTCGTCCCCCGACCCGAACAGCGACACCTACCGTGGGCCGGGGCCGAACTCGGAGCCGGAGACCAAGGCGCTGGACCAGCTGTTCCGCCGGGTCGGGTTCGAGTTCTTCGTCAACTACCACTCCGCGGCGCAGTTGCTGCTCTACGGCGTCGGCTGGCAGGTGAGCACGCCGACCCCGGACGACGCGATCTACGAGGCGATGGTCGGTGACGACGCGAATCCGGCGGTGCCGGGCTACGACCCGGACATCTCCGCCGAGCTGTACACCACCAACGGCGACACCGACACGCACGCCACGGTCCGGTACGGCACGCTCGGCTTCACCCCCGAGATGTCGACCTGCCAGGCCGCGGCGGCCTCCGACCCGGACGACGAGTGGCGTCCGGAGGCCTGTGTCAGCAGCTTCATCTTCCCGGACGACGAGGACCTGATCGCCGCCGAGGTGGCGAAGAACCTGCCGTTCGCCCTGGCGGTGGCGAAGTCGGCCCACGACCCGGACGACCCGGTGTCGGTGGTGGGCCGCAGCACGCCGGACTTCGTGGTGGACGCCTTCGACACGTCGTACGGGCGTAACCAGCAGGTCGCCTCGATCACCCGCCGGGCGCTGAAGAACGTCCGGATGCACTACACGGTCAACGGTGGCCGCACGAAGACCGTCGGCGTCCGCGAGTGGCAGGGCGGCGAGCGGTACGGCAACACCCACGACGACTACTACGCCGAGCTGCGCGGCACGGTGACCGGGGCGAGACCCGGTGACCGGGTCGAGGTGTGGTTCAGCGGCAACAAGCCACGCGCCGGGAAGGTCCTGAGCGACCGCTTCACGTACCGGGTGCACGACGACATCGGCGGTGACGTCCTGGTGCTGGCGATGGAGGACGTCACCGGGCTCAGCCCGGCCCAGGACACGACCACGGCGAAGTACGCCGACGAGATGGCGGCGGCGCTGTCCGCGGCCGGGCGCACCAGCGACGTGTACGACTTCGACGCGATGGGTCGCGCGGCCCCGCACCACCTGGGTGTGCTGTCGCACTACCGGACGGTGCTGTGGGAGACCGGTGACGACGTGATCCTCCGCGCGCCGGGGCAGGTGCCGGGCACCGCCGCGCGGGCGGCGCTGGAGACCGAGCTGGCCGTGCGGGACTACCTGAACGAGGGCGGCAAGCTCCTGCTCAGCGGCAAGTACGCCCTGTTCGCGCAGGCCGCCAACGGCCAGTACGCGTACCAGCCGAACGCACCCGCGGAGTGCACCGACCCCGACGACGACACCTGCCTGCCGCTGCTCAACGACTTCCAGCAGTACTGGCTGGGCGCGTACACGTACGTCAGCGACGGCGGCACCGGCGACGATGGGCCGTACGCTCTGACCGGCGTCGGCGGCACCTTCGCCGGCTTCGAGGGGACGTTGAACGCGCCGGGGTCGGCGCAGAACCAGGACCACACCGCCTCGTTCCTGACCACGTCGAGCTTCCTGCCGCGGGACCAGTTCCCGCAGTTCGCGAGTTCGGCGCCGGTCGGTTGGGTACGGCCCGGAGCGGCACCGTTCGACCCGCGCACCGGGGACTGGTACCTGTGGAGCGGGCAGGCCGACGAGTCGTACAAGCGGCTGACCCGCACCGTCGACCTCACCGGCGCCAGCAGCGCCGAGCTGCGCTTCTTCACCTCGTACGACATCGAGTCGGACTGGGACTACATGATCGTGGAGGCGCACGAGGTGGGCAGCGACGCCTGGACGACGCTGCCGGACGTGGGCGGCCGCACCGGCACGGGCACCGGTGAGAGCTGCGCCTCGGGCTGGGTGGAGCAGATCCATCCGTGGCTGGGCCGGTACCAGGGCGCGGACTGCTCGCCGACCGGCACCACCGGCAGCTGGAACGCCGTCACCGGTGCGTCCGGCGGCTGGCAGGAGTTCGTGGCCGACCTGTCGGCGTACGCCGGCAAGCAGGTCGAGGTGTCGATCTCGTACGTGTCGGACTGGGGCACCCAGGGTCTCGGCGTCTTCCTCGACGACGCGCGGGTGGTCGTGGACGGCGCGACGGTCAGCGAGACCTCGTTCGAGACGGCCGACCTGGGTGGCTGGACGGTGGCCGGGCCGCCGCCGGGCTCGCCCGGCAACACCACCGACTGGTCCCGCAGCCAGCAGGCGTTCGAGGAGGGGTCGGCGGTGGTCACCGCGGACACCGTCTACCTCGGCTTCGGGCTGGAAGGGCTCGCTCCGGCGGCCCGTGACGACCTGGTCAAGCGGGCGCTGACCCATCTGGGCGCCTCCCCACGCCGCTGACCCATCCGCCCCGGGGGCCCGTCGATCCGGGGTCCGTCGCCGTTCACCCGAGATCCACGAACGGCGACGGGCCCTGGATCAGGCGGGCGGCCCGCCGGCCGGGACCGAAGCCGGGCCGGGGCGGCTGCGGATGTGGTGAGCTGGGGGTATGGATCGGATCCGACTCGGGCTGGTGCTGCATCCGACCCGGGACGTCTCCGAGGTGGTCGACATCATCGCCGGCTGGGTGGCCCGGCACCGGATGAGCCTGGCGGTGCGCGCCGAGGACCGGCACCGGGTGCCGGCCACGGTGGAACCCCTCCCGGCCGAGGACGTGGCCGCGACCAGCGACGCGCTCATCAGCATCGGTGGGGACGGCACGATGCTCGGCGCGCTGCGCTCGGCGGTGCGCGACCCGAAACCGGTGCTCGGGGTGCACCTGGGCCGGTTGGGTTTCCTCGTCGAGGTGGAGCCGCCCGAGCTGCCGGCGGCGCTCGAACGGCTGGCGAACCGGGACTTCACCGTGGAGCGGCACAGCTGCCTGGCCTGCGACCTCTGCGGGGACGACCTGGTCGCGTTCAACGACATCGCGCTGGTCCGGCAGCCCGGTTCGGGTTTCGTGACCGCCACCCTGGCCGTGGACGGGCAGCGGTACGGCTACTACCGCTGCGACGCGCTGGTGGTCAGTACGCCGACCGGGTCGACCGCGTACAGCTACGCCGCGGGCGGTCCGCTGGTGTCACCGGCGAGCGACGCGGTGGTGGTGACGCCCTCGGCGCCGATGGCGGGCATCTCCCGTTCGGTGATCCTCTCCCCCGACGAGCGGATCCACCTGGAGCTGACCGCCGGCTCCGCCCCGGTCGCGGTGGAGGTGGACGGCCTGGTGATCCGTGACGCCGCGACCGAGGGCACGGTGGAGGTGACCTACCGCCGCGACGCCGGCCTCGTGGTCCGTCTCGACCCGCGCCGCTACCAGGAGCGCAACCAGCTCAAGCTGAGCCTGCTCGACCTGCCCCTGCTCCCGGAGCAGCTCCGCGAACTGCTCCCGGAGACCCTCCGCGAGCAGTTGAACCGCCGCGAACTCCCGCCACCCCGCTGAACCGCGCGGCCCGAGCGCCGGCGGCTTTCGCGTACGCGGCCGGTCAGGTGTTCGCCAGCACCGCCGAGACCAGGTCCCTCGCCTCGTCCTGGATGCGGGCCAGGTGCTCCGGCCCCTGGAACGACTCGGCGTAGATCTTGTAGACGTCCTCGGTGCCGGAGGGGCGGGCGGCGAACCAGCCGCTGTCCGTGGTGACCTTCAAGCCGCCGATCGGTGCGCCGTTGCCGGGGGCGGTGGTGAGCGTGGCGGTGATCGGTTCACCGGCCAGCTCGGTGGCCGTCACCTGGTCGGGTGACAGCTTGCCGAGCACGGCCTTCTCCTCCCGGCTGGCCGGGGCGTCGATCCGCGCGTACGAGGGCGCCCCGAACCGCCCGGCCAGCTCGGCGAAGTGCTCGCTCGGGGTCCGCCCCGTCACACCGATGATCTCGGCGGCGAGCAGGCACAGCAGGATGCCGTCCTTGTCGGTGGTCCACGTGCGTCCGTCCCGGCGCAGGAACGAGGCGCCGGCGCTCTCCTCACCCCCGAAACCCACCGCCCCGTCGAGCAGCCCCGGCACGAACCACTTGAAGCCGACCGGCACCTCCAGCAGCGGGCGCCCCAGGTCGGCGGCCACCCGGTCGATCATCGACGAGGAGACCAGGGTCTTGCCGACCGCGGCGGCCGGACCCCACTCGGTGCGGGTGCGGAACAGGTGGGCGATCGCCACCGCCAGGTAGTGGTTCGGGTTCATCAGGCCGGCGTCGGGGGTGACGATGCCGTGCCGGTCGGCGTCGGCGTCGTTGCCCGTGGACACCTGGAACCGGTCGCGGGCGGCGATCAGCGACGCCATCGCGTTCGGCGACGAGCAGTCCATCCGGATCTTGCCGTCCCCGTCGAGCGTCATGAACCGCCAGGTCGGGTCGACCGTCGGGTTCACCACCGTGAGATCGAGGCGGTGCCGCTGCGCGATCTCACCCCAGTAGGCGACGCTGGCGCCACCGAGCGGGTCGGCACCGACGCGCACGCCGGCCGCCCGGACCGCGTCGAGGTCGAGCACCGCCGGCAGGTCGTCGACGTAGCGGGCGAGGAAGTCGTACGTCCCGGTGGTGTCGGCGGCCCGCGCCCGGGCGTACGGGATGCGGCGCACCTCCTTGAGCCCGGCGGCGAGGATCGCGTTCGCGCGGTCCTGGATCCACTTCGTGACGTCGGTGTCCGCCGGTCCGCCGTGGGTCGGGTTGTACTTGAAGCCGCCGTCGTCGGGCGGGTTGTGCGACGGCGTGATCACGATGCCGTCGGCGAGTCCGCTGGTCCGCCCCCGGTTGTGGGTGAGGATCGCGTGCGAGACGGCCGGGGTGGGGGTGTAGCCGTCGCGGCTGTCGACCAGGACGGTGACCTCGTTGGCGGCGAGCACCTCCAGCGCGTCCACCGCGGCCGGGGCGGACAGCGCGTGCGTGTCCCGGCCGAGGAAGAGCGGGCCGTCCACGCCCCGTTCCCGACGGTAGTCGCAGAGCGCCTGGGTGACGGCCAGGATGTGGTCGGAGTTGAAGGCGTTGCGCAGCGACGAACCCCGGTGCCCGGACGTGCCGAAGGAGACCTGCTGGGCCGGGTCCTCCGGGTCGGGATGCTCCGCGTAGTACGCGGTCACCAGCATCGGCACGTCGACCAGGTCGGCCGGCTGGGCGGGCTGGCCCGCGCGGGGATGCGTGCTCACGGTGCCCGCCTTTCGCTCGCGACTGCGGGGCTCGCAAGCTCACTCCTCGCGCTCACGGTGCCTGCCTTTCGCTCGCGCTCACGGTTCCACCTTCTGGCCTTTGCCGATCACCACGATGCCGTTGTCCGAGACGGTGTAGCGCTGCCGGTCCTTCTCCAGGTCCACGCCGATCTCCGCGCCCTCCGGCACGACCACGTTCTTGTCGAGGATGGCCCGGCGGACCACGGCGTGCCGGCCGATGTCGACGCCCTCCATCAGCACCGCGCCGTCGACGTGCGCCCAGGAGTGGACCTTCACCTTCGGCGAGACCACCGAGTTCTCCACCAGCGACCCGGAGATCACCGCGCCGGGGGAGATCATCGAGCCAACCGCCCGGCCGACCCGCTCGCCCCACTGGTGGACGAACTTCGCCGGCGGGTACGGCGGCTGGTCGGTGTAGATCGGCCACTCGAAGTTGTAGAGGTTGAACACCGGGTGGACGTTGATCAGATCCATGTGGGCGTCGTAGAAGGAGTCGAGCGTCCCCACGTCACGCCAGTAGCCGCGGTCGCGGTCGGTGCTGCCCGGCACCTCGTTGTCGCGGAAGTCGTAGACGTTGGCCTCGCCGCGCTCGACCAGCATCGGGATGATGCTGCCGCCCATGTCGTGCTTGCTGGTCTTGTCCTCCGCGTCGCGCTCGACCACCTCGCAGAGCGCCCTCGTGGTGAACACGTAGTTGCCCATCGAGGCGTAGATCTCGTCCGGCGCGTCGGGCAGCCCGACGGCGTCGGTGGGCTTCTCCCGGAAGGCGCGGATGCGGCGGCCGTCCTCGCCGACCTCGATCACGCCGAACTGGTCGGCGGTCGACAGCGGCTGCCGGATGCCGGCCACGGTCACCGACGCGCCGGAGGCGATGTGGTCCTCCACCATCTGCCGGGGATCCATCCGGTAGATGTGGTCGGCGCCGAAGACGATCACGTAGTCGGGCTGCTCGTCGTTGATCAGGTTGAAGCTCTGGTAGATCGCGTCGGCCGAGCCGGCGAACCACCACGGGCCGCGGCGCTGCTGCGCGGGCACCGGGGTGACGTAGTTGCCCAGCAGCGTCGACATCCGCCACGTCTTGGTGATGTGCCGGTCGAGCGAGTGGGACTTGTACTGGGTCAACACGACGATCTTGAGGTACCCGGCGTTGGCCAGGTTGGAGAGCACGAAGTCGACCATGCGGTACATCCCGCCGAACGGGACGGCCGGCTTGGCCCGGTCCGTGGTGAGCGGCATCAGGCGCTTGCCCTCCCCACCCGCCAGGACGATCGCGAGCACCTTGGCAGCCATGTCCCGACGCTATCGACCCCGCCGTCACTTCACCACTCGTACGGGCACAGTTCCGCAGCCGGTGCGACGTGGCGTTCTGCACTAGGGTTCCCGGCATGAGCGAGCGCGGCGAGCGAATCATCAGGCTCAGCGTGGAGGTGCCTCATGACGGCGCGCAGCGCAGCGGAGCGCCGGCATGAGCGAGCGCAGCGAGCGAATCATCAGGCTCAGCGTGGAGGTACCTCATGACGGCGCGCAGCGCAGCGGAGCGCCGGCATGAGTAGCCCCGCCGGGCTGCGTGTCGACCTGCTCACCCGGGAGTACCCGCCCGAGGTGTACGGCGGCGCCGGGGTGCACGTCGAGTACCTGGCCCGCGAGCTGCGCCGCCTCGCCGACGTGCGGGTCCACTGCTTCGGCGCGCCGCGCACCGAGCCGGGCGTCACCGCGTACGCCGAACCGGCCGGCCTGGCCGGCGCGAACCCCGCGCTGCGGACCATGGGCGTCGACCTGGAGATGGCCGCCGGTTGCGCCGGGACCGACGTGGTGCACAGCCACACGTGGTACGCGAACCTGGCCGGGCACACCGCGAAGCTGCTGCACGGCGTGCCCCACGTGGTGACCGTGCACAGCCTGGAGCCGTTGCGGCCGTGGAAGGCCGAGCAGCTCGGCGGCGGCTACGCGCTCTCGTCCTGGTGCGAGCGGACGGCGGTGGAGACCGCCGACGCGGTGATCGCGGTGAGCGCGGGCATGCGGCAGGACGTGCTGACGGCGTACCCGGCGGTGAACCCGGACCGGGTGCGGGTGGTGCACAACGGCATCGACACGACGCAGTACGCCCCGGACCGGGCCACCGACGTCGTCGAGCGGCTGGGCATCGACCCGTCCCGGCCCAGCGTGGTCTACGTCGGGCGGATCACCCGCCAGAAGGGCCTGCCGTACCTGCTGCGGGCCGCCCGCGAGCTGCCGCCGGACACCCAGCTCGTGCTGCTGGCCGGCGCCCCCGACACCCCGGAGATCGCCGCCGAGGTGGAGGGCCTCGCCGCGGAACTGCGCGCCACCCGCTCGGGGGTGGTGTGGGTGGCCGAGATGCTGCCGAAGCACGAGGTGATCCAGGTGCTGACGCACGCCACCGTCTTCGTCTGCCCGTCCGTCTACGAGCCGATGGGCATCGTCAACCTGGAGGCGATGGCCTGCGAGACCGCGGTGGTCGCCACCGCGACCGGCGGGATCCCGGAGGTCGTCGCCGACGACGAGACCGGGCTGCTCGTACCGATCGAGCAGGCCGGCGACGGCAGTGGCCGGCCGCTGGACCCGGCGCGGTTCGTGGCCGACCTCGCGACCCGCATCAACGAGCTGCTGGCCGACCCGGCGCGGGCCGCCGAGTTCGGCCGGGCCGGGCGGCGGCGCGCCGTGGAGCACTTCTCCTGGGACAGGATCGCCCAGCGGACGCTGGAGGTGTACCGGTCGGTCGGCGCCGCCGGGTGACAGGGCGGCTGATCGAATCATCTTCGGGGAAGGTGCTGCCTCATCCGCCCGCGAGGCAGCACCTTCCCCGAAACTGTGCGGCTCAGCGAGTGGCTGGCACCGCGGCGAGGCGGATGCGGACCACCAGATCGTGCAGGGCGTCCAGGGCCGCCGGGGCTGGCCGCTCGGGTAGCGCCGAGGCGTCCCGGGCGGTCTCCAGTTCGGCGCGCAGCCGCGGCACGTCGGCGGCGAGCCGCTCGGCGACGCCCGACGGCAACGGCCCGTGCTCGGCCTCCCGCTTGGCGGCGATCAGGTCCGGCACGTACGCGATGCCCGCCCCGAGCACACCGAGGTCGGTCTCCAGCCGCCCGGTTCGCATCAGGTGGATCCCGGTGAGCAGGACCCGCAGCGTGTAGAGGGCGGGCTTGAGCTGCCCGGTCCTCGCGTACATCCGCTCCTGGGTCGTCGCGAATCCGAGGTAGTGGTGCGCGTGGTGGCGGGTGACCAGGCGCAGCGCCAGGGCCGTGAGTTCGGCGTGCACCGGGGTGGTCACCACCACCAGCGGCGACAGCACCTGTTCCAGTACGTAGCCGTTGCGGCCGGTCAGCAGCCGGGCGAACTTGAGCAGGTCGTGACTGACCACGTCCAGCTCGACGCCGTCGCGTACTCCGGTGTGCTGCACCGTCTCCGGGCCGGTACGCAGCCCGACCACCTCGGCCGGCGGCAGCAGGTGCGCCGCGCGCAGATCCAGGTCGGAGTCGACCGACGCGAACCCGTACAGGTGAGCGCCGCTGACCGTGGCGAACAACAGCGGGTAGGGCAGTTGGCGGGCGACCTCGGCGGCCCACGACGGCACGCTGGTCGTCACGTCAGGTTCCTCTCCCGTACGGCGGTGAGCAGCCGGTCCACAGCGTCCCGGTCGGGTTGTTCGGGCAGCGTGGTGGCCGCCGCCGCGTCGGACAGCTCGGCGAGCAGGTCCGCCGCCCAGGCGGCGACCGACTCCCACGCGAACTCGCCGCGGCGCACCGCGAGCAGCCGGTCACGCAGGTGCCGTACGTCGACCAGGACCTCTCCGGTGCGCAGCACGTGCGTCCCCGCGGTCAGCAGCCGGATCATGTGCATCGCCTGCTTGTGGTTCGTTTCGCCAGTACGCGCCCGGCGGGCCGCCACCCTGGCGAGCTGATCCCGGGCGTAGCTGCCGTACGTCTGGGCCACCCGGCGGGACAGGAAGGCCTGCCGCGTCGCCAGCAACCGTTCCCCGTCCACGGTGATCGTCTCGATCAGTGGAGACCAGAGCACCTCCAGCACTGTCGGGTTCCCCTGCAAGGCGAGCACACAGAGGCGTTCGAACTCCCAGGAGAACTGCTCGACCGCCGGCCCGTCGACGTGGGTGGGTGGCTTGTCCAGGTGCCAGAACGCGCGGGTCGGCGCCACGTACACGCCACGCCGGTCGTAGTCGGAGCCCGGCCCGTGCAGCCCGTACGCCCGCGACCCGACCACGACGGCGAGCACGGTGTGCCGCTCGACAAGCTCGATCACGCCCGGCACGGTACCCGCCCACCGCGCCGCTGGGTCGCGTCGCGCCGCACTGACCGAATCATCTTCGGGGAAGTTGCTGCCTCAGCCGCCCGTGAGGCAGCACTTTCCCCGAAACTGCGAGCGGACCCGATCGGGGCAGCCTCGACCGGAGCGCTTGGCCGCGCGCGAAGCGATCTTCCGCAGTAGGTTGAAACGGTGACTGGTCGCTTCCCCATCGAGGACGTCTCCCCCGTCGTCTCGTGCGGTCGCTACCCGGCCAAGGCGGTCGTCGGTGAGCTGGTCCCGGTGTCGGCCCGTGCCTACCGCGAGGGGCACGACGCGCTGGGCTGCAACGTGGTCTGGCTCGGCCCGGACGGACAGGCCCGCCCGTTCACCCGGATGCACCCGGGTGAGCCCGGTCAGGACCGCTGGCACGCCACGATCCGGCCGGACGCGGTCGGCGCCTGGACCTTCACCGTCGAGGCGTTCTCCGACCCCTACCTGACCTGGCAGAACGCGGTGACCAAGAAGATCGCCGCCGGCCAGGGCCCGGACGATCTGGCGAACGACCTGGCCGAGGGCGTACGCGTGCTGACCGCCGCCGCCGAGCTGGTGCCGGCGGCCGACGGGAAGCGGGTGGCGGCCGCGACGGCCGCCCTGCGCGACGGGTCCCGGGAGCTGGCCCACCGGGTCGGCCCCGCGCTGGAACTGGCCGACCTGCTGTGGGAGCACCCGGTCCGGGAACTGGTCACCACCGGCGACGCCTACCAGCTGTGGGTGGACCGCGAGCGTGCCCTCTTCTCCGCCTGGTACGAGTTCTTCCCCCGCTCCGAGGGGGCGGTTCCCGCGACGGTGGACGCACCGGCCCGCTCCGGCACCTTCGCCACCGCCACCGAGCGGCTGCCGGGGGTCGCGGCGATGGGCTTCGACGTGCTCTACCTGCCGCCGATCCACCCGATCGGCCGGGTCAACCGCAAGGGTCCCAACAACACGCTGGTCGCCGGGCCGGACGACGTGGGCTCGCCGTGGGCGATCGGTGCCGCCGAGGGCGGCCACGACGCCATCCACCCCGACCTGGGTACGGCGGAGGACTTCCGCGACTTCGTCGCCGCCGCCGCCGAGGCGGGCCTGGAGGTGGCGATGGACCTCGCGTTGCAGTGCGCGCCGGACCACCCGTGGGTCACCGAGCACCCGGAGTGGTTCACCACCCGCGCCGACGGGTCGATCGCGTACGCCGAGAACCCCCCGAAGAAGTACCAGGACATCTACCCGCTGAACTTCGACAACGACCCGGCGGGCATCCGCGCCGAGGTGCTGCGGGTGGTGCTGCACTGGGTCGGCGAGGGCGTGCGGATCTTCCGGGTCGACAACCCGCACACCAAGCCGGTCGACTTCTGGCACTGGCTGATCGCCGAGGTGAAGAAGGTCGACCCGGACGTGCTCTTCCTCGCCGAGGCGTTCACCCGGCCGGCGATGATGCACGGGCTCGGCAAGGTCGGCTTCACCCAGTCGTACACGTACTTCACCTGGCGCACCTCGGCCGCCGAGATGCGCGAGTACTGCATGGAGCTGGTCGCGGCGGCCGACTACATGCGACCGAACTTCTGGCCGAACACGCCGGACATCCTGCACGAGACGCTCCAGCACGGCGGCCCGCCGATGTTCAAGATCCGGGCGGTGCTGGCCGCGCTGCTCTCCCCCTCCTGGGGCATGTACGCCGGCTACGAGCTGTTCGAGCACGTCGCCCGCCCCGGCGCGGAGGAGTACCTGGACAACGAGAAGTACGAGCTGCGCCCCCGCGACTGGGCCGGCGCCCAGGCGCAGGGCCGGTCGCTGGCTCCGTTCATCGCCACCCTCAACCGGGTCCGGCGCGACAACCCGGCCCTGCACCAGCTCCGCAACCTGGTCTTCCACGACATCGACAACCCGGCGCTGCTCTGCTGGTCCAAGCGCGACGCCGACACCGGCAACACGGTGATCGTCGTGTGCTCGTTCGACTCCCGGACCGTGCAGTGGGGCAACACCACGCTGGACATGCCGGCCCTGGGCTTCGACTGGCACGAGCGGTTCACCGTGCACGACGAGCTGACCGGCGCCGCGTACGACTGGGGTCAGCGCAACGCCGTACGGCTCGACCCGTACCTGCAGCCGGCGCACGTGTTCACCGTCCGCCGCCCGGTCCCGCCCACGCCGGAGGCGACGCCGACCAGCGTGCCCGCCCACCTCACCGTCGAGAGCGTGCCCGACGACCTGTCCGGCGGCACCGCCCCCACGCGTAAGGACGAAGCCCGATGGACCAGCTGATCGCCGGTCACACCCACGACCCGCACGCGGTGCTCGGGGCACACCCGGCCGGCGGGCGCACCACGATCCGGACGCTGCGGCGCGGCGCCACCGACGTCGCCGTGCTCGTCGACGGCGAGCGGCACCCGACGAAGCGGGTCCACGACGCCGGGATCTTCGAGGCGGTCGTCCCGGGCGAGGCGCTCGACTACCGGGTCGAGGCCGACGGTCACGTCCACGACGACCCGTACCGCTACCCGCCCACCCTGGGCGAGCTGGACCTGCACCTGATCGCGGAGGGCCGGCACGAGCGGCTCTGGGAGGCGCTCGGCGCCCGGGTCTTCGACGAGGGCGTGGCCTTCAGCGTGTGGGCGCCCAACGCGCGCGGCGTCCGGGTGGTCGGTGACTTCACCGGCTGGGCACCCGACGACGGCTGGCCGATGCGCTCGCTGGGCCCCACCGGGGTGTGGGAGGTGTTCGTGCCGGGCGTCGGGGTGGGTGCCCGGTACAAGTACCGCGTCCTGGGCCCCGACGGGCACTGGCGGGACAAGGCCGACCCCCTGGCGGCGTACGCGGAGGTGCCGCCGGCCACCGCCTCGGTGGTGCACCACTCGACCTACGAGTGGGGTGACGCCGACTGGCTGGCCGCGCGGGCGAAGCGGCGTCCGCACCAGGAGCCGATGAGCGTGTACGAGGTGCACCTCGGCTCGTGGCGGCCCGGCCTCGGCTACCGGGAGCTGGCCGAGCAGCTGACCGCGTACGTGACCGAGCTGGGCTTCACGCACGTGGAGCTGCTGCCGGTGATGGAGCACCCGTTCGGTGGCTCGTGGGGCTACCAGGTCACCGGCTACTACGCGCCCACGTCCCGGTTCGGCGACCCGGACGACTTCCGGCATCTGGTCGACACGCTGCACCGGGCCGGGATCGGCGTGATCCTCGACTGGGTTCCGGCGCACTTCCCGCGCGACGAGTGGGCGTTGGGCCGCTTCGACGGCACCCCCCTGTACGAGCACCCCGACCCGCGCCGCGGCGAGCACCCCGACTGGGGCACGTACGTCTTCGACTTCGGTCGCCGCGAGGTGCGCAACTTCCTGGTGGCCAACGCGCTCTACTGGTGCGAGGAGTTCCACGTCGACGGGCTGCGGGTCGACGCGGTTGCCTCGATGCTCTACCTGGACTACTCCCGGGGCGAGGGCCAGTGGGTGCCCAACCAGCACGGCGGCCGGGAGAACCTGGAGGCCATCGCCTTCATGCAGGAGGCGAACGCGACCGTCTACCGGCACCACCCCGGCGTGGTGCTGATCGCCGAGGAGTCGACGGCCTGGCCGGGCGTCACCCGGTCCACCGACACCGGCGGGCTCGGCTTCGGGTTCAAGTGGAACATGGGCTGGATGCACGACACCCTGCTCTACACCTCGAAGGACCCGGTCTACCGGCAGCACCACCACCATCAGCTCACGTTCTCCCTGGCGTACGCCTGGAGCGAGAACTACGTGCTGCCGATCAGCCACGACGAGGTGGTGCACGGCAAGGGCTCGCTGGCCGGGAAGATGCCCGGCGACACCTGGCAGCGGCTCGCGAACGTCCGGGCGCTGCTCGCGTACATGTGGGCGCACCCGGGCAAGCAACTGCTCTTCATGGGCTGCGAGCTGGCCGACGACCGGGAGTGGAGCGAGGAGCGCGGCCTCGACTGGTATCTGCCGCACGACCCGGCCCGGGCCGGCGTGCAGCGGCTGGTCGGCGACCTCAACCGCGTCTACCGGCAGACCCCGGCGCTGTGGGCGCAGGACACCGAGCCGGCCGGCTTCCGCTGGATCGCCGGGGACGACGTCGCCAACAACACCGTCTCGTTCGTCCGGATCGCCCCGGACGGCGGCACGCTGGTCTGCGTGGCGAACTTCTCGGCGACGCCGCTGGAGGGCTACCGGGTCGGCCTGCCGGCCGCCGGCACGTGGACCGAGGTGCTCAACACCGACGCGACGCATTACGGCGGGTCGGGCGTGGGCAACCTCGGGCAGGTACGCGCCGAGGACGTGCCCTGGCACGGGCTGCCGGCCTCGGCGGCGCTGCGGGTCCCCCCGCTCGGCGTCCTCTGGCTCCGCCCGGCCTGACCGGCGCGGTCAGCCGTCCTGGAGGTCCTGCACGGTCCGGGACAGCAGGCAGAACTCGTTGCCGTCCGGATCGGCGAGCACGACCCAGGTCGCGTCGGCGGGCTGCCCCACGTCGACGTGCCGGGCCCCGAGGGCCAGCAGCCGGTCGAGTTCCTCCGCGGTGGACACACCGTCGGCGCGCAGGTCGAGATGCAGCCGGTTCTTGACGACCTTGGCCTCCGGCACCGTCACCACGTCGATCATCGGCCAGGAACGATCGGCGGCCGCGATGGTGATCACCTCGGCGTCCTCGTCGACGACCTGCCAGCCGAGGACCGCGCACCAGAACTCGGCGATCAGTCGCGGACGGGCGGTGTCGATGGCGATGACGGCGAGACGGCTCGGCATGGGTTCATCCTCCCTCCGACCGTGACGCCGCGGGGAGCGGGCCGGGCTCGACCTGTCGTCGGGCCCGCCCGCGCCCCGCGTGTCCCGGGGGACGCCTACCGGCTCAGAGCCGGGTGATGCGTACCGCGTCGGCGACGACGTAGCCGGAACCGCTCGTCCACCGGCTCACTCCGACCACCTGCCGCTCCCCGGCGGCGAACTGGTAGGTGCCCAGCACCTGCCACTGGCCGCCTCCGGTGCGCTGGTCCACCGTCACGCTGACGGTCCCCGCGCTGGTCGCCACCAGGTGGGGCGTGGCGCTGTTGTAGCCGCCGTCGGCCGGGTACCAGACCTCGACCCGGTAGGTGCCGGTCGCCGGCAGGGTGGCCCGGAACCAGGCCGGGTCGCTGACGGCCTGCGGGTCCGCGAACCGGTAGTCGGTGCCGTGGCGCTGCGCGGAGTACGACGACGTGCCCCAGGCGCTGCCGGCCGTGAAGCCGCCCGAGGCGTTGTCCACGACGACGCTGAACGTCGCGCCGGTGCCGCCCACCACCCGGACGTTGCTGGCCGCGCTCTCGTGGTGCAGCCGGTCCAGCGCGGTCACCAGGTAGCGGTGCGTCCCGCTCGCCGGTGCGGTGGTGTCGGTGAAGGTCCCGGTGCTGCCCGTCGCCCGGACGGTGCCGAGCAGGTACCGGCCGTCGGCCAGGTCGCAGGGGTCGACGGCGCCGTCGCCGGGCAGCCGGTACACCGCGTACGAGGTGGTGCTGCCGGTGGCGCCGCGCTGCCAGCTCAACGTCACGCCGCTGCTGCCGCGCACGGCCGAGGTGAGGTTCGGTGCGGCGGGGGCGCTGCCGCCCAGGCCGGTGGCGAGGGGCACCAGCGCGGGCCGGGTGTAGTGGTCGGCGGCGAGCCGGCTGACCGCGCCGATCCGGTCGGCGCGTACGTCCTTGGCGCTGAAGTGGATGTCGCCGGCGACTTGGGGATGGCTGCGGTTGAGCGTCAGGTGGTCGGTCAGCTCGGCCGGGTCCTGCCAGGCCGCGTCCTGCCCGGACGCGCCCGCCCGGTAGGTGGCCTGCCCGACGAGGAGTTGGACGTCGGTGCCGGCGACGGTCTCGGACCACCAGCGGACCAGTTCCCGGTAGTCGGCGGCGGCGAAGCCGATGTGCCAGTAGAGCTGCGGGGCGATGTAGTCGATCCAGCCCTGCTTCACCCAGCGGCGCGTGTCGGCGTAGATGGCGTCGTACGACTGGAGGCCGGTGGTGCGCGAGCCGAGCGGGTCGGTGCCCGCGTTGCGCCAGATGCCGAACGGGCTGACCCCGAACTTCACCCAGGGCTTCGCCGCCCGGATCCGGTCCCCCATCTCCCGGACCAGGAGGTTGACGTTGTTGCGCCGCCAGTCGTTGATGTTGGCGAAGCCCGCGCCGTACGTGGCGAAGGTGGCCTGGTCGGGGAACTGCACCCCGCTGACCGGGTACGGGTAGAAGTAGTCGTCCCAGTGCACGCCGTCGATGTCGTAACGCCGGACGGCGTCCATCATCGCGTCCTGCACGAAGGCGCGGACGGCGGGGATGCCGGGGTTGTAGTAGAGCTTGCCGCCGTAGGCGACCGTCCAGCCCGGGTTCTTCCGCGCCGGGTGGCTCGCGGCCAGTTGCGACAGGTTGGTGTGGTTGGCCACCCGGTACGGGTTGAACCAGGCGTGGAACTCCAGGTCCCGGGCGTGCGCCTCGGCGACCAGGAAGGCCAGCGGGTCGTACCCGGGGTTGGTGCCCTGGGTGCCGGTGAGCCACTGCGACCACGGCTCGTAGGTCGACGGCCAGAACGCGTCGGCGGTGGGCCGGATCTGCACGACGACGGCGTTCATCCGTCGTTGCCGGGCCAGGTCGAGCCAGGAGCGGTACTCGGCCTGCTGGGCGGCCGGGGTGAGCCCGGTGCGGCTCGGCCAGTCGATGTTGGCGACGCTGGCCAGCCACATGCCACGGAACTGCCGCTTCGGGGTCGCCGGGTCGGTCGCGCAGGCCGCCTGCGCGGCGGCCGGCACGGCGTCCGCGACGGGGTCGGGTGAGTGGGGCGGGGACGCGGCGACGCCCGCGCCGAGCGCGAGCGCGGTCGCCAGCAGCAGGCCCGGGACGTATCGACGAAAGCCTCTGAACATGAAGAAGATATTCAATGCAGCACGGAGATTGCGCAAGTATCCTTCAGATAATTCCCGCGCACCGCCAACCGGCGCCGTCGACGCCGGTCAGACCAGACCGGCCTCGCGCAGCAGCTTCCACAGGCCGGCGCCGTCCGGCGCGGAGAGCCACTTCTGCCCCACCGGTCCACTCGACGAGGTGTCCACCGGATGCGGCAGGCTACCGGCGAGCACCGACTGCGTCGGCGACAGCCGCCGGATCGCCACGCCGGCCACGTTCTCCGGGTGCGCGGCGGCGAACTCCCGGTAGATCTCCTGGTCGTGCTGCCCGTCGTCACCGACCAGCAGCCACTTCACCTCGGGGAACTCCTTCGCCAGCCGGGCCAGGGTGGCCCGCTTGTGCTCGCGCCCGCTGCGGAACCACCGGTCCGCCGTGGGGCCCCAGTCGGTCAGCAGCAGCGGCCCGGCCGGGTAGAGGTGCCGGGACAGGAAGCGGGTGAGCGTCGGCGCGACGTTCCAGGCGCCGGTGGACAGGTAGAAGACCGGCGCGCCGGGATGCGCGGTCACCAGCCGCTCGTAGAGCACCGCCATCCCGGGAACCGCCGTGCGGGCGTGCTCGTCGAGGACGAACGTGTTCCAGGCGGCCAGCAGCGGCCGGGGCAGCGCGGTGACCATCACCGTGTCGTCGATGTCGGAGAGGATCCCGAAGCCCACCTGCGGGTCGATGATCCGCACCGGCGCCTCGACCGGCTCCGCGTCCGGCACGCTGATCCGCACCGAACCCCAGCCCGGCGCGAGATCCGCCGTCACCATCGTGTCGACGAAGCCGCTGCGGTCGGTCTGCGTCTCGTGCCGCACCCCACCCGACTCGATGGTCACCGTCACGTACTTCGCCGGGAGGGTGGTGAAGCTGCGCCAGCCGCGGACCTTCTCCAGCCGCCCCCGCTGCCGGGTGTCCGGCCGCCCCAGCAGCACCCGGCACATCACCCGCACCCAGCCGGGCCGGCCGTAGCCGGTGTAGGCGACGATGTTCGTCCGCCAGCCGGTCCGCCGCAGCCGGCGTTCGACCAGGTGGTGGACGGCGTCCTCGATCCGCGCGGCCCGGTGCAGTTGAGGTACGGCCAGCTGGCCGGCGGGAGTCGGTGGCACCCAGCAACCCTGCCACAGCCCGCCGGCTCCGGCCACGCGAGACGACCACGGCCACCCCCCGTCTCGGCCGAACCGGCCCGCCCGACCGGCTGCGCGTGACAGACTCCGGTCGGGACGACGACGGGGGCCTGGTCGTGTCGCAACCTGTGCCGCACCGCGGGCGGTGGCGCCCGCACCTGGACCGACCGGCGCTCGTCGCGCTGGCACTCGGGCTCGCCGGCGTCGGATACCGGCTGGTCCTCACGCTCCACACGATCCCGGTGTCGAACAGCGACGAGGCCACCTTCGGGCTCGCCGCCCTGCACATCGCCGACGGCCGGGAACGGCCGGTCTTCCTGTACGGGCAGCGCTACATGGGCGTGCTCGAGTCGTACCTCGCCGCTCCTCTGGTCGCCCTCACCGGGCCGAGCTGGCCGGTCCTGCGGCTGCCGCTGCTGGCCCTGTACGCGCTCTTCCTCTGGCTGATCCACCGGCTGACCCGCCGGATCGCCTCGCCGTGGTTCGCCACGCTGATCGTCGGCCTGCTGGCGCTCGGCTCGGAACGGGTGGTGCGGGACCAGCTGACCGTGGTGGGCGGGCGCCCGGAGGTCAAGGTGGCGGTGCTGGCGCTGCTGCTGGTGGTCGTCGGGCTGGCCCGGAACACGATCCGGCACCGCCGGCTCGCCGTGGGCCTGTTCGGCCTGCTCGCGGGCATCGCCGTCTGGTCCGACTGGCTGATCCTGCCGTACGTGGCGGTCGCCGCCCTCGCGCTGCTCTGGGCGGCCCGCCGGGACCTGTTCGGCTGGGCCGGCGCGCTGCTGGTGGCCGGGTTCGCGCTCGGGGTCGTCCCGATGATCCGGGACAACCTCGTCGCCCCGCCGGGCGAGGACTCGCTGTCGGTGCTCCGCGAGATCAGCACCAAGGCGGGGCCGCCCCCACCGCTGCCGCAGCGGATCTCCGGCGCCGTCCTGGAGGGCGTGCCCCTGGCCACCGGGCTGTGTCCGGTGGACGGCTGTGCCCGCTGGCAGGAGTGGTTCGGGCTGCTCTACCCCGCGCTGCTGGTGGTCGCCGCCGTGGGCGCCGTCGTCGCGTACCGCCGGGCTGCCGGCCGCGCCGCGCGGGTCGCCCCGGTCGTGCACCTCGCGCTGGTCACCGGCGCGGCGTTGACCCTGCTGTCGTACGCCCGCAGCCCGCTCGCCGCCACCGACCCGCTCGGCAACGCCCGCTACCTGGCGGTGCTGCAACTGTCCCTGCCGGCGGTGCTGTGGCCGCTGTGGCGGGCGGCGGTGGCCGCCCGGCGGGGCACGACCGGGGTCGCCGGCCGGCTTGCCGGCGCCGCCGCCGGGGCGGTGCTCACCGCCCTCGCCGCGACGACGCTCGTCGTGACGGTGCTGTTCGCGAGCACCGGCAGCGCGGCCTCCCGGACCGAGGAACGGGCCGCCCGCGAGCTGGCCGACACGCTGCGGACGGCCGGCCCGCGCGAGGTGTACGGGGACTACTGGACCTGCAACCGGCTGGTCTTCAACACGGCGGAGGAGGTGACCTGCGGAGTGCTCGACGACTGGTTCACCCCCGGCCAGAACCGCTACCCGGCGTACTGGGACCGGGTGGAGGCGGCGGCCCGGCCCGGGTACGTGGTGGAGGCCGGCTCGACGCTGGAGCGGCGGCTGCGCCGGCTGCTGCGGGACCGCCCCGACGCGGAACCCGTCGCCGAGGTCGGCGGGTATCGCGTGTACCACCCCCGGACACCGGTCCGGCCCTGGCGGTGAGGGCTGCCCGTACGCTGGCGGTCGCCGGCCCGCCCGCCGGCTGATCGAGGAGTACCCGATGCTCATCCTGCTGCCGCCCTCCGAGGGCAAGGCCGACGCCGGCACCGGCCGGCGACTCGACCTGGCCCGGCTCTCGCTGCCGGAGCTGACCCCGGCCCGCGAGGAGGTGCTGGCGGCACTGGTCGCGCTCTGCGGCGGCGACACCGAGGAGGCGGCGCTGACCGCGCTCGGCCTGAGCCCGGGGCAGCGCGGTGAACTGCGCCGCAACACCCGGCTGCGCGAGGCGGCCACCGCGCCGGCCGAACGGCTCTACACCGGCGTGCTGTACGAGGCCCTCGACCTCGCCTCCCTGCCACCCACCGCGCTGCGGGCCGCCCGCCGGTCGGTGCTGATCAGCTCCGGTCTCTGGGGCGCGGTCCGGCTCACCGACCGGATCCCGCCGTACCGCTGCCCGGTCGGCGCGAAGCTGCCCGGGCCGGGGGCGCTGTCGGCGTACTGGCGGCGGGCCCTGGCGCCGGTGCTGACGGCGGCGGCCGGTGACCGGCCGGTGCTGGACCTGCGCTCCGGCGCGTACGCGGCGACGTGGTCCCCGCGCGGGCCGGTCGCGGCCCGGACGGTGACCGTGCGCGTGCTGCACGAACGGGAGGTCGACGGTGTGGCCGTCCGGTCGGTGGTCAGCCACTTCAACAAGGCGACCAAGGGGCGGCTGGTCCGTGACCTGCTGACCGCCGGTGCCCGGCCGCGCACCGCCGACGGGCTGGTCACAGCGCTGCGGGACCTCAAGTACACCGTCGAGGAGCAGCCCACGCCGGCGGGCCGCCCCCGCCAGCTCGACGTGGTGGTCACCGAGCTGTGACGCTGGGCACCCGCAAGATTTCCTCAAGGCTCGGCCGGATCGGTTCCGCGAGCGGGAGCCAGCCGCCACGGTAGGGGAACCCGACGCCGCGAAGGAGCCCCCCAGGTGGAACCGATCCTGCTCGACCGGCCCCGGCCGCCGTCGGCCCCGCCGCCGCTGGACTGGCTGACCCTGGCCGACACGTTCGAGGCCGCGTGCCTCCTTCGCTGCGTGACCCCGCCGGCCACGGTCGGGGCACGCCGCGCCGTGCCCGCCTACCGGCCCGGGGTCGTGGAGTTCAACCGGGAGGACGCCGCGCGGCGGATGCGTCAACTGCTCGACCGGCTCGACGTCCCGGTCACGCACGAACGGGCCGTCGGTGGCCTGCGCCGCCGCTACGAGCTGCACCGGCTCACCGTGCCGCCGGCACGGCGACCGGCGTACGCCTCCGCGCTGGAGGCCGGCTGGCGGCAGGGCCGCCGGGAACTGC